>JASJBC010000092.1 GCA_030066715.1 Acidimicrobiia bacterium
AGCCTCAGCCAGCACCTTGGTGATCGCAGCCGTCAACGTCGTCTTCCCATGATCAATATGACCCATGGTGCCGATGTTCACATGCGGCTTCGTCCTCTCGAATTTCTCCTTAGCCATCTTTGGCTCCCTTGTGGATAGCGGTCTTTCCGGGAGTGTGCTGCACTACCCCAGTTTCCGGCTCGTCAGTTGTCTCCCGGCCGCGGATTCGCCATTGCAACGATCCTCCACGGCACTTGTCCGGCACCCTCCTGGTGCGTAGCGGCGGGCAGACTCGAACTGCCGACCTCGCGATTATGAGTCGCGCGCTCTTACCAACTGAGCTACGCCGCCGTGTCAAAGCTTCGCTTTGACATTGGATGAAGCGCCTACGGCGCTTCATCAACGTCTTGACGAAACTCTGGGCAAGCTAGTGGCTAACCACCAGTTTGGCCGAGCCCTCTGTGGGGATTGAACCCACGACCTCCTCCTTACCATGGAGGCGCTCTACCACTGAGCTAAGAGGGCATAGCGTGGAAGGTTAATCCCACACCATGCGCCGGGGAAAGGCAGCCGCGGCCGCCTCGCTTAGCGCCTTTGTGCTGGGAGAAGGATTTGAACCTCCGAAGGCATTGCCGGCAGATTTACAGTCTGCTCCCTTTGGCCGCTCGGGCATCCCAGCAGAGTGCCGCTCGTCAGAGCGGCACCGTACGTTAGCCCACCCGCAGGCAAAGAAAAAAGCCGTCTCAGTCTGCGCAGAACCGGCTGGTCAGCGGATACCCATCTGCATCTTCTCCAACCGATCAATCCGCTCCGAGATTGGGGGATGGGTGCTGAACATCCTGGCGAAGCCTCCACCCTGGCGTCGGCTGCCAAATGCCTTGAGCGGATCGGTGATGAAGAGCTGCGAGACCGCCGGATCGACATTCATGGGAATCTGCGACCCACGATCGAGCTTGGCGAGGGCACTGGCCAGCGCCATCGGTGAGCCCGTCGACTCGGCCCCGGATGCATCGGCTTGGTACTCGCGGGAGCGGCTGATTGCCATCTGGATCACGGCTGCAGCCAGTGGGGCCAGGATCATCGCCACCAACCCAATGATGAGCGAGGCGCCGTTGTTGTCGCGACGGCGACCCATCCCGCCCCAGAAGTACATGCGGGCGAGGAAGGAAAGCGCAGCACCGACTGTCGCGGCGATAGTGGAGATGAGGATGTCCCGGTTGCGCACGTGGGCCAGCTCGTGGGCGAGGACGCCCTCCAACTCGGCTCGGTTCATTATGTCCAGGATGCCCCTGGTGACCGCGATGGCGGAATGCTTCGGGTTCCTGCCGGTGGCAAAGGCGTTCGGCTGCTGTGACTCGATGAAGTAGATGCGCGGCATCGGCATGTTCTCGCGCTGGGCAAGGCTACGCACCATTGCGTAGACCTCGGGCATCTCATGCTCTTCGACATGCCGCGCCCGGGCGGCCATGAGGGCCATGCGGTCGGAAAACCAGTAGACGCCGAAGTTGAATATCGCCGCAAAAGCGAGCGCGACCACAGCACCACTGCCTCCGCCGAGGGCGTAGCCGACGGCCACGAAGAGACCCCCCAGGAAGCCGAGCAACAAAGCTGTCTTGATGTTGTTCATAGAGAGAATTGTATCGATGGTCTCCGGATAGTTGGCCGCAAGGTACTAGTCACAAAAATGGTCACCCGAACTAAGGATTTCTGACTAGCCTCGTCGGCGTAAGAGAGGGAGGTCTGCACTGCCAGGAGGCACCTGCGGGTTGGCTTGCTTCGCGCCCTCATCGAAGAAGGGAAGGGGCCCTTTGTGTCACGACGAGTGGTTTCACTCTGCGCGCTGACCGAGGGAAGCCCTGAGCAGTACGCCGCCGGCTCAGCCCACGTGCTGGGCGGTCGACGGCGGATTGGAGCCCAGGCAGATCGCCTGGGGGAAGGGGAATGAAGTAGTGCTCAAACGCATGCTCGTATTGTTTGGCGCCCTGTCACTGATGCTGGCGGTAATGTCGCCGGCAGCAGGGGCGGGGACGGCGGCAGACACCGTCGACACGCCAAAAGTCGAGAAGGGCGAATACGACAGCTACATCGTCGTTATGCGCGGCGAACCGCTGTTGGCCTCTTTCGACCAAGAAGCGCTGAATAGCAGCAGCGCCCGCAACGCTCGAGCCGAACTGCGCAGCAGCCACGATCGGGCTCTTCGCAGCGCCGGAATCGATGCCAGGAAGAAGGTCAACGAGTACACGAACGCAGCCAACGGGTTCAGCGCCCTCATCACGCATGAGGAAGCAGAGCGGCTCGCCGCAACGCCCGACGTGTTGCTGGTGATGCCGGACACGATGCGGCAGCTGACCACGGACAACTCCGGGAGCTTCCTCGGCCTCACTGATCGCGGTGGCGCCTGGGCGAGGGGATACACCGGTGAGGACGTCGTCATCGGCGTCATCGACTCGGGTATCTGGCCGGAGCATCCCAGCTTTGCGGATGACGGCTCCTACCGTCGGCTCAACCGTCTCAATCTGGACGAGTCGGTCTACTCGGCCTGCGACTTCGGCAACACGGCCCACAACCCAGACGACGCACCGTTCACTTGCAACAACAAGCTGATCGGCGCCCGTCAGATCCTGCCGACATACCGGGCGCTGATCGGTGCCGAGTCGTATGAGTACGACTCAGCCCGTGACGACGACGGCCACGGCACGCACACTGCATCCACCGCCGGTGGCAACGCAGGCGTGCAAGCCGAGATCTTCGGCGTCGACCGCGGCACACTCTCCGGTGTTGCCCCGCGCGCCCGGATCATCGCATACAAGGGTCTCGGAGCACTGGGCGGCTTCGGTTCTGACCTCGCAGCCTCGATCGACCAAGCAGTCCTGGACGGGGTCGACGTGATCAACTACTCCGTCGGTGGCGGCGCCAGCCTCACCGGACCGGACGACATTGCCTACCTGTTTGCAGCCGATGCGGGCGTCTTCGTCGCCACCTCGGCCGGCAACAGCGGTCCGAGCGACGGAACGATTGGCGGCCCCGCTTCGGTGCCGTGGCTCACATCTGTTGGTGCGAGCACGCAGGACCGTACGTTCGAGGGCTCTGCCTCGTCGAGCGACGGCTGGGAGTTCTTCGGAGCATCGATCACCGCTGGAACAGACGAGCTCACGCTCGTCGATGCGGCCGATGCAGGCGATGAGCTGTGCAATATCGGTGCGCTCGATCCTGCAGTCGTGGATGGCAACATCGTTCTCTGTCTGCGTGGTGCAATCGCCCGCGTTGACAAGAGCCAGGCCGTCTACGAGGCCGGTGGTGCAGGCATGATCCTGTACAACGCCAGCGATGCGCAGTCCGAGGTCACGGACAACCACTTCGTGCCCAGCGTCCATATCAACAACACCGACGGCCTTGTGATCAAGGACTACATCGCCACCGCAGGTGCGGCGGCCGTGGCCCAGATCAATGGCGGTGTGTTCACCGAGATCGACGCTCCGTGGATGGCGAGCTTCTCGTCGCGCGGTTCGAACTCGGTGGCCGAGGACGTCATCAAGCCGGATATCACGGCCCCTGGTGTCAACGTTCTCGCCGGCAACACGCCGACACCGATCACCGGTGCACCCGGCCAGTTGTTCCAGGCAATCAGCGGAACGTCGATGTCCAGCCCGCATATTGCCGGCGTCTTCGCCCTGATCAAGCAGGCACACCCACGCTGGTCACCGGCAGCAGCGAAGTCGGCCATCATGACAACCGCCTACCAGGACGTCATGAAGGAAGACGGCGTTACTCCGGCAGATCCGTTCGACATGGGCGCCGGACACGTTGATCCGAGCGGTCGCGCCGGAGCTCCCGGCTCGATCTTCAATCCGGGTCTCGTCTACGACGCTGGGTTCAACGACTACCTGGGCTTCCTCTGCGACGCGGCTCCCGAGATCTTCAGTGATCCGGCAGCGACGTGCGCATCGCTGGAAGCGGCAGGTGTGCCCACCGACGCCAGTGATCTGAATCTCCCGTCAATCGGTATCGCCGAGTTGGCAGGGTCACAGACCGTCACTCGCACGGTGTCGAACGTCGCTGGTCGCCCGCTCGTGTGGCGCCCGTACGTTGACGCACCCGCAGGCTACGAAGTCGAGGTCTACCCGAGAAGCCTGTACGTGACAGCGGGAGGCAGCGCTTCCTACACCGTGACTATCACGGCTACGGGCAGTGCGGTCATCGGTGATTGGGCCTTCGGGAGCCTCACTTGGAAGAGTGGGCCCTACGAGGCGTACTCACCGATCGCGGTGCGTGCCCAGCTGTTCAGCGCCCCGGCGGCGGTGAGCGGTTCCGGCGTCGACGGCAGCACGTCGTTCGATGTGACGTTCGGTTACACCGGCGACTACTCCGCAGCCGCCCATGGGCTCGAGAGCGCAGTCGTGATCAACGACACTGTGGCTCAGGACCCGGATCAGTCATTTGATCCGACTGATGGATTCAGCAACGAGCACGAGTTCACCACCAGTGGTGCTGCTTTTGCGCGGTTTGCGATTCCGCCGGATGCGGTCCCGAGTCCTGACGTCGACCTCGACCTGTTCCTCGCCGACTCGGCTGGCAACATAGTTGCGTCGAGCACGTTGGGTGGAACGGACGAGGTGATCGATGTCGTGCTACCGCCGGATGACACGTGGACTCTCTACGTGCACGGTTGGCAGACGGTGGAGCCAACGGTCGACTACACGCTGTACGCCTGGATCGTCTCTGCGACACCCGGCGGCAATATGTCTGTCGACGGCGCCCCGGCATCCGCCAGCATCGGTGCAGTTGAGCCTGTTGACATCAGCTGGACCGGCGCGGCCGCCGGCGAGTGGCATCTCGGTGCCATCTCGCATGCGGACGCAAGCGGTCTGATCGGCCTGACCCTGGTCGAGGTCGATAACCGCTGAACGGCAGCAAACAACGAGTAACGAGAGGGCGCCCCTGGGGCGCCCTCTCTGCGTTCTCTGGTTGCCCGGCCCGGAGCAAATACCTAGAGGTCTGTGCCGTCCCCGATTGGCTCGGCCGGCTTGGCGCAGAAGAAGGGCTCGCGTCCCGCCCCGGAGTGGTAGTTGTACTGCGCTCCCCCGGCTGCAAGCACGATGCGCCGACCATTCACCAGCGCCTGTGTGTAGCTCATGTCGGGGAGAGGGCATCCCAGACTCCCGTCGCGCCAGGTGACTTCTTCAGCACTCACGAGGGAGATGTCGTCTGCGGCGAACTCAAACCTCGCTGCCAGATCGGTCATCGCGATCGCAACATCGGCGTCGGGATGAGATATCACGGGCTCTGCCACTTCTTCTCCTCCTGGTTCGGTCGTGGTGGTGGTGGGTGCCGTCGTCTCTTCGACAATAGGCTCCTCTGCCACGTCGGCCGATGAAGTCGTCGTGACCACGCCGCGCGTCGTCAGCGTCGGTGCGGGCATCGTCGTGGCGGCCGCGGGCTGCTCGGCGGTCTCCTCAGCCGCTCCGCCGCACGCCGCAACCCCGAGCGCTAGAGCCAATCCAATCGTCGCAAGAGTCTTCACTTGATTTCCTCCCTTTAACGACTCTATGACGACTCGACCCGCTATGTGGGTTCCCGGGGAAAGGCGGCAGAAACCCATGCCACGCTGATTCACATCCGGATTGAGACGCAAAACTTGAACCAGCTAACGTGCATATTCGCCGGGGAGGGGCGTGGATCGGGTGGAGACCCTTTCGGAGGCACACGCTGGGCCCGGGCGACAAGGGGAAACTAGGTGGAATGAAAGGGGCCCTGAAGTGTCTCGACGAGTGATCACACTCATTTCGACACTGGTTCTCATCTTCTCCATCGCAGTACCCGCATCCGCAACGGCACCGGCATCCGACGATGCCTCGGCCCGCGCCACGACCCTTCGCATGAGCCCCAAGGTTCAGATCGAACAGGTCACGGCGGAGGTCGTCGCCGAATCCCCGCTCAAGGGCGCCGAGGAAGGGATCTTCCTGATCCGCCTCGATGACGCACCGCTTGCCTCATACCGTGGCGGCATTGTTGGCCTCCAGGCCACCAGTCCCGTCGCCACCGGTGATCGCAAGCTCGACGTCACCGCACCGGAGAGCGTTGCGTATGTGGAGTATCTCGAAGCGGAGCAGGCGACGTTCATCGCCCGTATGGAGAAGACAATCGGCCATGACGCCGATGTGAGATTCACATATACAAAGAGCAACAACGGTATGGCCGTCTGGCTGACGCCGGAGGAGGCCGCACGCATCATGAAGTTGCCGGGCGTTGCCTTCGTGCAACCAGACTTCGAGCGTGAGTTGCAGACCGACACCGGCCCGGCCTGGATCGGAGCACCGGACATCTGGGACCCGGACGACTGCTCTGCGGGAACGAACTGCGGCGAGGGAATCGTCGTCGGGATCATCGACACTGGGATCAATCCCAGTAATCCGTCGTTTGCCGACATTGGTGGAGACGGTTACGACCACACCAACCCAAAGGGGAAGCTCTTCGGGGTTTGCGATCCGGCCAACACGGGCACCGCCGAGATCAAGGCATATGACCCAACATTCCCCTGCAACGACAAGCTGATCGGTGCCTGGGGCTACGAGTCCGTCGATGCCGCCGAGAGCGCCGATTCACCGATCGACTACGACGGTCACGGCTCGCATACGGCCGGCACTGTGGCGGGCAACATGCTCACCGCATCCGTTTCGGGTCCGGCGCGCTCCGCCGAGTCCATCGACATCTCCGGTGTTGCGCCACACGCAAACATCATTGCGTATGCAGGCTGCTGCACCGGCTCTGCGTTGACTGCATCGATAGATCAGGCAATCGCAGACGGCGTCGATGTCATCAACTACTCGATCGGCTCGCCGTCGGCATCCGACGTGTGGAACGACTTCGACACCGTTGGCTTCCTGAATGCGCGCGAGGCGGGCATCTTCGTTGCCACCTCTGCAGGCAATGACGGCCCCAGCGCCGCCACTGTGGGATCCCCCGCGGATGCCCCGTGGCTGACCGCCGTCGGCGCTACGACGCACTCCCGTACCTGGGTGAACGAGGTCAGCTTCAGCGGCGGCGACTCCGCTCTGGCGACCATCACCGGCAACGCCTTCACCGACGGCTACGGCCCGGCCCCGGTCGTCTACGCAGGCGACTTCGGAGACGGCCTCTGCCTGACACCGTTCCCGGCGGGTACCTGGACAAGCGGCGAGATCGTCATTTGTGACCGGGGCCAGATTGCGCGCGTCGACAAGGGTGCCAACGTCCTTGCCGGTGGCGCAGGCGGTCTGATCCACGCCAACAACGAGGCGAACGCAGCTTCGATAAACGCAGACCCGCACTTCCTCCCTGCGTCCCACATCAGCTACGACGACGGTGTGGCCCTGAAGGCATGGCTGGCGACCGGTAGCGGCCACACGGCCACGATCACCGCCGGCGTCTACACACAGGATCCGACCCGGGCCGACATCATGGCCGGTTTCTCATCACGTGGTGAGAACCGCGCTATCGACATCTTGTCCCCGAGCGTCGTGGCCCCAGGTGTCGACATCCTCGCCGCATACGGGATCAACGACGAGGTGAAGTGGGACATGATCAGCGGCACGTCGATGGCCAGCCCGCACGTGGCCGGCGCCGGCGCCCTGCTGATGCAACAGAACCCGTCGTGGACACCGGCAGAGATCCAATCGGCGCTGATGCTGACCGGCAACACGAGCATCCTCGACAACGACGCGGTCACCCCCGCCACCCCGTTTGCGATGGGTAGCGGGCTCGTCGTGCTCGGCGATGCCAACTCAGCCGGTCTGCTCATGGACGAGACATACGCCAACTACCTGGCAGCCGACCCTGCGTCCGGCGGCGACCCGAAGACCCTGAACGTTCCCAACATGGCGAACAGCCAGTGTGTCCTCGAATGCTCCTGGGAGCGGACCGTCACGGCGACAACTGCGGGCACGTGGGACGTCACGGCAACGGCCGGCGGCGGCGTGGTCCTCGACGTCACTCCGACGACGGTCACGCTGGCTGAGGACGAGAGCGCAACCATCACCGTCACCGCAGACGTGACCGGTGCGCCCAGCAACGTCTGGGCCTTCGGCGAGGTGACCCTCACCGGTACTGGTGTGCCGGTCTCGAATATGCCGGTGGCTGTTCAGCCGTCGACAGGGGACATCCCGGACCTGATCGAGATCGATGCCCGCCGCGATGCCGGCTCAGAGATAGTGAAGGACCTCACGGCGATCGAGATCACGCAACTCACTGTCGAGACCTTCGGGCTCGTCAAGGGCGACGTGACCGAGATGATGCTGGATGAGGACGAAACCAACGGGGATGCATTCGACAATATCGGCGATGGCACTGTTGAGTTCATCACGGTCGACATTCCGCCAGACGCGCAACGTCTGGTGGCGGAGACGTACGACACAACGTCTCCCGACCTAGACCTGTTCGTCGGCACCGGTGACACACCGGGCGAGGCGTCGCTGGTCTGCATGAGCGCAACCGGCAGCGCCGCCGAGTACTGCTCGATCGACAACCCGATCGAAGGGACCTACTGGGTTCTGGTGCAGAACTGGGCTTCCTCGGGAGCCACCGACGCGCTGTCGCTGTCGACCGCCGTCGTCGCCGGAGATGCGGGCAATATGCTCGTCGCCGGCCCGGCGCAACACCCGTCGCTCGACCCGTTCGACATTCGCGTCCTCTGGGACGATGAGATGGCACAGGGCGACAAGTGGTACGGAGCCTTCAGCCTGGGCACCGGCGCCGCTACCGCCGGGAACATCGGCGTCATCGACGTCGACCTCGACCGTGTCGGCAACGACGTGACCAAGTCGGTCACGCCGGGCACTGCCGAACCCGGCGACACAGTGACGTACACGATCACCGTGCATCCCAACCCGTCATCCGAGGACCTCGTCTACGAAGTCGAGGATTTCGTTCCCGAGGGCGTGACCTACGTCCCCGGTTCTGCCACGGGTGGCCTGAGCCTGCGTAGCGACGGCGCACTCACCTGGAGTGGACTGATGCCGGCTGCCGGTGAGTCGTTCTACACGATCACGGACAGCGATACCGATCCGATGTGTGACACCGGGTTCGGGGGGTATCTCGATCTCGAGGCGTACTTCCCCACCGACTCGTCGATCAGCGGGGACTCGATGGAGTGGAGCGCCTTCAGCTCCCTGAATCCGTTCACGTTCTTCGACGATGAGTACTCGGGGCTCAGCTTCGCCGATGACGGACTGGTCCTCTTTGGTGACGGCTACGGCGGTTCGCCGTGGACACCGCAGGTCATCCCGGACAGCACCGCACCCAACAACCTGTTTGCGGGCTTCTGGCACGACTTCGAGATCATCTACGACGGCCCAACCAACCGGGGCGTGAGCCTGGCCTCCGCCGGACCGGATGTTGCCATCGTGGAGATCGACGACATCGCGGCCTTCGGCGATCCGGCATCCGTCATGGATCTCGAGTTCGTGATCGCCACGTTGGACAACACGCCCGGCTACTACGAGGCCGTTATCGCGTTCGACAACGTGAGCAGTACCCCGGTGGGAACCATCGGTGTTGAGAACGCAACCGGCACCGCCGGTGAAGCGCTGCTCAACAACGCCGACTCCACCGGCGTCATCAGCAGCGGCTACCAGGTGTGCTTCGACCTCACGCCCGGCTTGAGCGACCCCGTCGTTCTGACCTATGACGTGACGGTTGATGCCGGCACCGAGGGAACCTATATCACCAACGACGTAGCCCACTCGGTGAACCTGCCCGGCGCCAACGAGGAGACCTCGAGCGTCGACCTCGCCGTCGGGGATGTCACACCACCGGTCGATGGTGAAAGTCTGACAGCGGTTGATGTGTTGGCGAACAGCCTGACGCTCGTCTGGGACGGCGCCACCGATGACCGTGCGGTCACCGGGTACCGCGTCTACCAGGACGGGGTGCACATCGGCGAGGTCATCCCGGACGCGCCGCTCGGTGGTATCCAGGTATACGTCTCCCCGACCTACGAGTTCGATGTGGCGGACCTCGAAGGAGGAACCACGTACGAGTTCACGGTCAAGGCGATGGATGCCCAGGGCAACTTGTCAGACGGGCTGAGCCTTGAAGTGGCAACGGCAACTGACTTCGTTGATGACGACTTCTCGATCTTCGAGGCCGACATCGAATGGCTGTTCAGCGCCGGAATCACCTTCGGGTGCAACCCGCCGACCAACGACATGTACTGCCCCAATGACAGCCTGACCCGGGGCCAGCTTGCGGCGATGATCGCAAGAGCCCTGGATCTACCGGGGACGGCAACGGACTACTTCACGGATGATGACGACTCGGTGTTCGAGAACGACATCAACCGGATTGCCGAAGCGGGCATCACCTTCGGGTGCAACGCGGCGGGCGACAACTTCTGCCCCGCCGGGCTCGTGACCCGGGGAGAGATGGCAGCCATGATGGACCGCGCTCTCGATCTGGCGGACACAACGACCGACTTCTTCAGCGATGACGATGGTCATCTGTTCGAGGCGTCGATCAACCGCCTGGCGGAAGCCGGGATCACCAAGGGCTGCAATCCACCCGACAACGACAACTTCTGCCCGGACGATCTCCTCACTCGAGGCCAGATCGCCGCATTCTTCCGCAGAGCGCTGGGCTAGCTCGCAACGAAGACAGAAGCAACGGAGGGGCGCCCGTCGGGCGCCCCTCCGTCTTGCCGGGTCTCGTGGTGTGGCCCGCCCCGGATAACCAACACCGAGTTGCTATTGATTTCCGTGTTGCGTCCCGGCTCCGTAGAGTTGGCATTAGTTGTGGCCATCGGTCGCGATGGCCCCTTACAGAGCGGAGCCGTCGTGGAGAACATCGGCCGCTATCAAATAGAGCGGATGTTGGGGAGTGGGGCATTTGCCACCGTCTGGTTGGGACACGATGACGAGTTGGGTGTCGATGTCGCAATCAAGGTTCTTGCCGAGAACTGGGTACACGACGACGACGTCAGACAGAGATTCCTGGACGAAGCCCGCATCTTGTGGCGGGCACAGTCACCCAACATCGTGCGGATCCACCACATCGATGTGCTCGAGGACGGACGCCCGTATCTGGTGATGGCCCTTGCGGACCAGGGCTCGCTGGAGGATCGAATCCACGAGCGCACCGTGACCAGACGCCAGTTCACCGTCGATGAGGCCGTCAATACCAGCCTGTCCATCGCCACCGGTCTCGAAGCCGCCCACGCCCTCGACATCGTGCACCGTGATCTCAAGCCATCGGCAGTGCTCTTCCAGAGCGTCCCGGGCACCGACGAGCCCCAGCTCGTCCTCGCCGACTTCGGCATCGCCAAGTCGATCGCTGAGTCGAAGACGACGGTCGCCACCGGGACCCCGCACTACATGGCGCCGGAGCAGGCAGAGGGCAGAGTCGACGAGCGGACCGATGTCTACAGCGCAGCCGTGATCCTCTACGAGATGCTGGTGGGTCGGGTTCCCTACGCGTTCGACTCGCTGGCCGAGGTCATCAAGGCTCAAGCCGCTGCGCCGCCGGTGGCGGTTGGGCTGCTCCGTCCCGACACTCCGCCTGCCCTTGCCGACGCGATCACCAAGGCTCTCTCGCGCAACCCCGACGATCGTTTCGCCAATGCCACCGAGTGGAAGCAGGCACTCCAGGCAGCGGCCTCCGGTGCAGCCCCACCTGCGCCGGCAGCGACCGCCGTCCCTCCTGGTGACGCTGCGGCAATGGACGCCACGCTGACGGCCGAGCAGTTCATGGCAGCTCAGGCAGCGGCCGGGGACGCCGTTCCGCCCCCACCACCTCCACCGCCACCGGGTTCGCCACCGCCGCCGCCACCGCCACCGGCAGCGGCCGCCCCACCACCACCTCCGCCATCGCGGCGCAAGAAGAAGGCGGGGATGCTGTGGCCGTTGCTCGGGCTGGGAGCCGCCGTTGTCGCCATCGTGGCCGGTCTCGTGTTGCTGACCGGGGGTGACGAGGAGGGACCCAACCTCGGCGAGGTCTTTGCCGAACCCGTGGCTTCGACCGGCATCGATCCCTTCACGCCGTCGCTCGTGCCGGGGCCGCTTGCTATGCCGACGGTGGCGGGGGTCGACACAGCGGTGGTCGATGAAGTAGTCGGGCTACTCAACCCACCAGTCGGGGAGTTGTCCGAGATCGACTTCCCTGAGCTCGAGATTCCCGGGATCGAGAGCATCCCGGATGTGCCGGTCCCCGACCCCGACGAAGTCATTCCGGAGGATCCGGTCGATACGGCGGGGGCCGTTGTCTCGACGGTATCCGGCGCCGCTCCCGGGCTCTATGGCGGCACCGAGATCCTGAGTACCTGCGACAAGGAGGCCTTGATTGCCTTCATGCAGGAGAATCTCGACAAGGCCGCTGCCTGGGCGGGTGTGCAGGAGATCGATGTTGACGACATCCCGGAGTTCGTGCGCAGCCTCACGGATGTGATCCTGCAGGTGGACACCCGAGTCACCAACCATGGCTTCCGTGACGGAATAGCCAATCCGATCAACTCCGTCCTCCAGGCGGGCACCGCAGTCCTCGTGGATGCGTTCGGCATTCCCCGGGTGCGTTGCTTCTGCGGCAACCCGTTGCAGCCCGCAGTCGAGCTCGAGGTGGACGTCACCGTGAGCGGTACGGCGTGGCCGGGTTTCGACCTCGGCAACACCGTCGTCGTGCAGGCCCTCGAGGAGGTCGCCGACTTCACACTCAATGACATCCTCAGCCCACTCACATTCATCA
>JASJBC010000093.1 GCA_030066715.1 Acidimicrobiia bacterium
AAGCCGAAACTCCCAAGCTAATGGCCCTTTGGGCCATTAGCCGTCATCAGATGCCAAGAGATGATGCCGTCCGTAGGTCCAGGGCCGGGTGGGATCGCTGAGCAGTAACTGATAGACACTGATGGCGGCTCGGTCGAAGGCAACTGCGGATCCGGCCATGTATAGCCGCCAGATCCGATAGGTCTGTTCCGAAGTGGCGGCGACGGCCTCAACGCGGCTTGCCTCGAGGTTCGTGACCCAAGCCTGCAGGGTGAGCGCATAGCTGGCCCGCAGCGACTCCGCATCGCGCAGCTCGAAACCTGACTCCTCGGCGGCGGCGACCACTTCGTCCACATTGGCCAGCTCGCCATCGGGGAACACGTAGGTGTTGACAAAGGTGGGCTTGATGCGCCCGCGCTTGCGATCGCGAGTGACGATGCCGTGGTTGAGCAGCTGGCCACCCGGAGCCAGAGACTCGCGGAGGATGCTGAAGTAGTTGCCGAGCTCCTTGCGGCCGACGTGCTCCACCATTCCCACAGATGAGATTGCGTCGAATTCGCCGCGAAGGTCGCGGTAGTCCCGAACCTCGATGTGGACCTGGTCGGTGAGACGCGCCGCATCGACCCGTCGGCGAGCTTCGATTGCCTGTTCCTCGCTGAGCGTGATTCCGGTCGCCTTGACGCCGTAGTCGCGCGCCGCATGGATGACCAGCGAGCCCCAGCCACAGCCGACGTCGAGCAGACGCATCCCCGGCGACAGTCTGAGCTTCCGGCAAATCAGATCGAGCTTGCGCTGCTGTGCCGTCTCGAGGCTGTCGGTAGGGCTCAGGAAGGCGGCACTCGAGTACACCAGTTGCGGATCGAGAAACTGCGAGAAGAAGTTGTTGCCTGTGTCGTAGTGATGGGTGACTGCGGCTCGGTCGCGCCGCTTCGAATGGCGTAGGCCGGTGAACTGCGGCTGGTCGGCCTGGGTGCGGTTCGAATCTTCAGGTAGCTGACGTAGCAATCTCAAGAGCCGGGCCGTGGCGACGACGCTCCGTTTGCCCTCGGACAGCTCGGCGGCGAACCGGAGCAGCTGGTAGAGATCGCCCTCGAAGTCGACGTCCTCATAGATGTAGGCCTCGGCGGCCGAGAGATCGTTGGGCGGGAGCAGCATCGATCGTAGACCGCCGGGCTTGTTGAGCACGATGGTTGCCGCCGCGTCGGCCGGGCCCCACACTTCACCCGTCCAGGCACGTATCGCCGGCGCCGGATGACCCCCCATCCGCACCAGCAGCTCATAAACCCGTCTCGACACATCGAGGTGATCCATGACGGACACCAGCCTATCAGCGGCGAAGGTGTCGACTACCTCCCCATCCACTCACTCCCGCACAGCGCGATCCCCTGCTCGAGCTCCGCAGGTCCCCAGGTGCCCGCCGCATAGATGTGCGGCGCAGGATGGTGGTCGAGGAGAGGCTGGTACAGCTTCCACGACGCTTCGACCTCGTCGGCTCGCACAAAGAGAGTCTGATCTCCCTTCATCACGTCCAGAAGCAGCGTCTGGTAGGCGTCGGGAAGGCGCCGGTAGACGTCGGAGTACGAGAACCGCAGAGCCTGTGCGTCCAGCTTGGTGTCTGTGTCCGGTGATTTGACGTTGAACCCCAGAGAGAACCCCTCGTCGGGCTGCAGGGTGATGAGGAGCATGTTGTTGGCCACCTCGCACCCATCCGGCACGCCGTGAAAGAAGCACAGCGCCGGTTCCCGAAACGTCAGTGCTATTTGCGTGAGCCTTTTTGGCAACCGCTTCCCGGTGCGCAAAACGAACGGAACTCCTTCCCAGCGCCAGGTGTTCACGTAGGTCTTGATTCCGACGAATGTCGGCGTGGTCGAATCGGGGGCAACACCTTCCTCTTCGCAATACCCGACCACGGCTTCCCCGTTGATCGAACCCGGCCCGTACTGGCCAAAGACAACGTTCTCGAGCTGGATTGGGGCAATGGCCTCGACAACCTTCACCTTCTCGTTGCGGATGCGTTCCGCATCGAACGAGTTCGGCGGCTCCATGGCGATCAGCGCCAGGAGTTGGGTGAGATGGTTCTGGACCATGTCCCGCAGCGCGCCCGACTTGTCGTAGTAACCGGCTCGCGACCCGATACCGAGATCCTCGGCGACGACTATCTCCACCGACTCGATGCGATCCCTGTTCCACAGGCTCTCGAACATGGGGTTGGTGAACCTGAAGTTGAGGAGATTCTGCACCGTCTCCTTGCCGAGGTAGTGGTCGATCCTGTAGACCTGCGATTCGGCAAATGCCCCCCGCACAGTCTCGTTCAGGCTGCGGGCGCTCTCCAGATCCGTGCCGATGGGTTTTTCGACAACGAGCCTCGTCCACCCCGGGCCGTCGTTCAGACCGCAGTCACGTAGATTGTCGATGTTGGGGGCGAACGCCGCCGGCGGGAGGGCGAGGTAGAAGGCCCTGTTGCCCGGTAGACCGCGGTCTGACTCAACCTGCTCGATCCGTTTCCGCAACCCGGCGAAGCTGGCGGCATCGCGGGCCACCTGCTCGTAGAGGAGATGCTGTCGCGCCCACGTCGCAGCATCATCTGCACCGATCCCTGCCCGCACCAGTGCCGTAGCGGCCCATCGCTGATAGCCGTCGTCGGAGTTGGGTCGTGATCCCACGGCCAGGATCACGGGGTAGGCGGAGCCGTTGTCGGTAATCCGGTACAGGGACGGCAGCAGCTTGCGTGCCGCAAGGTCTCCGGTGCCGCCGAGGATCACGAATACATGCGGATCGACCATGGCTATGCCTCCTTCTTGATGGCGTGTCCGCCGAACTGGTTGCGCATCGCCGACAAGAGCTTGTCCGCATAATCGACCTCATCCCGGGAGCCGATCCGGCGCAGCAACGACAGGGCTATTACCGGAGCCGCCACGTTGAGGTCGATTGCCTCGATCACGGTCCAGCGCCCTTCGCCTGAGTCGGGTACGTAAGGAGCAATCCCCTCGAGGTCGGGATTCTCTTCGAGGGCGTTGGCGGTGAGGTCCAACAGCCAGCTGCGCACCACGCTGCCGTGGCGCCAGATCTCAGCGATCTGAACTACGTCGAGCTGGAACTCCTCTTTGGCGTCCATGAGGGCAAAGCCCTCGGCATAGGCCTGCATCAACCCGTATTCGATGCCGTTGTGCACCATCTTCACGAAGTGACCGGCGCCGTTGGGGCCGGTCCGTCCCCAACCGCGATCGGGGGCGGGGGCGAGGGTCGCAAAGATGGGCCGCAGCGACTCAACCACGGCCTCATCCCCACCGATCATCATGCTGTATCCCTCGGTGAGTCCCCAGATGCCACCGCTGGTACCGACGCCGACGAAGTGGTGCCCGGCTGCTGCACACTGCTCGCCACGCCGGATGGTGTCCTTGTAGTTGGAGTTCCCGCCGTCGATAACGATGTCACCCTCCTCGAGAAACGGAAGCAGCGACTCGATCGTTGCATCTACCGGCGGCCCGGCGGGGACCATGATCCAGATGACTCGCGGTGCAGACAGCTTGCCGGCTAACTCGTCCAGCGAAGAAGCACCCTCGGCTCCGGCGGCCTCGACCTCCGTGACCGACGCCGGGTTCAAGTCATAGCCGACCACACGATGCCCACCCTTGACGAGCCGCGCCGCCATGTTGGCGCCCATCTTCCCGAGCCCGATCATCCCTAGTTCCACGTTGCGTCCTCCTCGTCGACGGTGACTGCGAGTTCGGCCGGCGAGCTGCGCAGCTGCTCCGCACGCTCTGGAATGTACCGGCCGAACACCGGGCAAGTTGCCGCATGCCGGGCTGTGGTCCGTCTTCAGTGACCCGACGACGAAGGTGGGCGACCCTTAGGACCCGGTGGTGTTGATCGCGGCGCCCTCGGTTAGCCACAGGGTCAGCTCGTCGCGGGTGGGAGCATGCAGCGTTCCGTCCGTGACGAACAGTGCCCGATCGACGTAGTTGATGGCAGCCGGGTCGTGCGATGCCATGAGCACAGTGGTGCCGGCTCTCGCCACGCTCTGCAGCAAGCCGAGAATCGATGCCCCCGTTGCCGTATCCAGCTCACCGGTCGGCTCATCGGCCAGCAGGTATCCCGGTTCGTGGACGAGGGCGCGAGCGATGGAGACACGCTGCTGTTCACCGCCGGAGAGCTCGTCCGGTCGATGATGGGCCCTGTCCACCATCGCCACAGCCTCCAGCGCAGCATTCACCTTCGCTTTGCGGCCCCCTACTCCGAGCAGGCGCAGCGACACGTCTACGTTCTCCGCTGCCGACAGCAGGTTCAGCAGGCTGGCGCTCTGGAACACGAACCCGAGTTTGGAGCGGCGTATCGCCGCGGTACCGGACTCGGACAGATCGTCGACACGATCCCCGTCGATCCACACCTCGCCTGAGTCGGGGTGCAAAAGCAATCCGGCCATTTGCAGCAACGACGTCTTGCCCGAGCCCGAAGGGCCGAACAGCGCCACAAACTCGCCCGGTTCCGTCGTCAGGTCGACGTCGAGTGCCCCAACAGCACCGTTCGGGTAACGCTTGCTGATCTGGCGGAGCTCAATCGCCATCTTCACCTCCCGACGGTTCGAGCAGGATCCCACCCTCGACAAGCCGTGCGGTCAGCTCATCCTCGATGCCCGCCTCGATGAGAAGCTCGCGAGGCAGCTGGACCATCCCGCGGCGATCGACGGCTAGAAGCTCGTGAGTCTCGAACCTCCCCTGCGTTGCCATGCGCCCATCGGCAAGCCGGACCACCCGGTCGGTTCGCTGCGCCAAAGCCACATCGTGAGTGACGACCAGGACGCTGAGACCGCCGTCGTGAGACATGCGCCGCAGCAGGTCGTAGATGCCGAGCGAGGTCTCGGTGTCCAGCTCACCGGTCGGTTCATCGGCGAGCAGCAACTGCGGTCCGAGGGCTAGGGCGACACACAGCGCCAGCCGCTGCTGTTCGCCGCCGGACAGAGTGTGGACCCGGGCATAGGCGTTGCTGCGCAGTCCCACGGCTTCGAGCAGAGCGAGCGATCGCTTCTTGCGGCGCCGGGTCGGGACCCCGGCCAGCAGCATCGGGAGCTCGATGTTCTGAATGGCCTTGAGATAGGGCAGCAGGTTGCGGGTGAAATCCTGCCAGAGGAAGCCGACCCCTCTGCGGTAGTAAGTGACTCGCTGCTTCGAGGTGAGGTCTGTGAGATCGGTACCGGCCACCTCCACTCTCCCGGCGGATGGCACCTCCAATCCCGCAAGGATCTGCAGCAGAGTCGACTTCCCGGCTCCGGACTTCCCGACGATCGAAATGAACTCGCCCTTGTCCATCTTGAAGTCGAGACCCTGGAGGGCGACCACCTCGAGATTGCCCTGCTTGTGGATCTTGATGAGGTTGTCACATTCGATGATGCGCGTCATCGCTCCACCTCCCGCAGCACCTCGCTCATGCGTCGCGCCGATACCTTGCGCGTCGCCCAAATCACCGAGAACACCAGCATGATGCTGACCACGCCGATGTAGGCCAGCAGCACCGTCCAGTTCACCGAGATCAGGATCGGGGGCTCGATGTCCGTGGCGGTCTCACCCAGTTGCAGGAACGGCAGCATCGCCCACATCAGTGCGATTCCTCCGTACGTGCCGATGACGGCACCGAGCCCAAGCACCGCGATCTGCTCGACGGTGAATGTGGCGGCGACACCCCGGCGCGGGAAGCCCAATGCTCGCAACACCCCCATCTCACGAGCTCGTCGCGCCACGGCAAGCAGCACGTAGCCGGTTACGCCGGCAAGGGCGAGAGCAACGGACACGGCGGCGCCGACAAACAGCACAGCAACGAGACCCACCTGCACGGGTCGGCTGGAGAACTCGCCCGCCGATTCCTTGAGGGTGACGATCTGGTCCGCCTCCTCACCGGGGAGGAACTGTGCGTTGATGAGACGGACGACGGCATCGGGATCGTCCGTCTCTATCCACAGCTCTTGAGGCGCCTCGACTCTGGCCAGCGCAGTCTGGAAACTCCACGTTGGGGTGCCGTTCTGCCACCCGCCCAGCGCATCGAGGTCGACAATCATGCGACCCTCACGGCGGCGATCATTCATGGCCGGGACACGCTCGATGAAACCAACCACCTGACCGTCGTAGATCTCGGCCCCGATCGAGAACGGCGATCGCTCCCCAACTTCGAGACCGGCGTTGGCGGCCAACTCCCGATCCACCAGAACGTAGAGATCGGCGAGAGGTGCCCGCAGCGCCGGAACCGCCGGGTTGAGATTGGTGCGCACCCCCGGACCAACCCACAGTGTTGCCGTACCGTCCGCATAGAGCGGCGACCGCTGGATGTCAGCCGTAGTCGGCTCCTCTACCCCATCCGGAAGCTCGTCGTAATACGCATCGACGGCTCGAGTGGCCGGCACATCGAGTCGCAGTGTGAGGCCGTTCGCCGTCTCGAGCTCGGAGAGATCGAAAGGCACCTCAGACTCGCCCGTCGTGCGGAGGTTGCGGATGAGCATCGACTCGCCGTTGAGGACTGTGTTTCCGCCGGGGTTCGACCGCTCCACCCACAGGGCGTGAACCGTCAGCGGCCCGACCGGATCAGACAGATAGGCGTTGCGGCCGTCGGTGAGGTCGAACTCGACCGTGACCCACTCGGAATCGACGAAGTCGTTCTCGGCCTGGATGGTCCATGCCCGCCCGTCGGCGTCGAATGCCCGCATCATCATCCGCAGGCTGGCGTCGGGCAGGCTGGTGTCCAGATCCTCCTGCTCTGCCCAACTGCGCGGAACCACGACGCCGTCTATGAGGAGCTTCGTCGCATCGGCCGGCAGTTCGACACCGAGGTCGGGAGCGACACCGCCGGGCCGGAGCGGGGCGAATATCTCCTGCGGGGTCTCCGCACCGAAGTCGGACCGCCACGTGATGACGGAGGCGAACTCATCGGCTCGGACCGCCAGGGCCTCCGCCCGTCTGGTGCTCTGTCGCGGAGCACCGTCGGTCCGGTAGACGGCCGCACCGGTGGAGCCGTCGGGAACCATCAGATAGCCGGCCTCGTCGGCGATGATGCGGACGTCTGTGCCCGCCACGAATGCGGCCCGGTCTTGGAACGACTGTTCGAGAGTTCCCGCATAGGTGAGGGCGAAGGCTCCGAGTCCGGTGGTCAACCACACCAGAAGCGCCAAGCGACCGTAGGGAACGGGATTGCGCCCCAGGTGCCAGCCCGGCAGGGCCATCGCCAGGCCCCTCGGTTTGGTCATGATCCAGCCGACTACGCGCAACAGCCATGGGAGCAGACGCAGCAGGACCAGCGCCCCGGTGAAGAGGAGGAGCACGGGGAACACGACGGCCAGGGCGTCCAACCGGACTTCGCCACCCGTTGTGTTGATGAACCCGCGCTGCACCAGCTGGAACAGGATCACAATCGACAGCGCAATGGCGAACAGGTCGAGGTTGTACCGCTGCCAGACCGAACTCCCCGCCGGACGAGCCGACAGGGACCGCAGCTCCAGAACCGGGCGCCTCGCGAACGGAAGGATGGCCAAACCCATGGACAGGAACGTGACGATCGCGCCACCGACCACATAGGGCGTGATCGAGGCCACCTCCGACACCTGGAGCGGCTCTCCGCCGGTCAGGTCGGAAAGGGGCGGCACTCGGCCGGTCACCCCTACCAGCAGCCGCGCAACATACGGGGCCGCAACCGCGGCCACTGCGGCAACCACAGCGGATTGGGCGAGATGGATACCCGTGGTCTGCCACGTGCTCGCGCCCCGCGTCTTGAGCAGAGCGATCTCCGGTCCTTCCCGCTCCAGTGTCAGCGCAGACGTGTAGATCAGGAAGTAGAGGGCCCCGCCAACGACTAGCGCAAGGATCGCGAGAATGGGACCGCCGACCGTGACCGAGCGAACATCGAACTCGTCGAGCAGGACGGGAAGCAGAGTGTTGGCGGCAATGACGCCCCCGCTGTCCTGGCTCACCTTCGCCCGGAAGGCGCCAACCGCACCCCTCACCTCGTCGACCTCTTCGAACTGCAGAGCTTCCGGTGCGAAGTCCATGATCCAACGCTGGGTCGTGGTGAGGTCGGTCAACCCACGGCTCTGTCGCAGCCACGGATCCTGCACGGCGGCGATGAAGATCGGCAACGTCCACGCATCGAACGTCTCCTGTGGGAGATAGACCATCGTCATCGGGTCGTCGACGCCCCAGATCTTCTCCCCGGGGTCAACCGGAGCCACGATGGCGGCTATCTCCACGAGTTCGAAGACCTCGGCGAGACCCGAGAACGGCTTGAGCACGAAGACATCACCGACATCGAGTTGGGTCAGTTGCGCAACTTCCTCGCCAACAATGATGGGGAGCGGAGCGGAGCTGTCGGCTACGGGCGCCTCGAGCAGCGGTTCGGGCCAGGCGCCGCTCAATATCTGCAGGTGCTGCTGAAGCGTTGGGCTGGTGAACATGCGCACTTGCAGCGCCTCGCGGGGCGGTGTCGGATAGGGCGGGCTGGGCACCGCTTGCGGTTCCTCGGTCTGGCTCAGCTGGGAATTCGCCAGCTCGATTGCGGCCTTCTCTTCCTTCCAGTCCTCGCCGCGTTGCACCCAATCGATGATGTCTCCGGTTGGGATGACGAAGAACTCCCGGGTCTGGATGCGTTCGACGTACGTCGGGTACCACTCGGCGATGATCGACCCGTGGAGATCAGCGATGAGATCCCGGTTGGCAACGGCCTCCTCGGCGCGGTAGCTGGTCGTTTGCACGAAGGCCGTCATATCGACCTCGTCGGCAAGGGCGCTCTGGAGAGAAAAACGCAGATCGACGGCCTTGACCGAGTCCTGATAGAGCGGGACGACCACGAGTAGCGCGATAACGAGCGTTGCGCCGAGCAGCGAGCCGATGAGTATCCCGCGCTTGGCCCACAAGCGCCGCACAACGAGCCCAATGTAGGTAACGAGCTTCACGTTCTCTGGTGTCCCTTGCCTCCGGACAGGGAATCACTCTAATCAGCGCATACTGCCGCTGCGCATTTGCACGCGACGTCCCCTAATGGACGACGACCCCCCGTCTACACGCCGCGCAGTTGCAGCTCTGCGGTGCGGAAACAGGCAACCGAACGCGAGCCGTCGACGGTGCCCAGCTCGGGCAGCGAACTGGTGCACTGCGCCACGGCGTAGGGGCAGCGGGGAGCGAGGGCACACTGGTGCTCGGGGACACTCGTTATCTTCGGCACGTCTCCGGCGATTGGCGTCAGACGATCGACGCCCGGCCGGGGCAGAGCCCCGAGCAGCCCCTCGGTGTACGGATGTTGCGGCTGGTGAAACACCTCGTCGACGGGACCTACCTCGACAATGCGACCGCCGTACATTATGGCGACACGCGTCGCGAGCGAGGCCACCTGAGCCAGGTCATGGGTGATGAAGATCATGGCCATCTGGCGCTTGCGCTGCATGTCTCTGATGAGACTGAGGATGGCGGCGGCGACACCGGCATCGAGTCCGGTCAGCGGCTCGTCGGCAACCAGCAACCGCGGACCCTTGACGAGAGCGGCGGCAAGCATCGCCCGCTGCGCTTGCCCCCGGCTCAGCTCGTCCGGGAACGATATGTACTTCGATTCCTTCGGAAGCTGCACTTCCCCAAGGGCATCGAGCACTCTGTCTTGGATCTCCCGCAGCGAAAGTCCGGTGTGCTCGTCCAAGGCCTCACCGGCCTGTTCGCCGATGATCGAGACGGGGTTCCACCCGCCGAGGGCATTCTGGAAGAGGACGCCGATCTCCGTCCCCATGATGTGACGCCAATCGTCGTCGAGCAGCTCCTCGAGAAAGCGTTCCCGCTTGCGCACCTTCCGCCGAAATCGGCGGTTGCGCTGCCTCTCCAGGTTGCGGGTGGGGCGGATTTGCTGTCCGGCGAAACGAACTGTGCCTCTACTCACCTTGGCTCCGGGACCGAGCAGCCCGAGGCTGCCCATCACGCTCAACGTCTTGCCGCTTCCGGATTCTCCGGCGATCGCAAACACCTCACCGGGGTAGACGGCAAAACTCACATCTACGATCGCGTCCACCCAGCCGTAGGGAAGCGCCGGCCCGTAGGGCTCGACCATCACACCTTCCGTGGTGCGCTCCCGGGCTGCATCCAGGTCGTTTACTGCGACACCGAGGTTCTCGACCTCAAAGATTGGCTGGGGCACTCAAGACCTCCTCCTCAGCCGCGTCGCCGGCCGCCAGAAGCCCGCCGGCAATGACCAACGCTATACCAATCCACTGCCATGGGGCTGGGGTTTCTCCGAGGAAGATGAGGGCGAGAACGACGGCAGAAGCGGGCTCTACGTGCATCAGCACGCTCACCACGGCAACCGGCAGTTCCCGCGTGGCCGTCCAGAAAATGAGGTACCCGAATCCGGTGATCAGGATGCCGAGAGTCAGGAGCGGGAGCGGATTGTCCAGCGTCCCGCGCACGGCCGTCCCGAGGAACGGTGACAGGACGACCGACGCAGTCGCCAACTCGCCTGCGGTCACGACCAGTGGCCCCACCGCATCGACAGCGGCTTTCGACACCAGCAGCAACCCGGCCACCGTCAGAGCGGAGACAACAGCGATGGCGACTCCTTGCCATGTCTCTTGCTCTGCTCCCCCGCCTTCGAAAGCGACCACGAGGACAACGCCCGTAAACGCAACCGCAAGGGCCCAATAGACCCGTCCCGGGACCTTTTCGTTGAGGAACCGGGGAGCGAGGACGGCAGCGGTGACCGGGCCCAGGAACACCACTGCGAGCGCTACCGCAACCGAGGTGAGCTTGATCGCCCAGAAGAACGTCGCCCAGTGCACGGCGAGCAGCACGCCAGCGGCGATTATCTGCGGGCGATGCGTGGCAGGCATCTTCAGTCGCCCGGTGGCGGCCATCAGCAGGAACAAGGTCGCCGCACCGAGCCAGACCCGAGTCGTGACCAAGCCCTGCCAGGGCACATCCTCACGGACGATCAGCGGGATGGCGCCCCACGCAACCGCCAGGAATGTGAGGGCGAGTATGGCAATGGAGCGCCTGGACATCGTGCATAGCCTACGGCTATGCATTGGAGTTCGCCGCAGGCGAACTCCCGTGCGGGCTGTCTACGGCTATGCATTGGAGTTCGCCGCAGGCAGCCGTCGGGCGGTGCCCTCTGCTTCTGGCGGACACCACTGCCGTATGCGGAACTCAGATCCGCAAGAACCACGAGCCCAAGATCCGTCTGCGTTCTGGCGGACACCGGTTCCGTATGCGGAACTCAGATCCGCAAGAACGGAAAGCGGTGAGAACAGACAATATCGAGCGCTTTCGCCACTGGGCCGAATCGCGATATCTAGTCCCTGTGAGAAATCCGAAATGGTCCTATTGATTTGGTCGAGACTTGCCGACAGAACAAGTACATAACCTGGGCGGTAGTTCCACTCCACCGGAACACCCAAACGGAGGTCCCCTTCCCTCCGACTCCTCCTCAGAGCGGCCGTCCGGGGTATTGCGCAAACGCGGCCCCCTCACGAGGGGGCTGCGTTCATGTGGGGGTCAACCCCAGACGACGCCGAGTTCTCCGCTGAGCACCATCGCGGCGGCGCCGAGAACAACCGCAGACTCCCCCAGTTGGGTTGCGCTCACCTGAGGACACCACTCGAGGTGTTTGCTGATCCCGGCGGAGACCTGTTCCGGGACCGCGGGCCACCCGGCCATCTCTCCCCCGATCACAACCTGGTCGGCATCTACTGCGGCGACGATCGGGGCGATTGCGGCACCAAGATACACAGCCGCACGTCCCACCCGTGGGGTGGTTTCCACGGCAAGGCGGTTGCGCGCTTCGGTGCTCATCTCGAGGTAGTCGGGACCAAGAATCCGGATCATCGAGACCCGACAACCGAGACAACCACGGCGCCCGCAACCGCAGTCGTCCTTCCAACCCGGAACGCGGAGATGGGTGAGATCACCGCCGTGGCGGGGAGTTCGATTCAACCGGTCTGCCGTGACGAAAGCGACAGCGATCCGGTCGTCGACCTTGACGTACAGCATCCGGCCGGATGGGTCTGAGCCGGTGCGGCCCACCTCGGCGACTGCGGCCGCCTCGACGTCGGAGGCCAGGTGCACCGGGATCCCATAGACCTCCTCCAGTTCCTCCCGCAGCGGGGCATCAGACCAACCGAGCTGTTCGGAAGCGACGACGAGACCGGAACGATCGACGACGCCCGGGACGCCAACGCCGATGCCGAGAGCGGGCGCTGTTGCGTCACCGACGAGACGAGCCACCACCCGGTGAATCTCATCCAGCGCATCCCGACGCTGTGGCGTGATCGTCTTCCCGATCGCCCGAGCCACGATGCGGCCGCGCAGGTCGAGAAGCGCGGCCTCGATGGGATGGCGGGCCAGATCAACCGCGACTGTGAACCTACCGTCGGGATTCAGCTCAACGAGGGTGGGAGGCTTCCCACCCGTCGACTGCCCGCGCCCGGATTCGACGATCAGGCCTTCGGCAAGGAGGTCGGTGGCGATGTCGGACACAGTGGCCCGGCCGAGCCCGGTGGAGCGCGCCAGATCGGCGCGGCTGATCGGGCCTTCGTCGAATATGCCCTGAAGCAGCAGACGACGATTGCTCCGCCTTGTTTCCTCGTGTTCGGTCTTGCCCTGAGGACGCAGACCCGGAGTCCGCGGCATTCGCCCTCCCAATAGAAACGGCGCCCGCAGTCGCGG
>JASJBC010000088.1 GCA_030066715.1 Acidimicrobiia bacterium
CTTCATAGCACGCGCTGTCTAGGGATCATTCTTTTGGGGGGAGGGCACACACGCTGCCCAACGGAAAACCCGGCGAGGCTCGCCGGGCAGACGCCATCCTAGATGCAAATCACATCTTTGTGTTTGTTTCGGGATGTTGTCTCCTCAAGTCGGGCGGCAGGAGTCGGACCTGGATTGCGTTGAGCTCCGGGATGGTGGTCCGGACGAAGACGTGGCCCTTGTGGGTGTGGGCGAGCCCGACTCTGACCAGCACGTGGAGGTGAGTGGGGCGGCGCAGGGAGCGGCCGCGAGTTGCGGCGGTGGCGAGTCGCAAGAGGTCGGCGACCGCTCCCGGGCCGATCGTTGCGGTCCAGTACAAGCGCACATAGGGGTGGGTAGGTGTGTACCCGGTGCAGCCGCCGTCCCAGTCCCAGGGGATTGGTTTGATGATGGCTCGCTGTCGAGCTGTGGCCCGTACCTGACTCGCGGCAGCACCCGAGCGAGGCGCTGATCCCACAACGGAGGACGGCTGGTTTGTTGTGGTTGTCTCGGGTGCTGCCGTGACCTTGTCCATGTCTGAGTAATAACAAACATCGTTAAACATCGTCAATAGGTACGGGTGAGAGCGCGAAAGAATCACCTGCCCCCGAGCTCAGCACAAGGCTCGGCCTTGGTCGTGTGAGCGGTTGTTGCCGGGGCCTAAACGGCCTCGCCGGTCTGGACCTTCCACAGTGCTGCATAGGACCCGTCGGACTCGATCAGTTCCTCGTGGGTTCCCGACTCGACGATCCGGCCGAACTCCATCACGTGGATCATGTCGGCATGGCGGATCGTGGACAGCCGATGTGCGATCACCACGGTGGATCGGTCGACGACCAGCTTGGCGAGGGAGCGCTGGATCGCCGCTTCGGTTTCGTTGTCCACCGAGGAGGTCGCCTCGTCGAGAATGAGGATCGGGGGATCGACGAGGACTGCGCGCGCAATCGACAGGCGCTGCCGCTGGCCACCGGAAAGCTTCTGCCCGCGCTCTCCAACGATGGTGTCGTACCCCTCGGGCAGATCCGCGATGAAGCTGTGCGCCTCGGCCACCTCGGCGGCTCGCCTGACCTCCTCGTCGGTCGCACGGGGGAGCCCGTAGGCGATGTTCTCTCGCACTGTGCCGTGAAACAGGAAGACGTCCTGGCCCACCACTGCCATGGCCCGGCGGAGGTGATGCAGCTCGAGGGAACGAGTGTCGTGGCCGTCAATGCTGATGGAACCATTGGTGACGTCGTAGAGGCGAAGCAGCAGCTTGATCAGCGTCGTCTTCCCCGAGCCGGTAGATCCGACAAACGCCGTCGTCGCTCCGGGTGCAAGATCGAGGTTGATGTCGGACAACACCGGGTATCCGGGGCGGTACTGGAAGTCGACGTCGGCGAACTCGATGTGGCCCTGCACCTCGTGGCGCTCCAGAATGCCCTCACCGGAGACAATCTCCGGTGGCGTGTCGATCACGTCGAGGATCCGATTGGTCGACGCCATTGCCCGCTGATACAGGTCGAATGTCTGGCCCAGCCGTGTCAACGGCCACAGCAACCTCTGGGTGAGGAAGACCATGGTGCTGTAGGCGCCTACCGCCAGCCGATCATCGAGGGTGAGGAAGCCTCCCCAGATGAGCGTTGCCGTGAAGCCGACGAGGATCGCAACACGGATCAGCGGGGAGAAGGCGGCGCTGAGCGATATTGCCGCACGGTTGGCCTCCCGATACTCGTCGCTCGCTGCGGCGACGCGGTCGATTTCGCGGTCCTCGGCGGTGAAAGACTTGATTGTTGCGATCCCGCCGAGATTGTTCGCCAGCAGGCTGCTGATCGCACCCGCTTTCTCACGGACTGCGGCGTAGCGCGGTTCCATGAGCCGTTGGAACCGGAACGAGCCCCAGATGATGATCGGCATGGGGAGGAATGCGACCCAGGCGATTGTCGGAGCTATCGCAAAGAAGGCCCCGCCGATGAGGACGACGGTGGTGGTGACGGCAATCACCTCGTTGGCGCCGTTGTCGAGGAAGCGCTCCAACTGGTTGACGTCGTCGTTGAGAATTGCCATGAGGTTGCCGGTGGGTTGGTCCTCGAAGTAGGCCATCTCCAGGTGCTGCATGTGGGAGTAGGCGTCGAGGCGCAGCTCGTGCTGGATGGTCTGGGCGAGGTTGCGCCACGCCAGCGCCTGGAGGTACTCGAAGACCGACTCGAGGCCCCACGTGATAAAGGTCAGCCCGGCGAGCACGACGAGTTGGGATCTGGCCGTTTCAAACCCGAATGTCGACAGGTACGCCCCCTCCTTGTTGACGACGATGTCGACGGCCAGCCCGATGAGAACCGGGGGGATGATGTCGAAGAACTTGTTCAGAATCGACCAAATGATGGCCCGGACGAGGCGCCCGCGATGGGCTTCGGCGTACCGCCAGAGGCGGCGGAGGGGTTGCTGCATAGAAGATCCACCTTAGGGTCCTGTTGGCAGCGCAACGTCGTTGCTGGGTTCCGGACTGAGGCATACTGCCCGCATGATCATGCCGATGTTCCCGCTGGGGTCTGTCTTGTTCCCCGGAGCGGTGCTCCCGCTTCAGGTTTTTGAGCCGCGCTATCAGGCACTGGTCGCAGACCTCGAAGCTGCCGACAATCGGTTCGGAGTCGTGCTCATCCGTCGCGGCCAAGAAGTCGGTGGGGGAGACGAGCGAGCAGAAGTCGGCACCGTGGCCGAGGTGGTACGCAGCGGGACGGCTGAGGACGGTCGCATCCTGCTCGTCACAGTCGGCCGGCAGCGAATTCGAGTCGAGCGTTGGCTCGACGACGACCCATACCCGCAGGCTGACGTAGTCGACTTGGACGACCCTGACCCCAGTGAGGGGATCACCCCTGCGCTCGAAGCCGCCTCTACGGCGCGGCGCCGCCTGCTCGCCCTGGCCATCGAGATGGGCGCCGATGGGCAGCAGCTCGAACTCGACCTGCCCAGCGACGAAGCAAGGGCGGCCTGGGCACTCTGCTCGGCTGCGCCGCTCGGGTCGTTCGACCGGCAACAGCTTCTCGAGATCGATGACGCCGTCGCACGGATGGGATTGCTGGAGCGGCTGCTCAAAGAGCAGATGCGCGACCTGGAGACCGCTCTCCGCGGCGACTAGCCGAGCTAGCCACCCAGGTCGGGCACGCCGACGAAGACCACAATGAGCTGCTCTGGCTGGACCAGCGACCCCGCCGGCGGGTTGGTTCCGATGACCCGGCCGAGCACGGACGGCTCGTCGGTCGGCACGTTCTCGATGGTCCAGACCAGGTTCAAGCCGGAAGCCTCGTTGAACGCACTGATCGCCATCTCGAGTTCTTCGAGCGTGAGCCCGCGTAGGTCGATGAGCTGCGGTGGCACGCCGGATGAGTACTGGACGGTGACGATCGAACCCTGCGATATCTCGGTGCCCGCTGCGGGACTCTGTTCGAGGAACGTGTTCTCCTCCTCAACCGATGCGACGAACTCCACTTTGATGCGCAGCCCGGCTTTGTAGACAGCGTCGGTTGCGTCCTTCTTGCTCATGTCGCTGACGTCCGGGACCTCGGTTCGGGGAACTCGGAAGAACGCCTCGGTTCCCTCGGGAGCGGGCGGGAACTCCATTACCGGCAGATCCTCGGTGATGTACGTCATGAAGTCGTGCCACACGGGACCGGCGACCGTCCCTCCGTAAGCGCGCCTGATGTACTGGTTGCTGTCTTCCCGCTCGTTGTAAACGTAGAAGTCAACCATCTCGATCTGCGCATCGGCGTAGCCAACCCAGACCGCCGTTGTGTACTGCGGGATTCCGCCGACGAACCAGACGTCGCGGAAATTCTGTGCCGTTCCCGTCTTGCCGAACTGCGGTCTTCCGATGTTGGCCCGAGGTGCGGTGCCGCCCGCGCGCGGTACCTTTTCCAAGGTCTGGACGACGGCGGCGCTCAATGCTTCGTCCAGCACCCTGTTGCGCGACATCTCGTGCTCATAGATCACGTTGCCGTCTTCATCCTCGATTCTCTCGATGAGATAGCTGTCGACCTTCTCGCCGTAGTTGGCGAGCGTCGAGTAGGCCGCTGCCATCTCCAGCGGGGTCACGACCTGGGTGCCGAGAGCAATCGACAGCACGGGGCTCAGCGGCGACTCGATTCCGAGCTTGTGGGCGGTGTCGACGATCTGCTCGGGTCCGACGGCAAGCGAGACCTGGGCAAACACTGTGTTCTTCGATGTGTAAGTGGCTTGCTCGAGAGTGACGATTCCCGAACCACCGCCGCCGGCGTTGCTCACTGTCCAGATATCACCTTGCGGGCTGCACGGGAAACCACATTCGATCCGCTGCGGGCTGGTCTGGTCCCAGTAGCTGCCGAGCGTTATCGGCCAGTCGTACTGGCTGCCGTTCTCCAGAGCCGAGACGAGAGCAAGCGGCTTGAACGACGAACCGGCCTGACGACGGCCTTCGACCGCCAGGTCGTAGGTCCGCTCCCCGGCCTCGAAATCGGTGCCGTAGTCCAGCCCCGAGGAGATGACTCTGATGGCGCCGGTCTCGTTCTCGATCATGGCGATGGCCCCGGTGGGCCCGTCGGGATCCTGGAACCAGGAGCGGAGCATCCGGTTGGCTTCGAGTTGCTGCTCGTAGTTGACGGTGACCGTGATCGTAAGACCGCCACCGCCTTCGCATTCGGTGTCGTTGGCCGGGCACCCGAAGATCGCATGCTTGCGCTCTGTGTAGGTGTCACCGAGACCGAAGCTGGGGTCGGCGAGCAGCCGTTCTCGGGCCTCCTGGAGAATGCGGGGATCGACCTCCTCGAACGACTGGTGCTCGATGGGAGCGAGGGGTTGTGCCTGGGCCGCCTGTGACTCCTCTTCGGTGATGAAGCCGTTCTTCTCCATTTGCTTGATGACCGAGTTGCGCCGGTCCTCGACCCGATCGGGGAAGCGGCGGATGTTGTAGAAGGAGGGGTTGCGGATGGGAACCGTGATCGCCGCGGCCTCTGCGATGGTGAGATCGTCCAGGGGCTTGCCGAAGTACTCCTCGGCGGCTGCGGCCACTCCGTATGCGTTCTCGCCGAAGAACTGCGAGTTGAGGTAGAACTCGAGGATCTCGTCCTTGGTCAAGGTCCGCTCCAACTCGGCGGCGATCACCGCTTCGCAGATCTTGCGGTCGATCGTGATCTCGTCCGTGAGGACGTTCTTCTTGATTATCTGCTGCGTGATAGTCGATCCACCGCGGATGCCTTCATAGCGGGCGTTGTCGATCGCTGCGCTCAGGATCGAGGAGAAGTCGATACCTTCATGTTCGTAGAAGTCGCCATCCTCGGCGGACACCACTGCCCACTTGACGATGTCGGGGATCTCATCGATCGGGACCGGCTGGCTGTTGCGCTCTGTGATCTTGCCCAACAGGACGCCGTCGCTGGTGTACACCTCGGAAAGGCTGCCCAGGGCCGGGAAGCTGAGGTCGTAGTCGTCCGGATCGCAGATCAAGGATTCGGAGACATCTTCGACCGTGCCGAAGGCAGCGTTCGTCTCGAGAAACGCAAACATCCCGAACAGGGAGGCGCCGAGCACGACGATGACGGCGAGCATGGCAAGGCTGGCGACGCGCTTGCCGCGTCGCTCTCGCCGCTCGATCAGATGAAGACTTGGATCCATGGACTACAGATAGATAGACGTTCCCGGTGCCAAGATGGTTCCCGCAGGTACCATCGGTCAGCGGTCTGACGGATGATAGGTATGTCGGGGAGCAACGAGAGGCATTGGGCCACGAGCGGGTTTGAGATCGAAGCGGTGTACGGACCCGACGATCTCGAGGCATTCGATCCCGGAGAGAAGCTGGGCGATCCGGGTCGGTTCCCCTTTACGCGCGGTCCCTATCCGACCATGTATCGCGGCCGGAAATGGACGATGCGGCAATACGCCGGGTTTGGCTCTGCCGCCCAGACGAACCAGCGGTTCCGCGGCCTGCTCGAGGCCGGGCAGACCGGCCTGTCCGTCGCATTCGACCTGCCGACCCAGATGGGTCTCGACTCCGATGCTCCGCTGGCGAGAGGTGAGGTCGGCAAGGTCGGTGTTGCGATCGACACGCTGGAGGACATGCGGGCTCTCTTCGACCAGATACCGCTGGCCGAGGTATCGACCTCCATGACCATCAATGCCACCGCAGCGGTCCTCCTGCTGATGTACGAGCTGCTTGCAGAGGAGCAGGGCGCTTCCGGCGTCGACCTTCGCGGCACGGTGCAGAACGACATCCTCAAGGAGTACATCGCCCGGGGTACTTACATCTATCCGGTGCAGCCGTCGATGCGGCTGGTCACGGATCTCTTCGCCTACTGCGCGGCCGAGATTCCGAACTGGAACACCATCTCCATCAGCGGGTATCACATCAGAGAGGCGGGATCCACGGCTGCACAGGAGATTGCGTTCACGATTGCCAATGGTCTTGCCTATGTCGCCGCAGCCCGCACGGCCGGATTGGCCGTCGACGACTTCGCCCCGCGGCTCTCGTTCTTCTGGAACGCCCACAACCACTTGTTCGAAGAGGTCGCCAAGTACCGGGCGGCACGGCGGATTTGGGCGCACCTGATGCGGGATCGGGAAGCGGCCAAAGACCCGGCCTCATGGCGGATGCGATTCCACACTCAGACCGCAGGGTCGACCCTCACCGCACAGCAGCCGGGCATCAACGTCGTGCGCACGGCGTACCAAGCCTTGGCGGCCACTCTTGGTGGCACACAGTCTCTGCACACCAACTCGTTCGACGAAGCGCTCGGTCTGCCGACCGATGAGTCGGCGTTGCTAGCCCTGCGGACGCAACAGATACTCGGGTTCGAGGCGGGTGTCGGTGACACCGTCGATCCTCTTGCCGGCTCCTACTACATCGAGTCGCTCACGGACCAGGTCGAGGCCGAGGCCATCCGCCTCATCGAGCAGATCGACGAGCTGGGTGGAGCCGTCGCCGCCATCGAAGCGGGTTTCCAGGCCGGCGAGATCGAGGAAGCCGCATACAGACATGCCCGTGCCATCGACGAGGGGGCAACGACCGTTGTGGGAGTGAACCGCTTTGTCGAGGACGAGGAATCCATGCCGGACATCCTCGCCATCGATCCCGAGCTCGAGCAGGCACAGGCGAACCGGCTGGCGGAGATCAGGGGCGCCCGTGACCAAGCGGCGGTCGACGAGGCGCTGGCTGCGGTGGAGCGGGCGGCGAGAGGAGAGGGCAACCTTCTCTATCCGATGAAGGAGGCGTTGCGGGCGATGGCAACGTTGGGGGAGGTCTCGGCCAGACTGGAGAAAGTGTTCGGCCGCCACTGAGACGCGCTCCCTGGTTCGGTTGCTGTGGTCTCGGGCCCGTTCTTGCGGACACCACTTCTCCATGCCGAACTGAGATCCGCAAGAACGGACAGCTGCCAACGTAAAGGCTGCCAAAGGCAGCCTTTACGCGATAACCATCAATACCGAGCCGCTGGCTACGGTGTCGCCGGTTTGGATGCGGAGGTCGATGATCTCGCCGTCCTTGGTGGACTTGATCTCGTTCTCCATCTTCATCGCCTCGAGAACACAGAGCGGGTCACCCTCTTTGACGTGGTCCCCGGCGGCGTGGTGGATCTTCACGATCGTGCCCTGCATGGGAGCGGTGACGGCTCCGGTGTCATCACGTGGGGCGGACTGACGCTCGAGCTTGGGCGGGCGGCGGCGCGGGGCTGCCTTCTGGCCGCCCGAGGCGGGTGCCGCCATCACCGGCGCCCAGTACCGAACCTTGAAGCGGCGACCGCCGACTTCGACAGTGATCGACCGCTCCTCCAACTCTTCCTCGGTGGGAAGGTGCGGGGCGACTTCCTGCTCGAGATCGGAGAAGTCGAGGTGCTCCTCGACAAAGCGCGTGGAGTAGGTGCCGGCTTGGAACTCGTCGGTGGCGAGGATGGCGAGATGGGCCGGGATCGTCGTTGCCAACCCGGTGATCTCGAAGCTCTCCAGCGCAGTCTTGCCGCGGCTGATCGCCTCCTCGCGATCACGGCCCCAGACAACCAGTTTGGCGACCAGGTTGTCGTAGTACTGGCTGATGACCGAGCCCGCGTTCACTCCGCTGTCGACACGGACGCCGGGCCCGCCGGGCTCTTGGTACTCGATGACCGTGCCGGGATTGGGCATGAAGCCACGCGCCGGATCCTCGGCATTGATCCGGAATTCAATGGCGTGGCCGCGCGCCTCTGGCTCGCCGAATGTCAGTGGCTCGCCTGCGGCTACCCGGAGCTGCTCCTTCACCAGGTCGATGCCGGTGACCGCCTCGGTGATCGTGTGTTCGACCTGGATACGGGTGTTCATCTCGAGGAAGTAGAACTCGCCGTCCCGGGACATGAGGAACTCGATGGTGCCGGCTGAGACGTAGTCGGTGGCCTTGGCAACGGCGAGGGCTGCCTCGGCGATCTTGCCCCGCTGCTCCTCGTTGAGTCCGGGAGCCGGGGTCTCTTCTACGAGCTTCTGGTGGCGCCGCTGCGCCGAGCAGTCTCGTTCTCCTACGAACACGGCGTTGCCCTGGGTGTCGCAGATGATCTGCGCCTCGATGTGGCGGGGTTGTTCCAGGTACTTCTCGACGTAGACCTCGGGTCGCGAGAAGTAGGCGTCGGCCTCACGGCGGGCGGCGTCGAACGCCTCGGACAGCTCACCCTCTGCATAGACCACGCGGAGACCTTTGCCGCCACCACCGTGGGCTGCCTTGATTGCTATCGGATAGCCGTGGGCATCGGCGAACTCCTTGACCTCGGCAGCCGATGCCAGCGGCTCCTGTGTCCCCGGCACCGCCTCGACTCCGGCCTCGGCAACGGCGACGCGGCTGGCGATCTTGTCACCCATGGTTGCGATGGCCTCCGGGGAGGGGCCCACCCAGATGATCCCGGCGTCCAGCACCGCCTGGGCGAAGCCTGCGTTCTCGGCGAGGAACCCGTAGCCGGGATGGATGGCTGAGGCATCTGCGGCCTTGGCGACTTCGAGGATGCGCTCGATGTTCAGATACGACTCTCCGGCAGGCGCCGGCCCTATGTTCCAGGCCTCGTCGGCGAGCTTGACGTGCATTGCGTTGCGATCGAGTTCCGAATAGACGGCGATCGTGCGTAGGCCGAGCTCACGAGCCGCACGGATCACCCGAACCGCGATTTCGCCACGGTTGGCAATGAGTACTGATTCCACGGCGGTCATCCTAGGAGAGTGTTCTTCGCTGGCGCTGGACTCACAGAGGGATGTTCCCGTGCTTGCGGGGAGGCATCGCCTCTCGTTTGGTGCGCAACATCTCGAGAGCTCGGATCAGCCGTGGTCGCGTCTCGCGCGGCTCGATCACCTCGTCGACGAAGCCGCGCTCAGCTGCAACATATGGATTGTTGAACTGGGCTTCGTACTCATCGATGAGCTCCTGACCACGCCCTTCCGGATCATCGGCCTTGGCGATCTCTCGCCGGTGGATGATGTTGACGGCGCCTTGCGCTCCCATGACTGCGATCTGGGCCGTCGGCCAGGCGTAGACAACGTCTGCCCGCACCGCTCTCGAGTTCATGACGACGTAGGCCCCACCGTATGCCTTGCGGGTGATGACCGTGATCTTGGGCACTGTTGCCTCGGCGTAGGCGTAGAGCAGTTTGGCGCCGTGCCTGATGATTCCCCCGTGTTCCTGCTCGATGCCGGGGAGGAATCCCGGCACGTCGACGAACGAGACGATCGGGATGTTGAAGGCATCGCAGAACCGGATGAATCGAGCCGCCTTCGCCGAGGAGGCAATGTCGAGAGTGCCGGCGAGGACTGCGGGTTGGTTGCCGATGATGCCGACGGCGTACCCGTCGAGCCGGGCGAAACCGACGACGATGTTGGCGGCGTAGTGCTCGTGGACCTGATAGAACTCTGCGTCATCGACGACCATCTCGATGACGTCGACCATGTTGTAAGGCAGGTTGGCGTTGTCGGGGATGATCGCGCTCAGATCCTCCTCCATGCGGTCCGGTCGATCGAGCGGCGTGAAGAAGGGGGGGACTTCCATGTTGTTTCTCGGGAGGAAAGACAGCAGGTAGCGAACCTCGTCGAGAGCGGCGCGGTCGTCGCTCGCCACGAAGTGCGTGACGCCCGACTTGGAACCATGCGCATGGGCGCCGCCGAGGTCCTCGAAGGTGACGTCCTCGCCGGTCACCGCCCGTATGACGTCGGGGCCGGTGATGAACAGGTGAGAGAGGCCTTCCACCTGGTAGACAAAGTCGGTGATGGCAGGGGAGTAGACGGCGCCACCGGCGCACGGGCCCATCACAACGGAAATCTGCGGGATGACGCCCGAAGCGCGAACGTTGCGCTCGAATATGCGACCGTACCCGTCGAGCGCGGTGACCCCCTCCTGGATGCGGGCGCCGCCCGAGTCCTTGAGCCCGATGAGGGGAGCGCCGGTGTCCATGGCGAGATCCATCACCTTGCAGATCTTGTCGGCGACGACCTCGCCGAGGCTGCCACCGAACGCCGTGAAGTCCTCGGCGAAGATGAACACGGTGCGGCCGTCGATGGTGCCCCACCCGGTTATCACTGCGTCCCCGAGAGGCCGCTTGTCCTCGATGCCAAAGCCGGAGGCCTGATGCTGCACGAGCATGTCCATCTCTTGGAACGACCCCTTGTCGAGGAGGGTCTCGATGCGCTCTCTGGCGGTGAGCTTGCCCAGGTCGTGTTGGCGATCCACCGCACGTCGGCTGGCAGGCTCGTGGGCCTGCTCGCGCAACTGGCGAAGTTGTTCGATGAGTTCGTCGGTTGTCACAACCCGGTCTCCCCAGTCTCCGGTAGTGTCGAGTGTCTATCTATGACTCAGGCAACGGCGTAATGGCTACACCCTACGTGACGATTGTTCGCGATGTCGCGACTTCCACCCAGGATCTGGCGGCGACTGAATTCGACAGGACCGGTGGTCCCGTGCTGGTCGTGGCCGCCGAGCAGACCCAAGGCAGGGGACGCACGGGCAATGAATGGTGGCAGGCGACGCGCGGCGTGGCTGCGTCGCTCTCGCTTGCTGCGGATGCGCCACCGGTGGACGAAACGCTTCCGTTGGCGGTTGGGCTGGCGGTGCGATCGGCTATCGAGGCGGCCGCTGCGGTCGCGGTTGATCTGAAGTGGCCGAACGACATCGAGCTGCATGCGTTGAAAGTCGGTGGAATCCTCGTCGAGAGAAGCGGCGGCCGGGTCGTGGTCGGCGTTGGTCTCAATCTCTTCTGGCCCGACGCCCCCGCCGATGCGGCGGGGATCCTCACCCGCGATCCGGGGCTGGATCTCGGTCGCACGATCAGTGAAGCCTGGGCCTCCTCCGTCCTCGCCCCCGGCTTCGCCTGGGATCGCGAGGCGTACGTAGCCGCGTGTACGACGGTCGGTCGCCGCGTCACTTGGGACCCGGATGGTTCGGGCACGGTGCAGACGATCGATGCAAACGGGGGCCTCGTGGTTGACACGGGTGAAGGTGTGGTGACCCTGCGTTCCGGCGAGGTTCGAGCGATCCGGGCCTAGCGGCGCCGTTTCAGCTTCGGGGGCTTCTTGCCGCGTGTGGTGCGCGACTGCACGCGTTTAGCGTCGGAGCGAGCTCGCATCGAGTCGGCGATCTCGGTGTCACGGAACCAGTTGCCGATGCGTCGGAAGAAGGTCGGCTTCGGAGGCTTCGGCTGTGACGTCCTGGCGGCCATGTTCTGCGCCACCTTGGTTCGCTTCACCCGCTGTCCCATCGTCGGGGTAGCCGGCCGGTTCTCCCGCGGTCCGTAGGTGCGACGCCGCACATGACGGCCGGTCGGTCCGGCGGCGGCTCCGGCGACTCGACCACCGAAGCCTTGGCGCTGCGGTTGCAGGATCGCCACCGTCGCAATGAGAGCGATGAGCGTCAGTCCGACGATGGTGAGCCACCACCAGTTGCTCGTCAGGAACGAGTCGTCACCGGGTGGCGGGGGCACAGCGGCGACGAGCGTTGTCGTTGTCACCGGCGCTGCAGTCGTCGAGGTAGTGGTGGTAGTGGTGGTCGTCGGCGCAGCGGTGGTTGTTGTCGTTGACGTCGTCGTGGTGGTCGTCGACGTTGTTGTCGTCTCCGGCGGCTCCGTGGTGGTGGTGGTCGTCGTTGTGGTTGTCGTCGTCGTGGGCGGGGCGGTGGTTGTGGTGGTGGGCGGCCGCGTCGTTGTTGTGGTTGTCGTGGGCGGGGCGGTGGTGGTTGTCGTGGTCGTTGTGGTGGCTTCGATCGGGACCGAGATCACACAGGTCCCACCGCTTCCGTTGGCAACGACTTCTCGCACGGTGACGGTCCCACTGCCGGTGGCCGTAGCTCCCGCGCTGATGGATATGTTCACCGACCAGGCTCCGCCGTCCGGGCCCGACTTGCCGCCCCCCGATGCCGATACGCCGGAGGCGCTGACTGCCGCAATGGCCTCAGCGCTCGAGTTGAAGGACACAGTCGCAGAGGCGCTGCCACCCTGCTGGACACCCACAGTTCCGGGGCAACCGGTCACGGCGGCGTCGGCAGAAGGCGAGTGGGCGATCAGCACCGCAACGGTGGAAAGCACCAGCAAGAAGGCCATCACGAGCGGATAGCGAGGAGCGACGCTGTGTGATCGATTTCGGGTCAACGACTCACCCTGTCCTTGGCTGCCCAACATTAGACGCTTCCTCACATCCCTTCTTCTTGGAGGCTAGCGCGGGCGTCTGCCATGGTCATCGGCTTGCGCCAAGGGTGGCTTGAGCATCAAGAAACGGCAATCAGTCGACGGGTTCGTCCGCTGCTCGCCCAGAGGAGTAGACAGCGGCGATGGAGCGACTGCAGCCGGCCAACAGCGCTCCGCTTCCAACTGCCAGGCTGAGGGGTCGGGCGAACGCCTCAGTGACGCTGGCTGTGGCCGCGGCGATGAGTTGCAGGGGGGCCGCCGCCAGGCTCGCGACGGCTATCGTCCGGGCGCGCCGTGCCGCGGTCAACTCCTGAATGGCGAGAACCAAGGCGGCCCCAATCATGTTGGCGAAGACTGTGGCAACTACCA
>JASJBC010000089.1 GCA_030066715.1 Acidimicrobiia bacterium
GTTGACCACCGCTGTAGTTCTTGGCGGCATTGGTGCTGCGCTGCTGATTTGGCCTGACGTTACCGGACTGATCATCTCTCGACTGCTCGGCGGCGCGATCGGCTTTGCCGGGGCGCGGGACGTATACCGGGCAGTGCGGCCATCCGGCGGAGGCGGTATTCATACTTGGCGTGCCATCAGGGGACTGTTCGTGTTCGCCCTGGGGGGAGCCCTGTGGGTGGCTCCGGCAACCATGCTCAGCCTCGTCATTGCCCTCTTTGCGGGCTTCTGGATCATCACCGGAATCGCAACGACAGTAGGTAACTTCACCGCGATGGCCGAGGAGGACGTCGACGTCACCGACGTGTGGTTCCGAATCTTCCGCTGGCTGGAGCAGCGCCCGCACACGGCCGACGATCGCAGCCAGCTCTACGGCAAGATCTTCTACGAGGGTGCGCTGGCGGCACGCCGTCTCTCCCGCTTCTTCTTGCTCATGGGCTTTGCCACGACGATCGCTGCGTTCGGCATCATCTCCGATTCCACTGCGGTTGTCATCGGCGCGATGCTCGTAGCCCCCCTTATGACTCCACTGATGGGAACATCGCTGTCTCTGATCATGGGCTGGCCGAAGCGGGCAACGATGTCCGCCGGTGTCGCCCTGGGTGGAGTGGCGCTGGCGATTGGGCTGTCCGCTGTGTACGGGGGAACCCTGCCATGGGAAATCGACCCAGTTACCAACAGCCAGGTTGCGTCCCGCGTCGCACCCACTTTGATCGACCTGATCATCGCGATTGCGGCCGGAGGCGCCGGCGCTTTTGCCCTGTCGCGTCCTGACGTGTCCGACGCCCTTCCTGGGGTCGCGGTCGCTATCGCCCTCGTGCCGCCCTTGGCGGTGGTTGGCTTGATGCTGGAAACGGGGCAATTCAGCGAAGCTCTTGGCGCTCTGATGCTGTTCACCACGAACATGGTCGCAATCCTGCTTGTGGGAGCGCTGGTCTTCCTACTCACAGGTGTTGTTCCCGTCGCCAAGCTGATCAGTGAAAGAGTCTGGATTCGCAACACCTCAACTTTGATCGGAATCCTCGCCATAGTCGTGATCGTCGTCCTGGGCTCGACGGGCGAACGGCTGAGGGCACAGACGTTCGACCGGGACAACGTTGCCAACGTCGTAACCGATTGGATAGGTGACCGCTCGTTGGACCTGGTCACATACACCGTGACTCCGGACGAGGTGGAACTGGTCCTGGTGGGTGGCGATCGCCCCGACGACGCCGACGACCTCGATGTCAAGCTGGACAGGGAACTTGGCCGCGACGTAACGACCGTGGTGCGCTGGGTCCCTGAGGAGAGGATTGTCGTCGACGGCGACTAGGGGTTCTCCGGGACGGCCTCTTCTTCCGCGTCCCCGCAGAAGCGCGCGGCTTTTCCATCATGTTGGCGATGTGACCGTCTTCCCGGCCTCGATTTGGGTATCGAACCAGTCGGTCATGGTTGCTGCTTCCGACTCGCCATTCCATGGTTCCTGCCGGATGGCGGCGATCCCGCCCGGCATCCGCCGTTCAGGCGCTTCACCAGCGTTGTGGGTACGGTCACGCGCCCCCCGGCTGTCGCCCAGACTCGAGCGACTAGTAGTGGCAATGTCTCGATCGCAGCTCGGGGTTCGCACCAAGGAGCTAGGTTGTACCCAATGATTTCCGGCCGATCGCACCAAAGCCCAACTCACTGCCATTGCCGGTCGCTAGCGGCTCCTCCTGGTCAGGAACGGCGATGACTGCGACGCCGGAGAAGCGCGGCTGGCTACGGCGACTGTTGGCCGCTCCTCGCAACATCGCCATGGCAACTTGGCTGGCCGTTGCAGTGCTCGTGGTAACCGTTACCTCGCTGGTCGTCACGTCGATTCTCAGCCTTACCTACGGCCAGGACCTCGCCAACGACCTGTCGGAAGGTGAGCTCTCTGGTCGCGCAGCCGTCAAGGCTGAGGAAGTGGCCCGCTACGTCGAGGCCATGCGCAGGCGGACGGCGGCAATTGCGTCGAGCGCAGGCACAGCCGACGCAGTGGGCCGGTTTGCTGATGCCTACGCCGAGCTCGAGAATCTCGAAGCTGCGGTGATCGACGAATCGTCCGAGATCCTCGATTCCTTCTATCGGGAGGACTTTGCCCCTGCCCTCGAGGGCGCGATCGGGGTGTCAATAGGGTGGCGCTCGCTCCTCCCCGCGACCGACGCAGGCGTCTATCTCCAGCGCCACTACGTCGCCGAGGCCGAGCAGGTGGGCCAAGGGCTCATAGACGACGCCGGCGACGGGAGCGCGTGGTCCGAGGTGCACAGGGACTTGCATTTGGGTCTCCTCGAGACCTCTGTTCGCCTCGGCGCGGATGATCTCTATCTCATCGACCCCGAAAGTGGCGCGATCGTCTATTCAGCATCCAAGTCTCCCGATTTCGCCACGAGCCTCGAGGTCGGTCCACATGGGGGGAGCACGCTGGGAACCCTGATGCGGACGGTACGGGAGGCGCCACAGCGCGGCACGGTCACTCTCATCGACATGGCCCCCTATGTGGCCGATCTGGGGTCGCCGATGTTGTTCATGGCGAGTCCAGTCTTCGCGGGGGATCAGCTCAGGGGGATTCTTGCGCTCAAGGTGCCCGGGCAGCCCCTCGACGACATCATGACGTCCGAAGGGAACTGGCGCAACGAGGGCTTCGGGGAAACGGGCGAAGTCTTTCTCGTCGGCGCGGATGGAAGAATGAGGTCGGTCGCCCGGCCATTCGTTGAGGACCCAACCGGCCTTCTCGCCGGTCTCGAAGCTGCCGGCACAGCCACGGAGGCCGAGCGGGCGGCCATGGCGGGGGTTGGCACCACCGCCATGTTTCTCAAAGCCGCAGATACACGTGATCTGGTCGCTGCTGCCGACTCGAGCGGGACCAAGCTCGGCAACGACTACCTGTTGCGTGAAGTGTCTTCTGCCGTCCAGCAGCTCGACTTGGGTGCATTCACGTGGTACGTGATCGCGCAAGTCGAAGATGAGGAGCTATCCACTCCTATCAGCGATTTCCGCCGTGCCCTGTTGCTTGCGGTGGCCGTGTTCGTCATCGGCATCACCTTCGGCACCGTCGGCTGGGCCCGGCGGGTGTTCAGACCGGTGCGAAACCTCAGCGAGAAGCTGAGGCACGTCCTCGACGATCAGTCGGTCGAGGGAACAGACTCACCCGCCCCGGCAGCAGATGGTGTTCCGACCGACTTCACGAACCTCGCCAACAGTATCGATGAGATGCTCGAGGCCCTGGGGAAGCGGAAGACCGAACTCGAGACGGCGTCTGCTGAACGCATCGCCACACTCAGGAGCTTGCTTCCGCCTGCCGCTGCCGAGCGGGTAGAGAGCGGCGAACGAGAGGTTATCGACCAGATCCCGCAGGCCGGCATAGTCGTTGTGATAACCGACGGTCTCGGTGACTTGGTAGCAGAGCAGGAGGCCGGACCTACCCAGGAGTTGCTCTCGGCGTTGCTGCATGAAGTCGATGCCGCCGCCGTTCACCACGGTCTCGAACGTGTGAAGCTGATCGGCGATGCCTACTACGCCGGCTGCGGACTGAGCCAGCCGTATCTCGACCACGTTCCCCGATCCGTTGCCTTCGCCCTAGATGTCATCGAGATCGTCAACGAAATCAACTTGCGCCACGCGACCCGGCTGCGGCCGGCCGTCGGGATCGATAGTGGCCCGGTAACAGTTGGTCTCACCGGCAGCATGCGACTCGTGTACGACATATGGGGCGAGGCAGTCCGCGTTGCTTACTTCCTGGCACGTCAAGCACACGCCGGCGAGATCCTGGTGACAAGCGAAGTGCGCACGTTGCTGCCCCCGGATGTCGCAGTCGCCGCCAAGGCTGGTATTGGGCAGGATATGGCGGTGTTCGCGGTGGAGGGTCTGCAAATCCCGGTAGAGGCAAGCCATGAGTGACCTGTTAGCCGATCCGGCAGCCGCATGGGCGCTGGTCCTCGTGGTTGTGTTGCCTGTTGTGATCATCGGTGCTGCGGAGTTGGAGGAACGGCTCCGCCAAAGCGATTCGTTGTTGACTCCCGTCGTATCGATTCTCAGGTCGTGGACTATTCCATTCTTTGCAGGTTGGGCACTGACCCGTGGCCTATTCGGGCTGGACGGCGCCACATTGGTGGTCCGGCTGCTGGGCACCGGCTTCATCCTGTCTGCCGCAGCGGTAGCCCTCGCCGTCGTGCGTCTCCTCGTGGCTTGGCTGCGGTCTTGGGGCGAAGCCGGCGAGGACAGACGTGGGATCCCCCAGTTGCTGCTTGCCCTGCCGCGGGTGGCGGTGTTGATCGTGACCGGCTGGTTCTTGATCGACGGCGTTTGGGGGGTTGATCTATCAGCAGCACTGACGGCACTTGGCGTGACCTCCCTCGTGGTGTCCTTTGCCCTCCAAGACACTCTCAGCGGTCTTGCGTCGGGTGCTCTGCTGTTGACCGATGCCCCCTTCAAACCGGGGGACTGGATCCAGTTCGGTGATCTGCAAGGGCAGGTGATTGATATCAACTGGCGCAGCTCCCGGATCCGTGACCGCAACGGTGACCTCCACGTCGTTCCGAACTCCCAGTTGGCAAACGACAAGGTGATCAATTACGGAGAGCCGTCGGGCCTGCACCGGGTCGTCGTGCCAATTCAAGTTGCGTATGTCAATCCCCCCACGCTCGCCAGGGAGATGTTGCTGGAAGCAGCGCGTTCCACGCCCGGTGTTCTCGAGGACCCGCCACCTGCGGTCGCGGTCGTGCAGATAGACGATCCGATGATGGGCTATGAGGTCCACATGTGGATCGACGACTTTCACGACGCACCCAGGGTTGCCAGCACGTTCGGTTCACTGGTGTGGTACGCCTCTCACCGTCACAATGTGCCACTGCCCAGTCCGGCACAAGACCTCTATCTGTACGACGGAGTCGAGGCCGGCGAATCGGGCGTCCCGGATCGAGCCGAGATCCGAAGACGTCTGCGGATATCTGCGTTGCTCGACCGACTCGACGATGACGCGCTCGATCAGCTCGCAGCGGCGGCCCGGGCGGAGCGATTTGCGGAAAACGAGGTAATCCTCCAGGCCGGTCGCGAGAACCCAGGGCTCCACGTTCTGTGGGCTGGCTCCGCCCGAATGTCGATCGGGCCGGACGAGGGTTCTCTTCTCCGCATCGCGGACTTTGCCCCCGGCGACGTGTTTGGCCTGGTCGGACGTTCCGACACTTGGCCGCAACCCCCCAGCACCGTCGCCATCACCGACTGTGAAGTGGTGATAATCGACAACTCAACTGCGCAATCCGTCACCAGCCACAACCCCGCTCTGGCGTCTGCTCTCAACCAGGTCATCAATGCACGCCGGCGCCGTATTGATCGTGTGGTCGAGGCGGCCGAAACCCGAGCTGAGCAAGAAGCTCCTTCTCGTGAATCCGCCGGCTCCACGGGAAGCGACGAGCCATGAACGCCGATCTTGCCAATGGTGAAGCGCAACCGGCGCGGCGGGCGCGGACCCTCCGGCGCAGCCTCGTCATCACGTTCACGGCGGTTTCGCTGGTGTCGGTGTTGCTGCTCGGCCTTCTCAACTTCTACCAGGCACGAAACCTCCTAACTGACTCCGTCAGTGATCAGCTCGTCAACCAGCAAAGGGCGAAGGCAGTTGCGATTCGCAACGGGATCGAACGTCTCGAGCAGACGGTCGTTGTTGCTGCACGCAGCCGTGAGGTCATCGAGGGCGTGGTCGAGTTCTCTGCGGCTTTTGACGAGGTTGGCCAGAGCAACTCTCTAGACCCCGGCGAATTGCAGTCCGTGCGAGACACCTACGACATCGTTGTCGACGCCATAGCCAACGCAGGTTTGGATGCTCCGCCCCCTGATGACCTCATCCCCGGCTCGGATGTTGGCCGCTACTTGCAGTATCACTACATCACCGCCAACACGGCAGAAGACCGCAGCGAGATGGCCGATGCGCCGGGTGACCGGTCCGGATACGGGGCAGTCCATGCTGTGCGACATCCTGCGCTTGTGCAGCTTCGCTCGCAGCTCGGCTTCGATGATCTGCTTCTGGTCGACACGGCAGGCAACGTTGTCTACTCGACAGACAAGAGACTGGACTATGCGACCAACATGACAACCGGCCCGTACCGGACCACCGGCGTCGGAAACGCGGTCATCAACGGGATTCCAGCCGTACCTATCGGGGAGGCCGTCTTCGTTGACTTCGAGATCTACTTGCCGGCTGAAGGTAGACCCTCGCTATTCATCGGAGCTGCCATTCGCAGCGAGGCCCGCACGGTTGGGTCTCTTCTCGTCGAGGTGCCGATTGAGACGCTGAACACTCTGACCATCGGTGAGGCTGATTGGGAAGCTACCGGTTTTGGTGACACCGGCGAAGTCTATGTCGTGGGGCGCGATCAGCTGATGCGAACAGATTCCCGCTTGTGGATCGAGGATCCTGCGGAGTACCAGCGTGAGCTCGAGAAGCAGGACTACGACGCCCGGCTGGGTGATCTGATCGCGATCTTCGACTCGACCGCTCTGTTGCAGCCGGTCGAATCGGATGCGGTACAGGAAGCCCTGAGCGGCGAGCAGTTCATCGGCCGAAGCACGAACTACCTGGGGAGAAAATCGCTCACCTCGGCCGGTCCCGTCGGATCCGACTTGCTCGACTGGGTCGTGGTGGCTGAGGTGGCGGCAGCCGAGGCCAACGATCCCCTTGGCGCCTATCTGGCCAGGATTCTCATCACCGGAGTGGTCTTGATACCCATCGTGGTGTTGCTTGCTCTGCTATTCGCTGATCGCATGACCAAGCCTGTCGAACCAGTGGTCGCGGCGGCGGGTCGCGTGGCCGACGGCGACCTGAGCACGACCTTGCCCGACCTCGGTCGGAATGAATTCGGTGATGTTGCGCGCCGCCTCAATCGCCTCACCGCGGCCCTGCGCGAAAGAGAGGACGCTCTGGCGGTCGAGGAGCAGGAGACCAGGCGACTGCTTCTCTCCGCGTTACCACCCCGGTTGGTCACCGCGTTGCGGAGTGGGGAGCAAGACCTGCTGGACCTTCTCGATACCGCGACTGTGGTTGTCGTAGATGTCGACGGCCTCGTCGGTGGAGCCGGTATCAGCGAGGAGGCCGGTGTCGAGTTGTCGACCGAGCTCTCCAGCCGCGTAGAGACGCTCGCGGATGATCTTGGAGTGGAGCGAGTGCGATCCTCCACCGACCAGCATGTTTTCGCCGCGGGTCTCGCTACTCCGGATACGGCAGCGCAAGTTGCCGCCGACTTTGCGGTCGAGGTCGCAGCGCTCATCGAACAGTTCAGACACGACCACGCAGTCGAAGTCACCTACAGAGCCGGCATCAGTGCCGGGCAGGTGATCGCCGGATTGGTGACTGCAGACCAGCTGACCTACGGGGTGTTTGGCGATCCGCCACGTACCGCACTGGCACTGGCCGGGATCGCCGCAAGAGACCAAATCCTGATCGATGCAGTGACGGCCGCTGAACTCGACGACTCGTGGAGCCTCGAGCCGGCGACCGGGCTCTCGGTCCTGCAGGGTGAGCATGTGTCCGCCATGGTCCTGCGGCAACCAGCCGGCAGCGACTCTGACTCGGCTGATAGTCCGAGTTAGGCCGGCCGACATGCCAGCACGTGCTCCTCGTTGGTCACTACTGATCTCGTTCGGCAATCCGATTCAGCCGATCGACCACGCCGGCCAGTCGCCGGCGTTCGTCTTCGGTCATCTCGGCGGCATGGGCAAGTGCCGCATCGGCGAGCTCATCGATCCGAGCAATGATGGCGGCTCGATCGGGATCGTCCAGCTCCTCCGGGGTTCTCTCAGCGAGGGCCAGCACGGCATTGCTCACGTCGCTGAAAAGCGCGTCGCGACTGATTGCCTCCAGGACGCCACTGCGTTCGAGGATGTCCTCGACTGCGGCGTGAGCCCCGGCGAGTGCCAGCTCGACCCCGAGGCCTTCGAGTTCCCTGTGGAGTTCCTCAATCATCTCGGCTCCAGGAACATCTAGTTCGTTGGTCATCTCGAGGTCCAACAGGACGGTTTCTACCGGTCGATCGGCGCCGTCGACCATGTCGCGGATCCCCTCCCGAATCGAGGCAGCGTTGGCGAAGAAGACGGTCTCGTCGGGACGAACGATCAAGAGACCGCTGCTTTGCCTCGCTTCCGGGTGGACGGCGAGGCTGCGGAACTGGAGGGTCCCCGGGAGTCTGCCCAGTTCGCTGATTTGCGGCCGCCGGGTCCGCATGATGAGTGCCACCAGCGAGGCCAGGACGGCTATCAGCAAGCCGTACAGCACCTCCTCGAATGTCATCACTCCGAGCAGCGCAACGATGGCCAACCAGAAGTCGATCTTCCGCAGCCGGTACAGTCGGCGCATTTCGCCCCACTTGAACATGCCGGAGACGGCGACGATGACGATGCCGCCGAGCGCCGCCTCCGGCAGGTTCTCGAACAGCGGGGTCAGGAATAGGGCAACCAGCGCGGTGGCGATGGCAGCCACCATGCCGGATACCTGACTGCGGCCCCCGGCCGCGTCGGCGGCCGCAGATTTGGACAGGCTGGCTCCGATTGGAAAGCCCTGGAAGAACCCCGCACCGAGGTTGGCCATCCCCATCCCAACCAGTTCCTGGTCCTCGTCTATTCGGTAACGATGCTTGGAGGCGAAACTGCGTGCCGGTCCGACTGCCTCGGCAAACATCACCAGCGTGATTGCGACGGCTCCCGGTATGAGCCCCATGATCTCTGTCGCCGCAACGTCCGGCCATTGCGGCAGGGCAAGCCCGCTCGGGATCTCGCCAACAACGTGGATCTCATCGGCGAGGCCGAAGATGGTGACAGCGAGGATCCCGTAGACGAGGGCGACCAGGGCCGCGGGGATGCGGTGGAACCATTTCTCGAGTGCCCACATGAGGGCGATCGTGCTCGCTCCGATGACCAGCGTGGTGCTGTGGGCCCCGCCGAGGTCGCCGATGAGGTGCCACACGCGTTCCCAGACATTGCCCTCGGTGCCCTCTAGTCCGAAGACCTTGGGCAACTGCTTGACGATGATCACGAGCGCCAACCCAGACACAAACCCGGCCAGCACAGACCCGGAGAAGAACCGTGCGATCTTGCCCAGCTTGAGCAGACCAGCCAGCACGCCCACCACTCCGGCGAGGATCGCCAGAAGCGCCGTCAGCGCGGCGAACTCAGCAGCGTCGGCGGCCCCAAGCTGGCCGATGATCGACGCCGACATCACCGCGACCGCCGAAGACACCGCCACGACGAGCTGGCGTGACGTGCCGAAGACTGCGTAGAGCAGTAGGCCGATCGGAGCCGCGTAGAAGGCCGCCTCCGGGCCGACCCCGGCGAGCTCGGCGTAGGCCATGCCTTCGGGAACCAACAGGGCCATGATGGTGAGCCCCGCAATCAGGTCGGCTCGTAGCCAGCTCGAGTCATACTCGGGCAACCAGCGCAGAATTGGCACGTAGCGGCGCATCACCCTCCCTCGGGTCGGACGGAAGGCCGAGAGCTCATTGGTGGGCCATCAGCCGCCGCATCGTAGCTTCGTCGTCTTCGATCAGCTCGCCGGACACATCGACTGTGACACTCCGCAGCGTGCCTGTGAAGGCAAACGGCGGGTTGTACTCTGGCGAGACAGGAGAGGCATGTGCGGCCCCCACCGCAACTCCACCTGTGAGTCCCAGAACCAGCGGAGTTGTCACCGGAACCTCGCTGTTGCCGACCAAGGCTCCGTCGACATACAGCTGAGCCCGCCCCGGGGCACCTTTGCCGTTGGCGAGATCGGCTTCGCCCGTGACCTCGAACTCAAAGCGGAGCTCGTGTCGGCCGGGGGAAACCGGTTCGGCGGATCGGACGTAGTAGTAGTCCCTGCCCACGTAGTTGTGGACCCAGGTCAGCACGCCGTCCTTGAGATACAGCGCATACCCTGCATCGACACCCCCGTGACCGATGATCAGACCGTCCGCCCCTCCTTCGGGAATGTCCACATCGGCGGTGATCGCGTGCGGTCGATTGAGTACCCTCACGGCAGCGTTGGCGGGAACGACCTGCGTGCCCGGGTAGTACGTGTAGCTGGTGCGGTCGACGGCGATCTGGGGCCGCACCTCGGCCAGCCGCATTGTGCCCCGGCCGTCAACCGGAAGCACGTTGTACTTGCCGGCTTCGGCGTACCACGAGCCCACCATCGCGATGAGCCGGTCCCGATTGTCGGTGGCGACGTTGTGGTTCTCCGCAAAATCGGCATCCACGTGGTACAGCTCCCAATGCTCGGCATCGAGTTCTGTCAGCTTCTCCTTCGAGATTGGAGCGCCGAAGAACGCGCCGGCTTCGGTGAACGAGGGACCCGGCCACGGGCACACCGCACGCCAACCGTCGTGATACAGGGAACGATGTCCCATCATCTCGAAGTACTGAGTCCGGCGAGTTGCAGGCGCGGCCGGGTCGCCGAAGCTCGACAGGAAGCTGGTCCCTTCGATGGGCGACTGCGTGACTCCCTTGATCTCGGCAGGTGCCTCGACGCCGATCGCCTCCAACACGGTGGGAAGCATGTCGATGGCATGGGTGTATTGAGTCCGCACCTCACCCGCGGCGGAGATGCCGGCCGGCCAGTGGACGATGAACGGATCCGAGATGCCGCCTCGATACGTCTCCCGCTTCCAGCGCCGGAAGGGCGTATTCCCCGCCCAGGTCCAACCCCAGGCGTAGTGGTTGAACGTCTTCGGCCCGCCGAGCTCGTCGGCCATCGCCAGGTTCTCTTCGAGCGATTCCGGGACGTTGTTGAAGAATAGGTTCTCGTTGACCGACCCGTGCGGACCGCCCTCGGAGCTGGCGCCGTTGTCGGAGATGACCATGACGATGGTGTTGTCCAGCTCACGGAGCTGCTCGATGAAGTCCAGCAACCGTCCAATGTGGTGGTCGGTGTGGGTGAGGAACCCGGCGTAGACCTCCATCATTCGTGCATACAGCTTCCGTTCGTCATCGGAGAGCGAGCCCCACTCGGGCACGTCGGGGTCGTGACGGGACAGCTCGGCGTCGGCGGGAACGATGCCAATTTCCTTCTGCCTCGCAAAGACCGTCTCCCGATAGGCCTCCCAGCCGTCGTCGAACGCCCCGGCGTACTGATCGGACCACTCTTTGCTGACGTGATGGGGAGCGTGCATGGCTCCGGGAGCGAAGTACATGAAGAACGGCTTGCTGGGTGCAACCTGCTTGGAGTCGGCGATGAAGGAGATCGCCTTGTCGACCAGATCCTCGGTGACGTGGTAGCCCTCCTCGGGCGTTGCCGGTGGTTCTACCTGATGGTTGTCGTAGACCAGCTCGGGGTAGTACTGATGGGTTTCGCCGCCCAAGAATCCGTAGTAGCGCTCGAAGCCCCGGCCGAGCGGCCAGCGATCGTACGGGCCTGCTGCGGAGATCTGGTCCGCCGGGGTGAGGTGCCACTTACCGACTGCGTAGGTGTTGTACCCCTCCCGCAACAGGATCTCCGAGAGGAAGCCATTTTCGAACGGGATGTAGCCGTTCGATCCCGGGTAACCCGTCGAGCCTTCGGTGATACAGGCCATTGCGTTCGAGTGATGGTTGCGTCCGGTGAGCATGCACGACCGGGTCGGTGAGCACAGCGCCGTCGTGTGCATGTTGTTGTAACGCAGACCCCGATCGGCGAGGCGATCGAGATTGGGGGTCTGGATCGGCGACCCGTAGGACCCCAACTGGGCGAACCCCGTGTCGTCGAGCACGATGAACAAGACGTTGGGGGATCCCTCCCGTGCCCGGTTCGGCTCTGGCCACGCCGGCGACGACTCCTCCACGGTGCGGCCGATGGTCCCCGTGAACGCAGATCCGGGCCGGTACTCCTTCATCGTGATCCCCTCATTCGACGACGTGCGATCCGACACTAGCGGTATCTAGCTGTGTTGTTCATGGAGGGGGTTGACATTGGCGTCTGCTCGGCAAGTACAACGCCCTGCCCATGGATGACGCCGAGCGCGCCAACACGCAGAAAGCGGGGCGCCCCGAGCTGGTGAAAGGCAACCAGCAGCTTCTCCTCGTTGGAATGGGCCGGCTGACCGAAAGCTCTATCTTGAACATCAAGAACAAGTCGTTTGCGTTGACCGCCCGGGTCGACGTCCCGGAAACGGGAGCCGACGGTGTCACCGTTGCGCAGAGCGGCGCCACCGGCGATTGCGCCGGGTCACCTAGTACGCTGCCAGCGGCGACTGCTCCTGTTCGCCACCGTGACCGACAATCGAGGAGGAGAGGCGGCGGGTGCTGGCTCCTGAGGGGGCCTGACGCCGAGCAACAATGGCGCTGACGGCGATTCAACAAGCTGCCCGATCGGTGTTCGCGCTACTTCGGGAAACCTACGAGAACTGGCGGGATGATCGAGCGATCAGACTGGGCGCCGGTCTGGCCTACTACGCAGTCTTTGCCGCCATCCCGCTGCTGACCAGCGCCATCGCCATCGCCGGTGTCATCTTCACCGAGGCAGAAATCCAGGCGTTCCTGGTCGACAGTCTCGAGGCCGTCCTGAGCGAGGTTCCCTCCGATGTGAGTGAGGTTGTGGACAACCTTGCAGTGGCAATCGATCGGTCGGCGACGTCGGGAGCGCTGGCAACCGTCAGCGTGCTTTTGGGTGTGTTTGCAGCCTCGCTGCTGTTCCTGGCATTACAGGATGCGCTCAATGTCATCTGGGACATACCTGTGGAGCGCGGCCTCGTCCTCACGATGCGGCGCCGGTTGACTGCTTTTGGCGTCGTCCTTCTCGTTGGCGTTGCCCTCATCGCCAGCCTTGCGGTGCAGACGGTTGCTCTCGTCGTCGACGAGATACTTGGTGGCAACCTCGGTGACTTCCTCAACCTCAACGATCTGGTGGTATCGATCGGCACCGGGGCTGTCGGCATCGGGGCAT
>JASJBC010000010.1 GCA_030066715.1 Acidimicrobiia bacterium
ACGACCGACCGTGATCGTGAGGGACGCCGCACCGTGGAGCTGGCTCACGAGTCGATCCTCACCGCGTGGCCCCTCATCGGCAGCTGGGTCGATGACGCACGCAGCGCAATCCGGCGGCACCGTCAGCTCGCCGAAGCCGCGGCCGAGTGGGAGGCGAGCGGCCGCGCTGAAGCGATGCTCCTGACGGGACCGAGACTTGCCCGGCTCTCCGATCGGACGAGTGACGATCTGGCGCTCTCAGACTCCGAGTCCTCATTCCTCTGGGCGAGCGAGGAGCTCGCGGCCAGAGAATCCCGTGCGAAGCAACGACGACGACGGACGATCACCGCTGCGTTCGGGTTGGCCGCCGTGATCGCGGGGGCCCTGGCCGTGGCGGCATTCGTGTCGCGGAGCAACGCAAGCGAGAACGCTGCCACCGCCCAGACCAGGGCCCTGTCGTCCGCTGCAGCGTTGGCAACCGGCGAGGATCCCCAACTCGGCATCCTGCTGTCGGTGCAGGCCATGCTGACCGATCCGTCCCAGGAACCGACGATCGAGGAGAGACTCACGCTCAGGTCGGCGATGGACGCGGATCGGCTTGCGGCAACCAGACAACTAACCGTTCCCCAGGAGTACCGGGCGATGGATCTCTCGCCAGATGGCGAGATTATGGCGGTGCGATCCGCAAATAGCCTGCAGCTGTTGGACACGGTCACTTGGGAAGAGATCTGGGTCTTCGAGGCCGCCAACTTGGATGGCGGTGTGGCATTCTCGCCGGCCGGCGATCTCTTAGCAGTGGGGTCGTTGACGGCTCCCGATGCGCCGCATGTGGACGTCTTCGACGTTGCCGGAGGGAATCTCGTTGCGACCGTGTCGTTCGATGACGCGGGTTGTGTTGCGGCAGTCCTGAACCAGGCCTGGTCGCACGACGGCAACCATCTTGCAGTCCAGGTGTGGCAGGACTGCGCCGCACCTTCGACCGCATCGGTCAGAATCGTGGACACGCTGACTTGGACCGTCAGCCACGAGATCCCGGGCGAATGGACACCGCAGTATGCCGAGAATGCACCCCGGCTGGTTCTATTCGACGCATCGGACGAACCCAAGGTTGTCCGTGTGCTGGAGACCGAGACGTATGCCGACATCGGGGAGTTCGAAGGACATACGGGTGACATCAGCCCCGACGGGGCCCTCCTGGCCTCCATGATCGGCGGCGCGGCACCTGATCTCTACAGCGTCGATGCGTCGCTCCGCTTCGATCGGCTCGGCGGACTCGACTATTTGCCGATCAGCGGAGCAACCGACTTCTTTGCCCTTTCCCCGCCAGAGGGTGTCGACGCGCCGCCGCTACTCCTCGTGGCTGTCGGCACGGCAGGACAAACAACCAGCGTGTGGAGCATCGAATCCGGCATGACGGTCTACGAACTGCCCACAGGCTCCGTGAACGACATTGCATTCGACCACCGGAAGCAGATTCTCTATACCGTCGGTCAGGACGGATTCCTCCAGGTCTGGGATCTATCCGCAGGAGGGCTTGCCCATCCGGAGCAGCAGACCTTCCCCTTCTGGTTCGATGCGAACGCGATGCGCACAAACCCGCAAAGCCGTATCGGATCGATGTTCCACGAGAACCAGATAGGCCTCGACCTCTACGCAACGTTCGACACAGAAACGGGCAACCTCTTGGCGACCCAGGTCGATGAGATTGGGCTCACCACCTACGCCGTCGCACCCCTGCCGGGCGATCGCTTTGCGTACGTCCAGGGCGACATTGCGGTCAAGGAGGAGGGCCCGATCGTGATCGCGGACGCTGCCGGCGACGTGACGGGAACGCTCGTCGGGTGTACGACACACGTCGACGATTGGCGATTTCTTCTCGAACGTGATCCAGTGTGCCTCAGTGGGGGCACAGCCTTCGTTTCTTTGGAAGCACCCGAAACCAGCGTCGAGGGCACAGAACTCGCCGTGGCTCTCCCCGACGGGACGCTGCACATCTGGGACGCTAACTCGCTCGCCAAGACCGTCACGGAGGACATCACGAGCGAGATAGGGCTGGAGAGGATGGCCGAGTTTGTCGAGCTACCTCCACTGGCTCGCGAATTCGCAACCGCACTCGGCAGCTTCGGGCCGGTTCGTCAGTTCGGCGCGGAATGGGTGCTCGTCGAAATCGCACCAGGCGATGGGTTCGCGGTCTTGAACCGCCCCGAGCTCGACGCAGTCGCGGCGTTCGGGCTTCCGGTCCACGATTGGGGCTTCGAGACCTCGCACGATCTGTCGTTCATGCTCCTCGCCGGCGAGGAGGGGCTGCATCGAGTTGAGATCGGCGATTGGGAACCCTCGCTGCTGTTCGAATCGGCGGAGACGATCCGAGGCCTCTCGATCTCACCAGATGACGCAAGAGTGATGATCGGATCGACAGATGGCCTGGTACACATCCACGATGCGAACACGGGCGAGCTGCTCGATCAGATCGCGGAGGGGTGGGTATCTGACGGCTACTGGCTCGACGAGAACCGTATCGTGGTTGCTACAGGAGTGACCGGCACGTGGAAGATCCTCGATCTCGACATCAACCGTGTTGCTCTTGCTGCAATCGACCAACTCACACGGGGGTTCACCGCCGAGGAGTGCGCGCAGTTCGACATCGACCCGTGTCCGACGCTCGATGAGATGCGATCAGCGGTAGCTGCAAGGTCCTGAGTTCCCAACTCCACTTTGGATTGGACCTGGCCGGGAACAGCTCAGGACTGGAGTGCAGCCCGATTCAGGAAGGAGTGAGGCTCGCGTCCTTCCAGCACCTCGATCACGCTATCCACTGTTTGCGTGCGGCGGCGCAGGATTGACGTCTCGGAATACCAGGCAGCATGGGGCGTGATGATGCAGTTTTCGAACTTGTAGAGCGGATGGTCTGCCTGACCTTTGTCTTCCATCAGGACGTCAAGGCCGGCACCACCGATCAAGCCTTCTTCCAGAGCGCGAACCAAATCAGGTTCATTGACGATCGGGCCGCGAGCCGTGTTGATCAGGTAGGCGGAGTCCTTCATTGCCGTGAAAGCGTCGTAGTCAAACATGCCGCGCGTTTCTGGAGTCAGCGGGCAGTGGACGGAGATGAAGTCGCTCTCGGCGAGGATCTGGTCCATCTCAGCCTTTGTGGCACCGGCCTCGGCAACGCTCTCTGCGGTTACGAACGGATCGTACGCGAGAACATCCATGCCGAGAGCCTGCGCTTGCTGGTTGACCAGGCGAGGAATACGTCCAAAGCCGACAAGGCCGAGAGTCGCACCGACCACGGAGTTGATCTTCATGCCCTCCTTGACGTCCCAAATGCCTTCGCGGACGGTGCGGTTGTACATGAAGATCTTGCGGTTCAGGGTCAGCATCAGCGAGATGGCGTGAGTGGCCACTTCCTCAATGCAATAGGTTGGGATGTTGCCGACCATGATGCCCTTGGCGTTGCAGGCATCTACGTCGATCGTGTTCACCCCGATACCGTTGCGGATGACGAGTTTGCACTTCTCCATTCCGCCAATGATGTCCGCGGTCAGTTGCGCGTAGGTGTTGATCACGGCATCGGCGTCTTTGACTTCGCCCGCAAGAGTGGCGGGGTCGGTGACCTCCACCAGCTCAGCATCGACCTTGTCGAGCATCTCTCTTTCGATGAGGAGATCCGGGAAGATGTTGTCCGTCAGAACGACCTTGAACTTGCGCATCGTTATGGACTCCTCTTTGGTGATGTACCGGGGTCGACATTGTACGCCGAATGGAGGGTGGGGCATCAGCCGAGCATCCGCCCTATCTGCCACAATTCGTCTGGTGGAGTACGTAGTCAGGGAAGCGCACGAGATTCCGGACCGGGCGCCGTTGCAGATTGCGCCGGGCGAGGTGGTCAGTGTCGGAGACCGTGATACGACCTGGCCGGCGTTTGTGTTCGTCACCGCGGCCCGTGGCGCCGGCTGGGTGCCCGCTCGACACCTGTCTGCAGATTCTGGTCCGGCAATGGTGCACACGCCCTATGACACAACGGAGTTGCCGGTCGGGGCCGGGGACACGGTGACGGTGCTCAGCCGGGACGACGAGAGTGGTTGGTGGTGGTGCCGGGATCAGTCGGGCCGGGAAGGCTGGGTACCTCTGCGGAATCTGGAGGAGTAGGAGGCTGCGATGAGGATGGTGATCGACACAGACACCGGATCGGACGATGCGATCGCACTGATGCTCGCCGCGGATGATCCGGACGTGACCATCGAGGCGGTGACGACCGTTGCGGGCAACGTGCCTCTGGACCTGGCGACCCGCAACGCCCTCTACACCCTCGAACTAATGGGATGCGGGGAGGTCCCGGTGTACGAAGGCTGCGATCGCCCGCTGCTCCGGCCGCTGGAAACCGCCCAGTGGGTCCACGGTGAGGACGGGATGGGGGACATCGGCCTTCCGCCACCGCAGGGTTCCCCGCGAGACGGCCACGCCGTCGATGTGCTGAGACGTCTCAGCCTCGAGCAACCCGGCGAGCTCATCTTGGTGGCGCTCGGCCCTCTCACCAATCTGGCGGCTGCCATCGCCCGTGACCGGGAGTTCCTCACCCGCTTCGCTCACACCTTCATCATGGGCGGGGCTCCCGACGCAGTCGGGAACGTGTCGGCTATCGCCGAGTACAACGTCTGGGCAGACCCGGAGGCAGCCGCGATGACCCTTGCTGCGCCCGGGGCCAAGACAATCGTCGGCTGGGACATCTCCCGCAAGTATGCGGTGGTGGGTCCGGAGCAACGCCGCGTTCTGGAGGAGATCGGCACGGAGCGCTCTCGCTTTGCGCTCGACATCAACGGTGTGCTCGATCGGGTGGCGCGGGAGTACAACGGTCTCGAGGGCTTCGACATGCCCGATCCCATCACGATGGCTATTGCCCTCGACCCTTCACTTGTCGTCAGTTCCGAAGAGGTCTACATGGGTGTCGCAACCGACGACCAGGCACGTGGCCTCACCTATGTCGATCTCCGCAAGAGCGAGGCGCCGCCGCCCAACGTCCGCGTGATCGTCGCGGCCGACGCCGACGGCTTCCTCAACAGAGTCGCAGGGATGTTGCGAAAGGCTTAGGCGAACAACCGGCGACTGCAGATCACTCGATGATGAGACCTTGTTCTCGGGCGCCCTCGACGACCAGGCTGGCGGGGTAGAAACCGAACACCTCCTCGGCGTCATCGGCAATGGTCTCGGCCAAGGTTCCCCTCGCGTTGAACTCGTATGTTATGCAGCCGCCATCGAACACGAAGTACCACTGGCCCTTGTAGAAGACGTCCGGCACGTTGTCCTCGATGACTTCGAGGGCCTCTGCTGGAGTGAGACCGCGGCCCGGTTGGAGCAGGTCCTGGCCGCGGAGTTCAACCTTGCCCTCTTCGGCATCCAGCTCGCTGATGACCCAGACATAGTTGTCGTACAGGTATGCCCGGTTCACCCGAGCACCGACCTGCTCATCGATGTTTTCGTCGGTTTCGAAGACAACCGGCCGCCCATCGATCTCGGCGCCTTCGACGTCGGCAAGCATGAGCCGTGACCAGATCAATGTTCGCTCAGAGGATGGGATGACGGTTATCCCGATCTCAGTCGGCTCGAACTCGACCCGCTCGTAGCGCTGAATGTCGTCGTAGCCGGAATCCACCTGGGTGGCTCCAGTGAAGTCGCAGGCTGGGGTAACAGTCGCGGTCAGAAACGGGCTGATTGCCCGCGAGATCCTGAACCCCGCTCGACCGTCCTCGGCAAACCACTCGACGGTGTCCCAACCGACCCGCGTTTCGCTGAGACAGGGCGTGTACTTGGCGCTGGGCACCGCCTGAATGGTCAGGATGCTCGCCGCCGAAACCTCGCGCTCGGGAGACACGCAACTCGCTTCACCGAGCCCGAGGTGGCTGCAGCTACTCGAGGCTAGGGAGAGAGCGAGCACGAAGAGAATGGGTTTACGCATCACAACACCCCCGTGCCTACGAACTCGGAAACGACAAACGCAAGACCCAGCAGCCCAACCACGAGCGCACCAAGCGTCAGCCGAATTCGGCGTGTGCTCCACCGTTGAATTGAGATTGGCTCGGTTGGTGGAGCGAGGCGACGGAACTCCTCCACCAGGTCGACTCCTTGCTCCTTTTTGACCAGCGCCAGCGAGCTGCGTGACTGCGATGGCAGCGTCACGCTGCGTGTGGCGGCAAATGCTTCTCCTATGTCCTCGGCGGCGAACTGGTGCAGCGCTCGTTCGTAGACCCGCTCGGCATCTGTCCGCAAGGCGAGGATCACCATCATGTTCGCCAGGTCGACCGCTTGTCGCCAAGGGCTGGGCCGTACCGTGCCGAAGGCGACGTCGATGAGGACGATTCGGCCGTTGTTGATCATCACGTTCGCCGGTTTGACATCACGGTGGGCGAGTCCTGCGTCCCACATGCTGCGGATCACGCGGAGCGCATCGTCGATGATGTCGTCGTCGATCTCAGCGTGAGTCAGCTCCTCCGAGCCCTCGAGGAACTCGCTCACCATGAGGTACTCACGTTCCGGGATCAGCTCGACGATCCCAAACGGCTCTGCGCTCGGCACCCCGGCCGAACTCATCAGGCGCTGGATGTAGTCCTCGTACTCCACCAGTCGCCGGACCGAGCCGAATCTCACCTCGTCCTCCAGAGATCCGTACAGGATGGTGCGCCCGACCTTGTACCACCTGTCGGACCTGAGATGGGTGGCGCTGTAGAGCTTGGCAAAAACGTATTGGTCGGGGTCACCCGCAACCTTGAGCCGCAACGGTGTCGATCCGCCCGATCCTTCGAGGCCAAACTGCTCGATCGTCAGCACTTCGAGGCCAAGCTGGTCGCGAACAGCGCCTTTGATCGATTCGCCCCGTTCCCCCGTGATGTCGAGGTGAGCGGCCACACCTCGCTTCCAGGTCACCGGGAAAGCGGATTCGGGCGCAAACCACCTGAAGAGAACGATGGTTACGGCGGGGGCGTAGAAGGCCGAAACAAACGCGTCGCTCGGATGATCCACACCCAGGTACAGCTGCGCTGCGATCAGGATCGCAATGAGGACGCCGGACGCCACGAAAGCGCGCTGCCGAATCTTCCCGGGCGGGATCAACGTATAGGCCATGGCAACGAGCGTGACTGCAAGCTGTGCCACGGGCTCCGACGGGTGAGAAGGGCCCTCCCACGTGCCGATCATCGGTACGAACGGTCTTGGGCGCCCCACCAGATGGCTGATCAAGTCGACCGATCCCTGCACGATCAGGATGGCGAGCAGGACGGCGAAGAAGTGGCGCCAGCGGTGTACGAAAACAAGGGCGAGCAGCGTCCCGATCCGCAGCACCCGCAGCACCCATTCCGAGCCAAGCAGGGCGGCAGCGTCCGCAATGGACGTCAGTGCATCGGACCGGATCTCAACGATTCGTCTGAGCAACTCGGTGTCTTGGCGGGTCCACCATTCGGCGCTTGCGGGGAAGGCAAACAGCAAGATCCAGATCAAGATCATGGAAGCGCCCTCAATCAGCCAGAAGCGCCCCGATCTGCGCAGGTCGCGTTCGATGGCGGCTCGTTCGCCGCTGGGCCGCCGCCGTCGCCCTGCAACGCGGATCCCGGCCAGCCGCAACTCGCGTCGCTCGCCGATGGTGGGCAGCTCGCGTGCAATCGTTGGTTGATTGCCAGAGCCGTCCTGCGGATCAGCCATCACTCGCCGCCTTTGCTCCTGATCGAATTGACCGTAGCACCCGCGACGGACCGTTCATCTGCGCCCGCTCGTCGGCGGCGCCCAGAACGGACACGAGCCGGAAGCCGATCCGGCGACACACAAGCCATAGGTTGAATCAACCATGGGATAAGCTGCACGCATCTCATGAGCGACCCCAGCACCCTCGGCAGTCTTGTTCGCAAGCGCCGTCTTGAATCCGGATACTCACTCGGCCAACTGGCCTCCAAGGTCGGCAAGACGGCCGCCGAGGTGCGCGCCTGGGAACGTGACACCGAGATGCCCGAACACGGCATCATCGAGCGGCTTGCGTCAACTCTCGAGATAGATCTCGACGAGATCAAAAAGCGGCTTCAGGAGGGCAAGAAGGCTCTCGAAGCCGAGCGAGAGGCGGCTCGGAAAGCAGCAGCCGCCGAGGCTGCAGCGGAAGAGGAGGACGCAGACGCCGAGGCGGCAGAGGACGACGAGCAAGGCGAACCGGCTGCGGAGACCTCAGGCGAGGACGCCGAGGAGAGCGAAGAGGATCTGCCGGGCTTTGCGGTCGATGATCCGTTTACGCCGCCGCCACCCATTGCTGATGTCGTCCCTCCAGATACTTCGCCCGTCGCAGAACCGGATCGTGACGACACTCCCGTGCCGGAGATGGACCTGCTCGATGCTCCAACGGAACCGGTACCCGTTCCGATAATCACGGAGACGGCCACAGCCGCCCGCGCCGGCCGCGCAGCGGCAGTGCTCGAAGAGCCACCGCCACCCGCTATGCCCGTTTCCGATCCTCTGCCCGATTCCGACCCGGGGCTACTGCGCTATCTCGAACCGCTGCGCATCCTCTTCGATCCGCACAACCGCTACCTCTATTGGATCCGGGCAGGTCTGACCGTCGTGGTGATGATGATCTTCGCCGTCATCCTCCTTCAGCAGCTGGGCAATCTCCTCGATGCCTTCGGCGAGCTTCTCGACACGATCGAGCCCACCGCTCCTGATCCCGACGACCTCGACGTCTAGCGGACGGAATCCGTTCCGATCAAGAGAACGCACGGACGAGCAGACCGATTGCGGCGAGCATCGACACGGTGAAGATGGCGGGGCGAATGGCGCGGCCGTCCAATCGGTGTCGCAGCCGGGAACTGATCACGTAGCCGGCGACCAGGCCGGGGAAGAGAAGCACCGCCAGCAGCACGTCGTCTCCGGTTATCCGGTCCGCAAACAGGCGAAAAAGCACCGTCACCGTCAGGCCGCCACTGAAGAAGAGAGCAAGGCTCGCACGCACCGTGGGGCCCTGCGCATCCTTGAACAGGAGCGCAGCCGGCGGTCCGCCCATCGATGCGACCATCCCCATGATTCCGGCGATCACGCCGGTGCCGAAGTCCGTTGCCGCACTGCGGCGCACCGTCACGCCTGTGCTCAGAATGAGCACGGCGACGATGACCGATGCGGCTATGGCGAGGTCAATGCTGCGCTGTGCCGCAAGGCCGAGGATCCACAGCCCAATCAGCGCACCTGGGACCCGCCCGGTGAACAGCCAGGCAACACCCCGGCCGTCGATATGGCCCCTCTCTCGCCAAGTCATGGAGAAGGCGAGTGGCACGGCCAGCAGAAGCTGCGGTACCGGGGCGAGCACCGGATCAACCAGCGACAGGATGGGCACCGACAGGATGCCGAATCCGACCCCGATCGTTCCCTGCACGACCGCACCGAGCAGTGTGATCACGAGGGCAATGGCTAGTTCTGCGACAGAGATGGGCAAGAGCGTCATGTCCCGGTCAGGCGAGTGCGGAGTATGGCACCGTTGCCCGCTGCGGCACCGATCCGGCGCATAAATACGACACAGCCCAAACTACCCTTGCTATCGCAAGTTGGTGCTGATTACGATGCCGCTCGCCAGCACCCCCGTAGCGATTGCAGGGAAAGTGAAGCACGATCAGAAGAAAGCCATCCCGGGCGTAGCCCGCCGCTCGCCCCGCCTGGTCGGCCTCGTTGCCCTCTTGGCATTGGTGCTGTCGGCCTGCTCGGGATCCGGACCGCAGACCGCTCTCAATCCCGAAGGCCCGATCGGACGAACGATTGACGACCTCTGGGAGCTCGTCTTCATCCTCGCCACGGTCGTTTTCGTGATCGTCCAGGCAGCACTCATCTACGCGATCGTTCGCTTCCGCGCTCGCAAGGGGGACGACAGCGAGCCCGTCCAGGTGCATGGCAACACACGGCTCGAGATCCTGTGGACCATCATCCCGGTCGTCATCCTGGCCGCGATCGGCTTCCCGACGGTAAGAGGCATCTTCGATGTCCGTGCCATCGCCGAAGGAGCTGACGTCCTCCAGGTGCAGGTCACGGGACATCAATGGTGGTGGGAGTTCGAGTACGTCGATCTCGCCGACGAAACCGGCCGCACTCTCGTCACCGCCAACGAGCTCTACATTCCCGAGGACACAGAGGTGAACCTCACGATGACGTCTGCCGACGTCATCCACAGCTTCTGGGTCCCCGTCCTTGCCGGCAAGCGGGACGCGGTCCCCAACCGGGTCTCCAACCTGACGCTGATCGCGGACAACCCGACGCCGCCTGATGCGCCCCACCCCGGCCAATGCGCCGAGTACTGCGGGCTCGCCCACGCCGATATGCGTATCAAGGTTCACGTGCGTACGCAGGCCGACTTCGACGCCTGGGTGGCCGACCAGCTGACGCCGGCGACCATCCCGACCGAGGGCGCAGCCGCGGCCGGTTACGAAGCGTTCAACACTTGTGTGGCTTGCCACAACGTCACGGTCATGGGCGAGAACGGCCCGGAGGACATTGGTGTTGTGCGGACCATCGAAGTCGACGGCGTTACTTTCACCTCTTCCTTGGCCCCGAACCTGACCCACTTCGGCGGTCGGGACACTTTTGGATCGGGAACCTTCGAGAACAACGCCGAGCACTTGGCGCAATGGCTGGCCGATCCCTCCGAGCTGAAGCCAATGCGGCCTGAGCTGAACGACATCCCCAACGGCCGGATTCTCGGCATGCCGAACTTCAACCTCTCCTCGGACGACATCGCAAACCTGATCGCACTTCTGGAAGGATGGGAGTGACATGGTGCTCGACTCGAGCAAGGACCTAGCACCCGCAGAGCCGACGGGCATCTGGAGCTGGATCACAACGGTCGACCACAAGCGGATCGGTCTCCTCTACGGCGTGACGGCCTTGATCGCCTTCTTCGTGGCCGGTCTCGAAGCGCTGCTCCTCCGTCTCCAGCTCACCACCGCCAACGGCACAGTGCTCAGCGCCGACGCCTACAACCAGCTCTTCACCATGCACGGCCTGACCATGTTGCTGGTGGTCGTCATGCCGGTGGGCGCCGCCTTCATGAACTACTTCATCCCGCTTCACATCGGGGCGCGCGACGTTGCCTTCCCCCGGGCCAACGCCTTCAGCTACTGGCTGTTCCTCTTCAGCACGATCATGCTGCTTTCTTCGTTCGTGCTCGGCGGCGCCCCTGACGGCGGCTGGTTCGGATACGCACCGCTGTCGACGCAGCTCGACGAGTTCGTTCGCATGGACTACTACGCCATCGGTGCTCAGTTGCTCGGTATCGCATCGATCATGGCGTCGGCGAACTTCATTGCCACGGTCTTCACGATGCGTGCTCCTGGGATGAATCTGATGCGTATCCCGGTGTTCACCTGGATGGCCGTCGTCGTTTCCTTCCTCCTCATCTTCTCTCTGCCGATCTTCGGTGTCGGGTTGTTCCAGATGTTCTTCGACCGGAACTTCGGAACCCAGTTCTTCGGGGGTGGCGGCGACCCGCTCCTGTGGCAGCATCTGTTCTGGCTGTTCGGCCATCCCGAGGTGTACGTTCTCATCCTTCCGGCGATGGGCATCGTGTCTGAGGTGATCCCGGTCTTCAGCCGCAAGCCGCTGTTCGGCTACCCGTTCGTGGTGTTCTCCGGCATCGCTATCGGTTTCATGGGGTTTGGTGTGTGGGCCCACCACATGTACACCGCGGGTTTGGGCCCGGTAGCCGAGGCCGGGTTCGGTGTGGCCACGATGATGATCGCCGTACCCACAGGGGTGAAGATCTTCAACTGGATCGGCACCATGTGGGGGGGCAAGGTCAGATTCGAGTTACCGATGATGTTTGCGATCGGCTTCGTATCGCTCTTCGTCATCGGCGGCCTGTCCGGTGTGCTCCACTCCGTGGTTCCGTCTGACTACCAGCAGCATGACAGCTATTTCGTCGTCGCTCACTTCCACTACGTCCTCTTCGGCGGGGGTGTGTTCGGCTATGTCGCCGGCGCCTACTACTGGTTCCCGAAATGGACCGGCCGGTTCCTCGATCAACGGCTCGGCCAATGGCACTTCTGGCTGATGCTTCTCGGCTTCAACCTCACGTTTGCCCCGATGCACATCCTCGGGCTGAACGGCATGGCCCGACGCACGTACAGGTATCCGGAAGGTCTCGGCTGGGAGTTCTGGAACCAGGTAGCGACCGTGGGCTCCTTCATTATCGGAATCTCGTTCCTCATCTTTGCCTGGAACCTCATCAAGAGCCGCAAACACGGCGTTGCAGCCGGCAGCGATCCGTGGGACGGGCGCACGCTCGAGTGGTCGATTCCGTCGCCGCCGCCGGTACACAACTTCGACGAGATCCCGCACGTCGAGCATGTCGACGACTTCTGGCATCGCAAGTATGCAACGGACGAAGAGGGACGCGCCGTCCGGATGCCCGACGTGACCGGTGGCACCATTGCGCCGGAGACAACCACGGGTGGCGAATCCGAAGGGGGCGGGCACGAAGACGACATGCATATGCCCTCGCCGTCGTACTACCCGATCGTCGCCGCGTTCGGCATCATCATCACCGGCTACGGGTTTGTGTACCTGCCCGGCGGCTGGGTCGCAGTTGGGGTAGGGGCGCTGGTAACGCTGTGGGGCTTCTTCGGGTGGTCACTCGAGCCCGTGACGAGGGATGAGCATCATGACTAGCCCGGCAGTAGAAACACACGAGCATCACGACATCCGGCCGATCCGCAAGGCGGCAATGTGGGTGTTCCTCGGCTCGGAATGCATGTTCTTCGGCTCGATGATCGCAACGTTCCTTCTCTACAGGAACAACACGGCCGACGGTCCCGGCGCCGAGATCTTCGACATCCCGTTCACATCGGCCAGCTCGTTCGTGCTGTTGATGAGCTCGCTCACGATGGTGCTGGCGCACAACGCGTTCGAGAAGCGCGACGCACGGGGCACGCGCATCTGGCTGCTCGCAACTGCGCTGCTCGGCACTACCTTCCTCGCCGGCCAGATCTACGAGTTCACCGAGTTCGTCCACAAGGGCCTGACCCTGTCGACCAGCTCCTTCGGCTCTTCGTTCTATATGTTGACCGGCTTCCACGGTGCCCACGTGGCGATCGGCGTCTTGATGTTGCTGGCAATGTTCTACCTGTCGCTGGACGGCAGGCTGTACGAGGACCGCGGGCTGAACGTGGAGCTGGTCGGGCTCTACTGGCACTTTGTCGATATCGTCTGGATCGTCATCTTCACCGTCGTCTATCTGCTGCAGGTCTGACTCATGGCACAAACAGCGCATCGATCGCATCCGACTCCGGCGATGTACTGGGGGATTGCCCTCTTTCTCGGTGTCGTCACTGCCGTGGAGGTGGCGGTTCCGTACATCGAGGCTCTGGATCCGGTCCGCGTACCGCTTCTGATAGTCCTTGCGATCATCAAGTTCGGCACCGTCGTCGCCTTCTTCATGCATCTCCGTTACGACAAGAAGCTGTATCGAACCCTGTTCCTGTTCGGGGTCATCGGCGTCATCCCGTTGTTCGTGGTCGTGCTGCTGACGATGCACGCGTTCTGAGCCCGTGTTGGTCGCCACGAACCCCGGGATCTTCGACGTAACGCCGTTCCACATGCATCTGGACGTCATCGGCGTCCTTGCTGCGATCGTGCTGTTCTACGAGTACGGCCTGCGCCGGCTGGCGCCCCTACATGCCCCGCGCGGCGAAGTGGTCGTCACCAAAGGTCAGCGCCGCGCCTTCTATGCCGGGATCCTGTCGCTCTACATCGTCTCCTCGTGGCCGGTGCACGACATCGGCGAGAACAGCCTGTTCATGTTCCACATGAGCGAGCATCTGGTGTTCGGGCTCATTGCCCCTCCGCTGTTGCTCACCGGCACTCCGTGGTGGCTGATTCGACTGCTGGTGATGCCGATACTGCCGCTGCTACGGATTGTCACCAAGCCGTTCGTGGCTTTGGCGCTGTTCAACGGAATGCTGGGGCTGATTCACGCCCCGGCAGTTCTCAACCTCATGCTTCGCAACGAGTTCGCCCACTTTGGTCTTCATGCGATCCTCTTCATCTTCGGCATCTTCATGTGGTGGCCGATCCTCGGCCCCATTCCGGACATTCCCCAGCTGCCACCGTTCTTGCGGATGGGATACGTGTTCCTGCAGTCTCTCGTCCCAACCATCCCCGCCACCTTTCTCACCTTCGGCGAGACGCCGTTGTATCCGATCTACGAAACCTTCCCGAGGCTGTGGGGGATATCTGCTCTGGACGATCAGGTCCTAGCCGGGCTGATCATGAAGCTGGGCGCTGGTCTGCTGCTCTGGGGCTACATCGCGTGGATCTGGTTCTCGTGGTGGAACGAAGAACAGCGGTACACCAACCCAACGCCACGCGTACCGTCCTCGCAGTAGAGAAACTTCTACCAAATCAAACCTGAACTTGCTAACTTCACGTGCGGAAGGCGTGAGAAGGAACTCACATTGGTGCGTGCAGACGTGGAAGGCCGGCTATTCGTCGGGTTTGCTGGGGAGGAATCCCTCAGTTCGTGGTGCCGTCGGTATCTCTTGGACCGCCGAGGTACGCGGCCCCGGCAGCGCCGAGTAGCACCAGCGCGGCCGCCCCGGAAAAGATGGCAATGGCCGCGACGCCTTCGGCGGCTAGGAGAAGCTGAGCCAGAGCGATCGCCAACGCAGCGATAACGATGATCGCAAGCATCGGGCCGGTAACAGCCCGTGCTGCGGCTCGCATCATTGCCGCAGTACTTGCCGGCGCCGCCTCGCCTTCGAGTCCGACGACGCTCTTGGTCGCAAGCGTCGCCACGACCCACGCCACCAGAGCCCCGGTGACCAAGCCGGAGACGAGTGCCGTCAGGGCCAGGGCGGCGGCGTTGATCGTAGTGACGCCGGCCTCGGCTTCCCCCGCCATGCCCACACCGGCGCGAACGATGCTGTAACCCGACGCCACCGCGGTGGTGAGCCCGAACGGGACGATGTGGCCGAGCTCGAACCGTGTGCCCTCTTCGTCATCTGCGGCGCTGGCCCCGTAGGCAATGACCGAGACAACGAAGCCGCCGAGCAACGAGATGACCACAGCTGCCAGATAGAGAGCCCCGCTGCTGACGGCGATCAGCGGATCGCCGCCATCTCCCAGACTGAGCGCTTCGATCGCGTAGCGGCCGACGAACAGCGCAAGCAGCGCAACTGCGATCAGCCCTCCGGCAAGCGCTCCCGAGAGCAGGACGGTTGAACGGTTCTTCAAGGCTCACTCCGATCTGACACCGCCGGAGATTGTAGTTGCCTCACTTTGGTGAGTTCCTCACCAAAGTGAGGTTCGAGTTGGCTTTGCCAACTCGGCGTGTGGCTTGTCCGTGACGTAGGAGTTGGCTTCGCCAACTCTCGCCTGCGTTCTTATGAGTTCCTCACCAAAGTGAGGTTGGAGTTGGCTTTGCCAACTCTCGCCTGGGTTGATTGAGTTCCTCAACAAAGTGAGGTTCGAGTTCGCGGGCCGTGGGCGGTTGTCAGCAGAAGTTGCCGTCGGCATCGACCGAGTAGATACCCATCACGGTCGACGTGCCCTCGTCACCGCTGTCGGTTACCGGACCCCACAGCAGCAGGTTCCCCGTGCTCCCGCGCAGCTCGAAGACCCGTCCGTACTCCGAGTCCGTGACGATCTCAACGTCGAACGAGGAGTAGATGTCACGAAGGGTCGTTACGTTGTCTCCGATGCGGAGACCGCTCAGCGTCTCGAGATCGACCGCAACGGAGGTCGCCGCTTGGTCGTAGGTGAGATCGAGCCGGTAGCCGGCGAAGGTCTCTGCTCCATCGGGATCGACTACGACGATGGCAGCGAGCGCTCCGAACTTGACCACGCGCACCAGGCCGCCCTCACACGCACCGAACTCTCCCGTGGCGACAATGGGCCCCGTGTCGCTGGTCGGGTCGCCGAACGTGGCAACGAGCAGGCCGACAGCTTCGGCTGCGTCGGTGCCCAGGCCGACGACGCCAAGACCGGATGTCTGCAGCGTCAGGTCACCGAGCGGGAGCGGCTGACCGACCGCCTGATAGGCCTCGAAGTCGATCGGTGCGGCGGTGGTAGTCGTCGTAGTGGTGGTGCCGTCGCTGGTTGAGGTGTCCCCGGACGTCGTTTCCGTGGTCGGGTCGTCCGACGTTTCCGTGGCAGGCGCAGTCGTCTCGGTCGGTGCCGCCTCGCCTCCGGTGTCGTCGTCCCTGGTGAGGTTGAAGATGGCAATGCTGAGCACGACGAGCAGAAGACCCAGGATGAGACCGGTCAGCAGGGGGCTCCGCGGTGGGGTAGCGGGGGGGAGTGTTGGATCTTCCAGGGCGGGCAGGGGCTCTTCGCCGGTCAGATCGGTCAGGCCTTCATATGGGTCGTACTCGGGTGGTCTTGGGGGTTCGTAGCGGTCGGTCACGTCATCTCTGGCTTGGGGGTGTGACCCATCATATTGCCTGAGCGGTTTAATTCGGTGTTACTCGGGAAGTTCGACGACCGGGGCCGCAATGTACTCCTCGAGCAGTGCGTCGAAAGGCGTGGTTGGCACCAGGACGAGGGCGCCGTCGGCGGTTCGGTAGCTCTCCACCGGGATTGTCAGGCGCACGATGTCGGTGCGGTTCAACCCGCGCAGATCCCACGCCAGGCTGATCGCGTCGCTGAGGCTGAGCTGATCGTCGAGCGTGAAAGCATTGCTCACCGACCGCACGACACCGGCCAACTCCTGCGGACTGTCGAACTCCGAAGCCTTCTCGAGCATTGTCAAGATGATGTCCTGTTGCCGCTCGTTGCGGGTGAGGTCGCTGACGTTGGGCATGGTCCGCCACACCCCATCCACCAACTCCAAGGTCGAGCGCGAACGCACCCAAGCCAGCGCCTGAGCGCCGCTGGCGTTGGTGCAGCCGGCGTCGAGATTGAGTTCGGCCTTGCGGTCGCGGACCGCGTTGTCGACGCAGATCTCGACACCTCCGACCTCATCGATGATCTCCTCGAATCCATCGAATGTGAACAACGCAAAGTGGTCAACCTCGACACCGGTGAAGTCCGTGACGGCGCCGGAGAGCAGCGTTGCTCCATTGATCTCGTCGCCGCAGCCGTTGAAGTTGGCGTTCAGCCTGGTGTACGACTCGGCACAACGGTTGGGCAGGTACAGATCGCGGGGGAGCGACACCATGATCGGGTTGCTCCCATCCGATGGAAGCATGACCAGGATGATCACGTCTGCCCGGAAGTCGCCGATGTCGGAGCCGACCACCATGTAGGTGTCGTACGTGCGGTCCTCGCTCGGCGTGGCAGTGACGGCAGTAACAACCTCAGGTGCCAGGGTCTCCCCGGTCTCAGCCGGGGGAGGCACCTCGGGCAGAGCATCGAGGGCAACCTCGTCGAAGGTCTGCGTGTCGATGGCGTTCCACGAGTCCCACACCGAGTAGAGGTTCCACGCGGAGTAGACGACTATCAGCACGAAGAACGTGGTCAACATACGTTTCAGCGAGCGGCGCCACAGGGGACGGGTGTCCGGTTGCCCGTCGGCGCGATTGACGATGTAGCCGATGACGGGAGCCGCCATGTCCGCCAGCTTCTCCCCGAATTCGGCGAGGCTGCGAGGATCCACCTCTGGGGTGACGACCAGGAGGGTCCCGTCGGCATGTGTTGCCACTTGTTGCAGGCTGGCGTCCCAGTTGACGGGAGCGGTGTTGACGATCAGCAGGTCGGCATGCTCGGTCAACCGGTCGATCGTGTCGGCAAGAGTCAGGCTGCCGAGAGCCTCTCCTCTGTTCTCGACGTCGGAGCCGACGGGGATGAAAGGAAGTGAGTTTGCCTCGTCGATCCTCCATAGGCGTGAGGAGTCCTCGAGAGTTGCGTCGCCAAGGGCGAGATCCGTCCACCCGGGAGCAACGTCGGATTGCCCGTATTCCGACATGCCCCCGCCCGGGTCGGCGTCGATGAGCACGGCCCGGCGTCCCATTCGGGTCGCTGCGGCGGCGAGATTCATCGCCACGGTCGTTGCGCCCAGGCCGGGACTGGCGCCGGTGACCAGGATCACTTGACCCTTGGTCGCGTGCTCCAAGCCTGCGATCGCCTCGAGATAGACCTCGGTCGCTGCCGAGTCTGGGGCGCTGAGAACGGGAGTAGGCGCTCCCTCGGTGGCCGGCACATAAGCGATGACGGGTTCGTCAACGACGCGATCGAGAGGTGTTCCCTGCGTGATGCGCATCCAGACGACCCAAACGGTCGCAGTGACCAAGCTCCCGACCACAGCCGCACCGGCAGTCCCGATCGAGGAGCGCCAGTTGTCGGCAATGAGCCAGAACACGACCAGACCCACCAAGACGGAGGCAACGTTGGGAACCGTGAATACGTGGCTCCAGAAGCCCCCCTGTTTGTGTTTTGGGTCGCTAGCCATCGAGCGTCACCTGGGCCGACTGTCGGTCGGGCAATGTTAGATGGTCGCCACTCACAGGTCTTCTCCCCCCTCCATCTCGATTACGGCGTCGGCACCGGGCCCCGGTCGCAGGGCCGGGGTGAGTAGATCCCTTCCACGATGCCGGAGGGGGTGCTGTCGGTCACGGGGCCCCACAGCAGGGTGGCGGCGTCGCTGGATCGAAGGAGTATGAAGTGCTCGGTTTCGTCGATCTCCTCGAACGCCAATCCGGACTGGAGGTAGATGTTGTCGAGTATCTCGACGGTGTGCCCCAACTCCAAGCCTGACCGGCTCGTCATCTGTTGCGTCGGGTGGTCCGATCCGGTCTCGTCCAGCCGGTAGCCGACAAGCACCTCGATGCCGTCGTCGACACGGAAGATGGCGACGAACCCATCCCATGCGTAAGCGGCTCCGTCGTCGCTCTCGCACAAACCCAACTCGGTGCTCGCCGTGGTCCTGGTGTCCGGCTGGCCGAGGCTGGCAACGAGACGGCCCAGATAGGACGTGTCGGCGTTGAATCCAAACGGGCCGAGCGCAAAGGCGCCGAGCGTGAGATCTTCGATCGGCACCGGGGCGCCCTCTGGCTCGATGGGGGGAAGGGTCGTTGTTGTTGTGGTGGTCGTCGTAGTGGTGGTGGTCGTTGTGGTGGTAGTTGGCGCCGCAGTCGTGGTCGTGGTGGGCTCGGTCGTAGTCGTGGCCGGAACAGTGGTGGTGGTCTGGGTTGTCTCCGGAGCAGCGGCCGGCTCATCGTCGTCACCGCCGAACACGCCCGAGAAGAAGAGGACTGAGACGATCACGAGACCGATGAGAACTCCAACGAGAATCCCCCAGGGGCGGCGCGGGGCTTCTTCGGGGGGCGGGGGCAGGTCAACGGAGGCGTCCTGTCGCTCCTCGGTCGAGGCAGCGACGATCTCCGGGGTCAGGGCCGGAAGCTCCTCGCCGATCTTGGTATCGATCCAGGTTCGACCGCATTCGGGGCAGATCGGCTTGGTCACCGGGCGGCGGGTGCCGCAGTAGACACAAAGCCCTTCTCTTGTTGGGGTTCCGTCACTCACGAAGCCGTAGCTTACGTTCCACGGGAGCTTCTGGGTGAATTTCGCAGCCGTTTCGACCCGGCTACGCGTCGAGGCGCTGCGTCAGGCCATCGACTGTCGTCACCGGCAAATCACACACGAAGTTGCGGCATACGTATGCCGTTGCCTCGCCGTCGTGCTCATCGCGGCCCTGGAGCAGCGGCACCGTGTCATCACCCCGACCGAGAGCCACGACGGTGTCCGGTCGCCAGCTCTTCCACACTGCCTCCTCCATCGCTCGGCGTTGCGACCCCGAGCCGACGATCGCCACTTCTCGCATTCCGGTATCCCTCATGTGCAGGACGCTGAGAAGATGAGGAACGGCGTGCGGCGCCCGCTCCAGCAGTCTCGCCGCGCCCCGTCGGATGCCGTCGACGAGCGGTGGTTCGTCGCCGGACAGGGCTCCCAGGAGCGTGAACGCTTCCGCGGCCAGCGAGTTGGCAGACGGAAGCGGGTTGTCCATGAAGTCGCGCGGGCGGGCGATCAGGGCCGGCTGGTCCGCGCCGGTGGAGTAAAGGCCGTGCTCTCCGGCGAAGAGTTCGGCCATGCTCAGCGTGAGTTGCCTGGCCGCCCAGAACCACCTCTCCTCGCCCGATACTTGGTACAGAGTGAGCAGGCCGACGCTCATGGCCGCGTAGTCGACACAGAATCCGGGGCCGGAAGTCCGTCCATCCCGCCACGAGCGCATGAGGCGGCCCGTCTCGGTGACCATCTCGGTCAGAACGAACTCGGCGATTCCGTTTGCGACGTCGAGATATGAGTCATCCGCAAGCACGGCCGCGGCCTCGGAGAAAGCCTGGAGGGCGAGACCGTTCCAGGCTGCAATCACCTTGTCATCACGGCCAGGACGGATTCGCTCCTCCCTGGCACGGAGTAGGGCAGCGTCGACACGGTGCTTGGCTGCCAGGACCTCTTGCGAACTCACGGCGTAGTTGGCTGCCACGGTGGCGATGGGAAGGGCGAGGTTCAGGTTGTTGGTTCCCTCGAAGTTCCCCTCCCGGGTCACTCCGTATAGCTCGCCAACCAAGTCTGCATCCTCGCCGGCGACTGCGACGAACTCGTCGTAGCTCCAGACGTAGTACTTGCCTTCGACCCCCTCCGAGTCGGCGTCTTCGGCCGCATGGATACCACCCTCAGGATCACGCATTTCGCGAGCGAGGTAATCGAGCGTCTCCCGGGCAGTGGCGGTGTATGCCGGCTCATCCATGACTTGGCCCGCCCGCAGGTAGACGCGGGCGAGGAGAGCGTTGTCATAGAGCATCTTCTCGAAGTGGGGGATGAGCCACCGGCGATCGACGGAGTAGCGAGCGAAGCCGCCACCGATCTGGTCGTAGATGCCGCCGGCACGCATTGCGTCGAGGGTGGAGCGGATGGTCGGCTCGATCGTGGAGCGGCGGGATGGTTCGAGAACCATTGTGCGGAGGAGGAACTCGAGCACGGGCGCCTGGGGGAACTTCGGAGCGGTCCCGAAGCCGCCCATCTCCTGGTCGTAATTCGCCGTCAGCGACTCCACCGCCGCAGCAACCGCCGTCGTCGTCGGTGGGACTTCCTCACCGGCCGGGATGCCGGCGCGTACGGCTGCGGTGAGGCGGCCCGCTTGGTCGTTCAGTTGGTCGCGTTTCTCCGTCCATGCGGTGACGACGCTCTCGAGGATCTGCTGGAAGGAGGGCATGTGCCCGCGCGGTGTCTTCGGGTAGTAGGTGCCGGCGTGGAACGGGTCGCCGTCGGGCGTCATGAAGACCGTCATCGGCCAACCGCCATGGCCCGTCATGGCTTGCAACGCGTCCATGTAGATCCGGTCGATATCCGGGCGCTCCTCGCGGTCCACCTTGACGTTGACGAAGTGTTGGTTCATGTAGCCCGCAGTTGCCTCGTCCTCGAACGATTCGTGAGCCATCACGTGACACCAGTGACAGGCCGAATAGCCCACCGAGAGGAGAACGGGCCGATCGGTCGTACGGGCAACCGCAAACGCCTCCTCGTCCCACTCGTACCAGTCGACGGGGTTGTCCTGATGCTGCAATAGGTACGGGCTGGTCGAGTTGGCAAGACGATTGGGCATAGGGGGAGCCTACGGTCGCACTTGCCAATTCGATGACGCAGTCTCACGCGATTCTCAGAGTGGCAACACAACTCCATAACAACTGTCGCTGAGCATGAGGTGGTGCCAAGAGAGCAGCAGAGACAGGAGCGATGGAAATGAGAAAGAGAATCACAGCCGTGGCGGTGGTGGCCGCCGTAGTGTTTGCCATCCCGGTTGCCGCCTCGGCGGACGACGGCGAGGCCGATCCCGAGACCCGGGTCCGCATGACACTCGAGGAGAGGTTCGAGACGGTCGAAGATGCGGTTGCCGCCATAACCGAGCGGATGAACTCCGTGCTCGATCGGATCAACAACCGACTCGCCGAGCTGGAGGACAACGAGGACATTCCCGACGACGTTTTCGATCGCATCAATGCGGCGATCGAACGAATCGAGGACAACATCGTGACGGTCAGCGGAGCCGGCGATTTCGAGGAGCTGAGAGCGATCATGGAGGAGATCCGGGAGGAACGCCGTGAGGCTCGTGGTGACCGGCCCCACCGCTTCCGCAGGGGCTTCCGTGCCGGCTTGCAGGCGGCCGAAGGCTCGACCTCGTAGCCGGAACTCAGACCCGCCAGAAAGGCCAGACGTCGCTTGCGGCGTCTGGCCTTTGCGTTTGCGGGAATATGCGCAGGCTGCGATGTGTTTCCATTACAGAAGTTGGGGGTTTACTACGGCGGATCGGCCAGATACCGTCAAAACCATGGCCTCCCAACGGAACCATCCGGTCGGGTCATGGGTCAAACTCCCAAACAACTTAACCCTTTTGGGGGGTTCACAAACGTGAATACGTGTGTGATAGTGGGTCACTCTCTAAACGGACGAACAAAGCCGCTGCTGCGCGGCTTTAGCAAAGGGCTAGACGGTCTTGGAGGACCTCATTAATGGCTAAGACCAGCAAGACGCGAGACAAACTGCTCGACCGGGCAAAGGTCGAGCGAGAAGAAGCGAAGGAGCGGATCGACCGCGATACGTTGTCGCGCTCGCGTAAAGACCTCGACAAGAACAAACTCACCGACGACAGGGGCCGTCTGACGACGGATCTCGTCAGCCAGTATCTGACGGCAATTGGCGAGTACGAGCTTCTCACTGCCGAGAAGGAAGTCGAGTACGCCCAGAAGATCGAGGCAGGGCAGAACGCCCAGGAGAAGTTCGACAAGGGCGATTTCGACGGAAAGTCGGAGGAGATGGTGCTCCGCCGGCACATCCGCCGCGGTCGCGAGGCAAAGGATGCCTTCCTGACGGCGAACCTGCGTCTCGTCGTTGCCAACGCCCGCCGTTATGCGAACACATCCGGCATCGACTTCCTGGACCTCATTCAGGAAGGCAATCTCGGTCTCATCCGCGCCGTCGAGAAGTTCGACTGGCGCAAGGGTTTCAAGTTCTCGACCTATGCGACTTGGTGGATCAGGCAGGCGATAACTCGTGCCATCGCCGACAAGTCACGTACCGTCCGGATTCCGGTCCATCTCCACGACACGCTCGCTGCGGTTCGTGCCGCACAGGCGAGCCTGAAAGCGGAGCTGGGTCGTGAGCCTCGGCCCGAGGAGATCGCCGAAGAGGCAGGCGTCAATGTCGACAAGGTCGAGCTGGCGCTGAGCGTTGCCGACACGGTCTCGCTCGAGCAGCCGGTCGGCGAGGACGGCGCCCAGTTGGGCGACTTCATCGAGGACGAGGACGCCATCGATCCGATGCGCGTGACCGAGGAACTCGACATCGCCAACAGCTTGCGCAAGTCGATCGAACGGCTCCCCGAGCGGGAGGGCCGCATCCTGGCGCTGCGCTACGGCTTCTACGACGGCGTGCCCCGCACCCTCGAAGAGATCGGTGACGAGTTCCAGCTCACCAGGGAGCGCATCCGTCAGCTGGAGAAGCTGGCGCTGTGCCGTCTCCGGCACCCGTCGTTTGGCATCCGCGAGCAGGACCTGCTCTAGGTAGTTCCGTCGCAGCTTTGGTGTGCCCCCGATGGGCAACCGGGGGCACAAACCCGCGCTACGGCATCAGAGCAATTCGAAGGTTCCGTAGAACCCGAACACATCCTCGAGGTCTCCGAAGTCAATCGGTTCGGTGATGCCCTGCTGACGCACTGTGTGGCCTTGCCAGTGCCGGAAGCGCCACGTAGCGAACTCAACGACTCCGTATGACTCAAACTCGCCCGTGTCCAGCGACCACGTGCCGGCGTCTTCGCCTGCTGCCAACACCTTGCCCGGCTCACACCGTTTCAGGAAGCCGTCGCGGAGCTTGAACGTGTTCCGGAATATCCTCCAGCTTTCCTCGTAGTGATAGAGCCCGTCGTCGCCGAGATATCCATCGATCGGGTAGAGGGCCATGCCATAGGTTCTGCCGTACAACTCGATGGTGCCGAACCAGGAGATCTCCTCGCAACCGTACTGCCCAAGGGTCCCGTCCGGCTTCTCGTTGAGAACCATGACCTGCTCGCCACCCAGCGGGTGGTGAGGGTGGTGTTGCGGTCCGGCACTGGCCGGCGCCACCATCACCATCGTCAGGGCGGTGATGACTGTGAGAAGAGTGAGCAACCTTCTCATGTTTCCGGTTTCCCTTCCCATCCCCCTGGCGCCCATTGCGCCCCCTGTCAATCGGTGCGCGTGTAGGAAAGGTCCCCACCAATTCTGCCGGAAGATTGCCAAACTGGGTGCCGCTTCCTGAGGAACTCGGTGGCCATGCCCAAGAGTCTCTTCAGACCCTTCTCCAGGAGGACAGTTGGAACGTTCCAACGATCTTAAGTAGTATCGGGCCTCGGGAGTTGCATCTGTGCAGCAACCCTCAACAAACCCAGCGAAATCAGTGAGTTGCCGCACAGCGGCCGAAACTCGGAGGAACCCATGAGCCAGAGCGATGCGGACAACGCGGCCTACATCTCCGATCTGATGGATCGAGCGCGAAGTGCTCAGAAAGTAGCGGAAGGGTTCTCACAGGAGAAGGTGGATGAGCTCGCCCACGCGATCGCCTGGGAGATTGCCGCAAACGACGAGCTCCTCGCAGAGATCGCCGAGTTCTCGTTCAACGAGTGCCAACTGGGAGACATCCCGTCGAAGATTGCCAAGGTCGCCGGCAAGTGTCGGGGAATCCTCTATGACGTGAAGAACGCCAAGAGCGTAGGTGTCGTCGAAGAGATCCCCGAGAAGGGGTTGGTCCGGATTGCCAAACCCGTTGGCGTCGTCGGCTCGCTCGTCCCGAGCACCCAGGGCGAGTTCCATCCGCTCACTCAGGCCATATTCGTGGTCAAGGCGCGCGACGCAGTCATCTTCTCGCCCCATCCCCGAAGCAAGCTGACGACCCTCAAGGTGACCAATCTCCTGCGGGCGGTGATGAAGAAATACGACGCTCCGGAAGACCTCTTCATCTGCATCGAAAACCCGTCCATCCCCAAGACCAACGAGCTGATGAAGCAGTGTGATCTGGTCATCGCCACAGGCGGGCAGCCGATGGTGCGTGCCGCCCACAGCTCGGGAACCCCGGCCTTCGGCGTAGGGGCCGGCAACGCGATCATCATCATCGACGAGACCGGCGATCTTGCCGATGCGGCCACCAAGATCAAGGCCAGCAAGACCTTCGACCTCGCCGCCGGATGCTCGTGTGACAACGCAGTCGTCATTCATGAGTCCGTGTACGACGACATGTTGGAGGAGTTCCGCAAGGTCGGGGCGCACCTGGTCGACGCCGGTGAGAAGGAGAAGCTGCGGAAAGCGATCTGGCCGGAGTGGCCCGCCAACCACATCATCAACCGGCACGTCGTGGCCTCGCCGGTGAGCAACATCGCCGACATCGCCGGAATCGAGGTTCCCGAAGAGACGAGCTTCCTGCTCGTCGAAGAGGACAAGACCGGGGAGGCGTCGCCGTTCGCCGGCGAGAAGATGAGTCTGGTGACCACGGTCTACAAGAGCACCGGCATCGACGAATCGATCCGGATCACCAACGAGAATCACGCGTACTCGGGCCACGGGCATTCGTGCGGGATCTTCTCCAAGACACCGGAGAACGTCGAGAAGCTCGCCTTGGAGACATACACAACTCGTGTGGTTGTCAACCAGCCGCAGGCCGCAACCAACGGCGGAAGCTGGGTGAGCGGAATGCCGTTCACCCACTCTCTGGGATGCGGAACATGGGGCGGCAATGGGCTGTCGGAGAACATTGCGCTCAAGCACTACATGAACAACACCTGGGTCATCCGTGAGATCCCCAGCTTCCAACCTACGGACGAGGAGCTGTTCGCCGGCTTCACCCCCCGCGGGTAGCGGGCTCTGGAGAGGACGTTGAACCACTACCGCACAACAACCGCCGAGGAGGCGGCCGCCTCGATAGGGAAGGGCCTGACCGTCGCCATGAGCGGGTGGGCAATGGCGGGCTATCCGAAAGCCGTCGTTGCGGCCCTCGTGCAGCGGAAGAGGAACGGCGAGGACCTGTCGTTCGGGCTCATTACGGGTGCCAACGTGCCCTGGCTGGACGAAACGCTCGGAGCGGAGAACCTCGTAACGCGACGGGCCCCGATGGTGGCCAGCCGCACCCTTGCCGCCCAGGCCAACAAGGGATCGCTGAGCTACGTCGAGCAGCAGATGAGCAAGATGCCCCGGTTGCTGCGGCGCGGCAGTCTTGGGCACATCGATGTTGCCATCGTCGAAGCGGTCGGGTTTGCCGACAACGGGGATCTGATCCCCACCAGCTCCGTCGGCGTGACCCACCACCTCATGGATGCTGCGGATGAAATCATCGTCGAGGTCAATGCCGCGCAGCCGGAGGTGCTCCGGCAGCTTCACGACATCTACGTCCCGAAAGCTGCTCCCGACACACAGCCGATCCCCTTGACCGCCACGAACCAGCGAATCGGCCGGACGGGGATCCCAGTGGACCCGGAGAAGGTCCGGTACGTGGTAGAGACCGATATCCCCGAGCGCCTGGGACCCCGGCCAACCGGCACTGCGGTGGCCAGAAGC
>JASJBC010000090.1 GCA_030066715.1 Acidimicrobiia bacterium
GACGGCGTCACCCAGACCGCAGAACGGAGCCGCCCCGCTCCGGACGGCGCAACCGGCCACCACGAGATCCGATTCGAGGTCGTCGCGTAGACGGCATCCCCCGCTCACGGGCGCAGGAGCAGTGTTCCCTCTGAGTTGCGTTCGATGTCCTCGCGGTCCCATCGCATCGGCCGGTGCTCGCCGCTCGCCCAGGCCTCGATCATGTCCTGATAGTGGGCGCTGTAAGCGTGGCCGGACTGGCCGGTCGTATGGATCGCCAGCGATCGATCGAGATCCCCCAGGTCGACGATCATCCGCATCGAAGGCAACCAGGTCACTTCGTAGCCCTCGTCTGCGAAATAGCCCGTTGCGTTGACGATGTCGCTGCCGCCACCAACCGGGTAGGGACCTCGATTGAAACGGTTCTCAATGAGACCAACACCGGATTCACCGAGGGTCTCATTGCGGAATGAAGCACCGTGCATCCGACCCCATTCCCATGTGGCCGGCTCGCCGCCGAGCAGCTCACGGGCTTCGTCGACGCCGGCGATGAAGGCGGCGAGCAGCATGTCGTCGCCGGTCTCGACCTCGGGGGTATTCGAGTCGTCCCAGTAGCGCAGGTCCGGGAAGGGCAGCATCCCGGCCACCGCAAGCGACCAGCGTGTGCCCCCCTCGGGCCACAGGTCCTCCACGAGATCGTCGTGGAAGGTGAGCCGGAGCAGATTGCTCCACACCGCCTCGAACACCGCTGCCCCTGCCGAATCGGCATCGTTGTCGAGATCCCACTCAGCGAGCACCTCCTGCGCCGCAAGGTAGATCTCGTCCTCCTGCGTGGAGAGATCGACGGCGAGCAACCACGGGAGAAGACGCTCAGCGTGCCGGTTGTGGTTGTCGAACTGCATGAGTGCGACGTCGGTAAGGTCGAGCGACGCCTCGCTCTCGATCATCTCCACGATGCGGTGAGCACGGTCGCCGTAGTTCCAGTCCGTGGTCAGCAGAAATGGATAGCTGTCGTCGACGACAGGGTTGTTGGCGGCGACGATGTAGCCCTCTTCCGGGTTGTACTCCGAAGGCAGCTCGTCGAACGGAATGAACCCGGACCACTCGAACTCGGAGCGCCACCCCGGAGCGGGCAGCCGTCCGTCCCAGCCGTCCCGAATCGGGATCCTCCCCGGTGCCTGGTAGCCGATGTTGCCGTCGATATCGGCGTAGATGACGTTCTGCGCCGGCACGTCGAACAGCCGCAGCGCGTTGCGGAACTCGTCGAAGTCCTGCGCCAGATCGAGCTCCAGCGCGGCTGCGATCACGGCGGGACCCGGATCCAGTGCCGTCCAGCGGAGTGACACTGCGTATGAGTCGGGCAACGGGATGCCGGCATCGCCGGTGAAGGTCTCGAGTACTTCGTAGTCGTCGGAGATGATCGGACCGTGGTGGGTCCTGCGCACTGTGACCTCGACCGGATCTCCACCGGCGACCGCAATGGTCTCCGTGGACACCTCCATGTCCCGCCACTCGCCGTCGTACTCGTACTGATACGGATTGTCCGGGTTGATCCTCTCGATATAGAGGTCCATCACGTCGGGCCCGAGGTTGGTGAGACCCCAGGCGATCCTGTCGTTGTGACCGATGACGATGCCCGGCATCCCTGCGAAGGAGAACCCGGTCACAGCGAGCGGGCAATCCGCAGTCTTTGGCACACAGTGCAGCGAGACCTGGTACCAGATCGACGGCATCCGGATCCCGAGATGCGGGTCGTTGGCAAGGAGTGGCGATCCGGTTGCGCTGCGCTCCGGACCTATCACCCAGCTGTTGGAGCCGATGCCGACGCCGCTGTTGCCGGTGGCGGCATCGACCCGCCCCACGCTGTCAAGAGCGGCGGCGATGGTTTGGAGCGCGTTGACCGGGGCGGGCGCAAGTCCTGCGCCGCTCACTCGGGGAGCCGAGTCGCCGACTATCACCGGGTGGCTCTCGGGGTAGGGCGGGTAGAGAAGCGCCAGCTCATCGGGGGTGAAGTCGTCGAGGATCAACGCGCGGGCTATCTCATTGTCCATGTTGCCGCGCAGATCCCAAGCCATGACCTTGCCCCACACGATCGAATCGAATGGCGTCCACGGTTCCGGGGTGTACGAGCGGTTGACCAGCTCCAGGACCGTGTACTCGAAACCGAGTTCGGCCGGAGATCGTGTCGCTAGATACGCGTTCACGCCGGCTGTGTATGCGTCCAGCGCCTCGACAACCTGCGGGCCGGCTGCCTCATATTGCTCGGCGGCAAGGTCGCCCCAACCCATGGCGCGCAGGAACGCATCTGTCTCGACCTGATCCTCGCCGAACATCTCCGCAATGCGACCTGCGCCGATGTGACGCCATGTGTCCATTTGCCAGAAGCGGTCCTGGGCGTGGACGTAGCCCTGGGCCAAGAACAAGTCATGCATCGATGTTGCATAGATGTGGGGAACGCCGCCGTCGTCGCGGATTATCTCCACCTCACCGTCGAGACCGGGGATCGTCACTGACCCGTCGATCTGAGGAAATGGCCGCCTCGTCGACCAGAAGATGAAGACAAGGAGGATGATCAACAGTGAGGCCAAGCCCACGCCGGCCCACTTCGCCACCACACGGAGCCGTTGGAAGCGGGGAGAAGCATCTGCTTCCTCGTCGAACCCGTCGTCGAACCGCACTTCTGATTCCGGAGTCACGTGCGGAGGGTAACGGAATCAGCATCGGCCGCGAAGGGAGGGGCGCATTTGCGGCGTATCATTGGCGTATGACCACACACGACGACAGCAACGAGTCACATCCGCCTGAGCTTCCTCTCCAGGCTCAGATCGTCGAGAACGCGGAGCCGATCGAGGCCCAGGAGGACGGAGGCAGCTTCATCACCGAGCCTTCCAAGCTCATCCGCATTGCGTCGATGACGCGGGCGATGCTCGAGGAGGTACGCCAAGCCGAGGTCGACGAGCCGGGACGGCGGCGTCTTGCCGAGATCTACACCAATTCGATCGACCAACTGCGTGAGTCTCTCAGCGACGATCTCCAAGAGGAGCTGGAGTCGATCTTCCAGCCGCTGCACAAGGAAGAGACCTCCGAGTCCGAACTGCGCATTGTGCAAGCTCAGCTCGTCGGCTGGTTGGAAGGGCTCTTCCACGGAATCCAGGCCTCGCTGTTCAGTCAGCAAGCGGCCGCTGCCGCGCAGTTGGACGAGATGCGGCGACGACGAGCCCTGGAGGCTGCGACCGAAGAAGCTGCGGGATCGCCCGGTCAATACCTCTAGAGACCGGCTAGACCGACTCAGCGGGTAGCGCCAGCGCGGCCTGGGCGGCCGCCAGCCGGGCGATGGGGAGCCGCGGCGGGCTGCACGATACGTAGTCGACGCCCCATTGGTGGAAGTAGCCGATCGACACGGGGTCGCCGCCGTGCTCACCGCAGACTCCGATTTCCAGCCCGGGATTCGCCTTGCGGCCGGCTGCTATGGCCTGGCGGATCAGGCCGCCAACACCAATCGGGTCGATACGTTGGAACGGATTGACGGCCATGAGGCCTTGCTCCACATAGGTACGGAGGAAGGCCTCCTCGGCGTCATCGCGACTGAGACCCATGGTGGTCTGTGTCAGATCGTTGGTGCCGAACGAGAAGAAATCCGACTCGAGCGCCAGCTCGCCGGCGAGTAGAGCCGCCCGGGGGAGCTCGATCATCGTCCCGATGGCGAGCTCGAGGAGACGCCCGGCCGAGTGGACCTCCTCTTCGATCATGTCGCGGATCAGATGCAGCTCCTCAACAGAGCCCACCAGCGGGATCATGAGTTCGAGCCGGGGGTCACCGCCGGCGTCCAGCCTGCGGCGCACGGCTTCGAGGGCGGCCAGCACCTGCACCCTGTATATCTCCGGTATCACAACGGCAAGTCTCACGCCCCGGAGACCCAGCATGGGATTGACCTCCGACCAGTGATCGATGGCTGCGTCGACCTTCTCCAGGTCAACGACCGACTCGCCGGCTCCGCGTCTCTCCGCGATCTCGACTTCGATGTCGACGCGCGACGGGAGGAACTCGTGCACCGGCGGGTCGAGCAGACGGACCACTACCGGCGTCCCATCCATCGCCGCCAGTAGGTCCTCGAAGTCGCCGATCTGCAAGGTTTCGAGTTCCTCGAGAGCTTCGGAGCGTTCCCGCCGATCCTCAGAAAGCAGGATTCGCCTCACCACCTCGAGCCGCTCGCCATGAAACATGTACTCCGTGCGCGCCAAACCGATCCCCTCTGCACCGGCGCCGCGAGCGGCTGCGGCGGCTCGGGCCGTGTCGGCATTGGCCCAGATCCCCAGCGTTCTGACCTGATCCGCCCATTCGAGCAGTCGATCCAGATACTCGGCTCCGGGAGGGTCGGCTATCTGCGTAGCTCCGGGAAAGACACGACCGGTGGCCCCATCGATAGTCAGCCAGTCACCTACCGCAAACTCCCCGGTGCCGATGCGAACCGATGTCGAGTTCAGGGCCATATCGGCAATGCCGGTGACCGACGGGGTTCCGGCGGCTCGGGCGGCGAGGGCGGCGTGCGACGTCCCGCCACCATGGCTCGTGATCAGACCCGCGGCGGTGACAACTCCATCGAGGTCTCGGGGCAGGACCTCGCGGAGGACGAGGATCGCCGGTGTTCCGGCCTCGGCGGCAGCTATGGCGTCCGTAGCGGTCAGTACCACCGGGCCACTGGCGGCCCCTGGGGAGGCCGCCGTGCCGCTAGCGAGGCTGATGGACGAAGGTGGTTGGGCCAGGCGCGGATGCAACATCCCGGCAAGACGCTCCGGATCAACGCTGCGCAGCGCGTCTTCAACGGTCAGCACTCCCTCGTCGACGAGGTCGACCGCCACCCGCACTGCGGCTTCTGCGGAGAGATCGGCAGCTCGCGCCTCGATCAACCAGATGCGACCCTGCTCGCGAACGAAGTCGATCCGCACCAGTTCTCTTCTCTCTGCCTCCAGCTGCTGCGCAGCCGCCACTACTACCTCGTACCCACCCGGGTCGGCCGCGGACAGGTCGGCCAGGCCCGGATAAGCCTCCTGAGTTTGCGGTCGGCTGACGCCCTGTTTGTAGACGCCGCCTATGCCGGGGGTTCCACTTACCGGGTGGCGGCTGAAGGCGGTGCCTGCGCCCGAATCATCTCCCACCTCGCCAAAGATCATCGGATGGACTACGAGAGCCATACCGTCTGCGTCGGCGATGCCATGGCGGCGGCGGAAGCGCCGGGCCTCGGCGCCGTCCCAAGAGGCAAACACGGCTTCGATGCCCTCCCGAATCTGCAAATGGACCTCGCGCGGTATCTCTCGCTGTGACTCGTCGATGACGACCGCCTCGTAGGCGTCGCAGATGGCCTCCGTCTGCGCATCCGACCAATCCGCCGGCTCGGCCGGGCCCGCAATGTCGCCGACGACAACCTTGTATCGGGCAGGAGAGAGGCCGCGCAATCGACCGAGGGTCTTGAGGAACCCGAGACGGGCAGCGTGCGCAAAGCCGGTCCCACCCCACTCGGCTAGGTCGCGCAGCCGCTCGTCGGTGACGCCGAGATAGAGAGCGGAGTTGAGCACTCCCGGCATGGGCGAGGACGGGCTGGAGCGAACAGAGTAGAGAAGGGGTCGCGACACACCGTGTTCGATGAATCTGGCCCCGCTGTGGGCGAGGGCGCGCAGCACCTCATGCCAGGCCTCCTCAGGGAGATCGCCGGTCTCGAGGAACCGCCGGCACACCACATCGCTCACAACGAAGCCGGGAGGAACGGGGAGGCCGAGACCGGCGATCGCACTGAGGGAGCGGCCCCGCAGCCCGGCACGGGGGGCGAGGTCGCCCATAGCGACGGTGTAATCAGCTACGTATTTCACGACATCCCCAGCCCATCTTCATCCACGGGAACCTGGGCCTCGAACTATGTGAAAAGTAAGTGAAAATGCCTTGACCGGGCCTAGTTGCGGGTGCATTATCCGCATCCAACTCTCGGGGTTCAGGAATAGATCACCGTCCTGATCGTTATAGAGGGTAACTGCGCCCGAGAAGGGGGTGTGCGAAATGGTGATGGCACTAGAAGAGCAAATCTGGGAACCCGAGCATGAATGGCGGGATGAAGCAGCTTGCGCCGGTGCAGACTCCGAAGTCTTCTTTCCTCCCGGTGAGGACGAAGCTGCGGCCATGCCGGCGAAGCGAATCTGCGGCCTCTGTCCGGTTCAGGAGCAGTGCCTCCAGTACGCCCTCGCCACCAATCAGACCGAGGGGGTCTGGGGTGGCATGAGCTCCGGAGACCGTCGTCGTCTCCGTCGTCGCCTCCGGGATCGCGCCCGGCGCGCTCGGGCCAGCTAGCTCCGCTTACGCCTCGGTAACAGTCACCCGTTCGATTACACAATCGTCGTGCGGACGATCTTGCGCCCCTGTCGGCGTGTTGGCGATGGCGTCGACGATATCGAGACCCTCGGTGACCTGTCCAAATATCGAGTAGTTGTGGGGCAGGCCGTAGTCGGTGTGCATGATGAAGAACTGCGACCCGTTGGTGTTGGGACCGGCATTGGCCATCGCCACGGTGCCGCGGCTGTAGGTGCCGGGACCCTCCAGCTCGTCACGGAAGCGGTACCCGGGCCCACCCATGCCGGTGCCGGTGGGATCACCACCCTGGATCATGAAGCCCTTGATGACCCGGTGGAAGATGACTCCGTCGTAGAAGCCGTCCTTGGCCAGGAAAACGAAGTTGTTGACCGTCAGCGGCGACTTGACCGCGTCGAACTCGATGCTGATGTCCCCGTGGTTCGTGTGGAGCGTGGCCGAGTAGGTCTTGGCGAGATCAATCGTCATCTCGGGTTGTGAGTCGTACTGGGCCATGCTTGCTCCTGTCTCGTCGTGCGGGCCGAAGCGTAATCGGCCCCGTGGTTCTGCTCAGCGGCGCCGGCGGCCGCGGGACATCGGATGCGAACGCTTCCCGCGGAAGGGTGCGAGCTCGGGATCCGGCTTCCATGACGCAAGATCCAGCGCCCGCTCGTCGTTGGAGAACATCTTGATGATGGGAACGTTCAGACCGGCGCGGCGCTGGATTCCGAGCACCTCGTTCACCTGATCCCACTCGACAAACGTAACGACCAGACCCGACTCCCCCGCCCGTGCCGTTCGTCCGGACCGATGCAGATATGTCTTTGGATCGTCCGGTGGGTCATAGTGGACCACGACATCAACGTCGTCGATGTGCAACCCACGAGCAGCGACATTCGTTGCGACCAACACCGGGGTCGATCCAGCCGCAAAACCGGCCAGGGCGCGGTCTCGTTGCCGCTGGTGCAGATCACCGTGAATCGCCCTGGCTTCGACACCGATGTCCCGCAAGCTCTTGGCCACGCGGTCGCACTCCGCTTTGGTGCGGACGAACAAGAGGGTCCGGTCGGAGGACTCAGCGATCGCTGCCGCCATCTTGACCTTGTCCATGTGGTGCACCTTGAGGAACCGGTGCTCCATTGTGTCAACTGTTTCCCCATCCGGTTCGGCATCGTGGCGAGCAGGCTGATCCATGTAGGCGCTCACCAAGGTGCCGACCTGACCATCGAGTGTTGCCGAGAACAGGAAGGTCTGATGTGCTGCCGAGATCCCGCTCATGATGCGGCGGACCTGTGGCAGGAACCCCATGTCGGCCATCTGATCGGCCTCGTCGATGGCGACCATGCGGACATCCTCGAGCAGCAACTCCTTGCGCTCGATCAGGTCGATCAATCTGCCCGGGGTGGCGATGACGATTTCCACACCGCGGCGGAGAGCTTTGGTCTGAACCCCCATCGGGGCTCCGCCGTAGACCGCCGTGGTCTTGAAGCCGCGCACGTCTGCAAGCGGCTCGAGGACGGCGGTGACCTGCTGCGCCAGTTCCCGTGTGGGAACCAACACGAGCGCAAGCGGCCGCTTGACCTGGGCCCGCTCCAGCTGCTGCACGATCGGAAGGCCGAAAGCGAGAGTTTTGCCCGAGCCAGTCTTCGCCTTGCCGCACACGTCCTTGCCGTCGAGTGCGTCGGGAATCGTCAGCAGCTGTATCGGGAAGGGATCGCTGATGCCCTGGGTGGTGAGAGCATCGACGAGGTCGCTGTCGATGCCGATTTCAGCAAATGTGGCGGTGGTTGTCATCGGCGTTCTGGGTTGAGGTGGGGCCGGAATGGCCCAACAGACATGTCCAACCTAGTCGGCGGAATCAGGAACCATGCCCATTGGATGGCGATTCACCGGCTGCGACCGTTGCGGATATGGCGATGGGCCAGGTTCCGGGATTCCAATTCGGCGTTTAGTTCGGCACCGGTGAGGACGATCAGGCCGGACATGAAGAACCACAGCAGGAGGACGAACACACTCGACAACGCCCCGTAGGTGGCACCAAGGGAGGGCACGTTGTTGGCGAACACCGAGAAGCCCACGGTGGCAAGAAGCCAGAGCGCGGCAACGACCAACGCCCCAACCGAGATCCACGGGGATTTGGCTGCGGGCCGGTTCGGTCCGATCTTGTAGAGAAGGCCGAGCCCGATGATCACCATCACGAAGATGACCGGCCATCGTCCGTACTCGACGAAACCGATGAGGTCGTCGGCACCAACGGCATCCAAGAGTCCGGGGAGGAATGTGACGGCGGACGCCGCGGTAGCGACAAAGCCGATCAAACCGATTGTGATGACCAGGGCCATTCCTCGTAGCACGACAAAGGACCGGTTCTCCGGGGTCTCATAGGCAATGTCGATGCCAACGATGAGGGCCTTGGTGCCTGCCGACGCCGACCACAGGGCGGCGAGAATGCTGAGTACGGCGGCGACACCGAGCCCCGAGTCGGAGGACTCGACGATGGACTCCAGCTGCGTAGAGATGAAGGTCGCCGTCTCCTCGGGAAGGGCCTCGGCAATGCTCTCGATCTGTGCGGTGAGATCCGCCGGGTCGAGCACGAGTCCATAGATCGAGATTGCGGCGATGGCCGCAGGAAACATGGCGAGAAAGGCGTAATACGCCAGGCTGCCGGCGATCATCGGCATATGGTGCTCCCGCAGGCGACCGATGACCGCGCCCGCCACTGAGAGCGGTTCGTCGAACCAATGGTGCCGGCTCGCGGTGGTGGTCACGACGTCTCCACCCGGGGCCTCGGCTCGGCCCCGCGGTCGCAGCGCGGCGACGGCGGTTATTGCGGCCAGTGCACCCAGCACCCAGTTGAGCAATCGTCTCATCTGCCCAGTCTGGCGCACATGCGCCGCGAACGCCGCCAATCCGGGCGTTCCGCCATGTTCAGTCGAGCAGATCGATGCCGACTGCGAACAGCTGCTCGCCGCCGGCCACCACGGCCGGAACCGCACCGGCGCCTTGCGGCAGGATCTGATCCATGTAGAAGCGTGCGGTGTCGACCTTGGCACGCAGCCACGGATCGTCCTCCGACTCGAGTCTGTGCAATGCGGCGAGCGCCATCCGGCTCGAGTAGTAGCCACCGGCGACGACACCGAACTGCCGGAGATACGGCGTTGCCCCGGCTAGAGCATCAACGGGTTCTGCGGCGAGCAACCACTCGGTCGACTCCCGTAGCCGCCCGACGGCCTCCTGGAGGGCGGTGCCCATAGCTGCGGCCCCGTCGCCTGCGGCGACCAGCGCTTCGGCCGTGGCCTCCATTTCTGCCATGTAATCGGCGACTACTGCTCCGCCGGCAAGGGGCAGCTTGCGCATCACGAGGTCCATTGCCTGGATGCCGTTGGTGCCCTCGTAGATCGGGGCAATCCGTGAATCCCGCCAGTGCTGGGCAGCGCCGGTTTCCTCGACAAAACCCATCCCGCCGTGGATCTGGATACCCAGCGAGGTGAGTTCCACTCCCACGTCGGTTGCCCACGCCTTGGCGATCGGGGTGAGCAACGCGGCTCGGTTGGAGGCCGCAACCCGGTCCGCTTCATCACCGGCGTGCGCGCTGCGATCGCCGGCGGCCGAGGTATCGAGAATGAGGGCCCGCATTGCCTCGATATTGGCCTTCATCGTCATCAGCATGCGGCGCACGTCGGGATGCTCGATGATCGGTGACGCCTGGTCCTTGGGAGCACCAATCGCCCGGCCCTGGCGACGCTCCTGCGCATAGGCCAAGGCCAGCTGGTAGGCACGGACCGACAAGCCGAGGCCCTCGAGACCCACGTGCAGACGGGCATCGTTCATCATGGTGAACATGCATCGCATCCCGGCGTTCACCTCTCCGACGAGGTAGGCGACGGCGCCGGTTTGCTCGCCGTACGCCATCACGCAGGTCGGGCTGGCGTGGATGCCGAGCTTGTGCTCGACGCCGACACACTCCACGTCGTTCTTCTCCCCGAGAGTCCCGTCGGGGTTGACGAGGTACTTCGGCACGAGGAACAGCGAAATCCCCTTGGTCCCCGGCGGGGCTTCCGGAGCGCGGGCCAGCACGAAGTGAACGATGTTGTCGGCCATCTCGTGGTCGCCCCAGGTGATGTAGATCTTCGTCCCTTGGACTCGCCAGGTGCCGTCGTCCTCAGGCCAAGCCTTGGCACGCAGTGCGCCGACATCCGAGCCCGCTTCGGGCTCGGTGAGAGCCATCGTCCCGGTCCACTCGCCGGTAATCAGCTTCTCCAGGTAGACGGCCTTGAGTTCGTCGCTGCCATGGTGTTGGAAGGCTTCGACGGCGCTGGTGGTCAGCATCGGGCAAAGCGAGAAAGCCATATTGGAGGCCGTGAGCATCTCCTGAAAGGCCGTCGCCATGACCCCGGGGAACCCGTGTCCCCCGTACTCAGGGTCTCCCGTCACCGCAGGCCAGCCGGCTTCGACCAGCTGCCGATAGGCGGCTGCGATTTGCTCGGGGACCGTCACTGAGCCGTCGTCGCGCATGCTGATGCCTTCGGTGTCACCGACCGTGTTCGTCGGGGCGACCACCTCGGAGAGGAAACGTCCCGCCTCATCGAGGGCGGCGTACACATCCTCGGACTCAACGTGCTCATATCCGGGCAGTGTCGCCAGCTGATCGAGGTCGACAATGCTCTCCATGACGAACCGAATGTCTCGAAGCGGGGGGCGGTAATCACTCATGCGCTCAGCTTAGGACGGGGGGACGGGGCAGTGGTGGCCCGGTCGGCGGGGACACTGCGCCCTGTGATGAGCAACGCCGATTCTGTGCGGCTGCCGGCCGAAGGACAGAATCGGGCAACTCCGAGAGATACCTGACAAGTAGTGTCGATTACGGGCCTTTCCGTTCGTTGTCCTGACAAGGAGCGGCAGAGGGCCGCTACAGGAGAGGGAGCCACCCATGAAATACGCACTGCTGATCTACTCCGATCCCACGGTCGAAGCCAGCCCCGAGGAGATGGCCGGGATCATGGAGAAGTACTACGAGTTCACCGAGAGCATCAACGCTCGCGGCATCAACCTGGGCGGAGAGGCCCTTGCCGGCACGGAAACCGCAACCACGGTCCGCGTCCGCTCTGGTGAGACCATGACCACCGACGGGCCGTTCGCAGAAACCAAGGAGGTTCTTGGCGGCTTCTACCTGATCGATGTCCCCGATCTCGATGCTGCGGTTTCGGTGGCAGCCGAGCTACCCGGTTCCTGGCACGGCTCGGTCGAGGTTCGCCCGCTGTGGGACTGGGAGAACGACAAGATCGCGGAGTGAACTGGCACGCCGCGATCGAGCGTGCCTTCCGCGACGAGTACGGAAGGGTCGTCGCCACTCTGATTCGGCAGGTTGGTGACTTTGCCCTGGCCGAGGACGCGGTGCAGGACGCCGTGACCGCAGCATTGACGAAATGGTCGGAGGCCGGGGTGCCGAATAACCCCGGCGCCTGGCTGACAACGACCGCACGCCGCAAGGCGATCGACCGGCTGCGACGCCAGGCCAACTACGAGAGGAAGCTCGCCGACTTGGAGCGGAGGATCGCAGCCGACCAGACCGCGGCCGCCCCGGAACACACGATGGATGACGATCAGCTACGCCTCATCTTCACGTGCTGCCACCCGACTCTCGCTCTCGACGCCCAGGTCGCGCTCACGCTCAAGACGGTGGGTGGGCTCTCCACCGCCGAGATCGCGCGGGGGTTCCTCACCCGCGAGACCACGATGGCGCAGCGGATCGTCAGGGCGAAACGCAAGATCCGCGATGCGGGAATCCCCTATCGAGTGCCGGACCTCGAGCAGCTGCCGGCGCGTCTCCGCGCCGTGCTGGCCGTCATCTACCTGATCTTCAACGAGGGATACTCGGCTACGTTCGGAGACGACATCGTTCGCAACTCCCTATGCGCCGATGCAATCCGGTTGAGCGATGAGCTCAACCGGCTACTCCCCGACCAGCCGGAGGCACTCGGCTTGAGTGCGCTCATGCGCATCAACCACTCCCGCCGCGATGCTCGCACCGACGATCGTGGCGTCGTTCTGCTCGAGGATCAGGACCGCACCCTGTGGCACCGCGACGAGATAGCGGCGGCGGAGCACTTGCTCGACCGGGCTCTCGCCCAAGGTCGCCCGGGTCCGTATCAGATCCAGGCTGCGATCGCTTCCCTCCATGCCGACGCCGCAACCTTTGCGGACACCGATTGGGGCCAGATCAGGGCCCTTTACGACCGCCTCCTCGACATGCAGCCCTCCGCTGTTGTCTCACTGAACCGGGCTGTCGCCATCGCCATGGCCGAAGGCGACGAAGAGGGTCTCTCCGCACTCGATGATGTTGCGAGCGAACTCGAGGACTATCCGTGGTTTCACTCAGCCCGCGCCGAGCTCCTGAAACGCCTCCACCGCTACGACGAGGCGATCGCGGCCTATCGGCGTGCCATCGACCTCACCAACAACAGCGATGTCCGTGCCTTCCTGGAAAGACGCCTCGGCACCGTCTCTTGACTGGAATGGAACTCGAGCGCAGGTCGCACCAA
>JASJBC010000011.1 GCA_030066715.1 Acidimicrobiia bacterium
AGTACGAAGTCGCCCACCGTGTCGTCGCCGACGGCTGTGAAGGCGACCGTCGCCGCGCCGAGGCGACTTGCCCCCATCGCAACATTGGTTGGGCTGCCGCCGACGGCGGCATCGAAGCCCGTGATGTCGGCGAAGTCGGCGCCGATGTCCTGGGCGAACAGATCCATGTTGACCCGGCCCACAGTGATCAGGTCGTAGCTCACGGCCGGTCCTCCGGTTGCGGGATTGGGGCGTTGCCTGCCCCGATGATCGCTTGGTCGTAGTCGACGAGGGCGCCGTTCATGACACCGGACTCCTCAGAGGCGAGGAAGGCAATCGCGGCGGCGACTTCATCGGTCTTGATGAGCTGCCCGGAGGGCATCCCGCTTTCCGCCTCCTCGAGCCAGTCCCCTCCGTCGCTGTGGAAACGGCGCTGAATGACGTCCTCCCCCGGCGTGTCCATCCAGCCGGGGTTGATGCAGTTGACCCGGATGCCGTCCCACGCCACCGAGTACGCAACGTTCTTGGTCATCGCCGCCAGGGCTGCCTTCGACACGGAGTACGGGAGGAGGATGGGAGGCCCGCCGTGCGAAGCGTTGGATCCGATGTTGACGATGGTGCCGCCGTTGCCTTCACGACGCATGACCGCGATGACACTCTGCATCAGCAGGAATGGAGCGCGCACGTTGACGTCGAACATCTGGTCCCACAACTCCACCGAGGTGTCGACGATCGTGCCCCGCAAGGTCAGGGCAGCCGAGTTGACGAGGATGTCGATGCGCCCGAACTCGGCGTCGGCAGCGGCGACCAGTGCTCGGCAGCTGTCCGGATCGCTCAACTCCACCGGGATGAAGATGGCTCGTGTCCCCGCAGCCGTCAGGTCGGCGACAACGGCCTCCCCGCGCTCCCGATTGCGTCCACAGACGACCATGCCCACCGCACCCTCCGCGGTGAGCCGGCGGGCGACCGCCTCACCGACACCCTGCGTGCTTCCGGTTATCAGGGCGACTTTCTCGTCGAATCGACCCATGAGCCCTCCTGCGTACCGCGCAGTATATATCCGTGCGGTTGGAACGTTCCAACAGGCCGATGTCGTAACGTCTTCGATATTGCGATCCGGGCCCGGCGACGACCTGTGGCTCCGCCTTGGCGAGGAGGGCCAGCAGGTCGTCGTGCTCGAGCCCTAGACCGTGACCACCAACTTGGCGCGGGCGTGGCCCTCGCCGAGATAGCGGAACGCATCAGGCACCTCGCTGAGGGAGTAGGTCCGCTCGATCCTGGCGGCAATCTTGCCTTCTTCAACCATGTTGCCGAGAAGCTCGAGGTCTTCGAGGTTCACATTTGCGACGAACCAAACGAACTTCTGGCTTCGGCCCACGAAGATGAACTGAGCTGCCAGCATTCTGCCCATTGGTCCGAGAAGCTTCCGCTTTGGTCCGCTCACCATGACGTACCGCCCACCATCGACGAGCAGGTCACGGCAGGCGCTCAGCTTGCGGTTGCCGACGTTGTCGATGAGGACGTCAAACCTCCGACCGAGCTTGGTGAAATCCTCTTTGGTGTAGTCGACGACATGGTCGGCACCCATCTCACGAGCAGCGTCGACGTTCCGGGTGCTGCACACTGCGGTCACCTCGGCACCCAGCGCCTTGGCAATCTGCACCGTCCATGTGCCGACCGCACCGGACGCCCCGTTGACGAGAACCTTGTCTCCTGCTTTCACCTGTCCGTGATCGCGCAGGCCCTGGAGCGCAGTGAAGCCCGCAAGGGGGACTGCTGCCGCCTCTTCGAAGCTTGCGCTCTCCGGCTTGTGGGCGATGTGCCTCTCCTTGGCGACTGCGTACTCGGCAAACGCACCACCGATTTCGCCAAACACCTCGTCACCAGGAGCAAAGCGACTCACGTCCTTGCCGACCGCGGTGACGATCCCGGCGACGTCGCTTCCTACCTTGGGGCTCTTCGGGCGGCGCAGCCCCGAGCCCATGAGACGCACCATGTAGGGGGTACCGGTCATCATGTGCCAGTCGGCGATGTTGAGTGATGCAGCCTTGACCTCGATCAGGACCTCGTCATCCGCGGGAATCGGCTTGTCGATGTCTTCGAACTTCAGCTTGTCCGGTCCGCCGTACTCGTATTGGGTGATTGCCTTCATTGCTTCCGACCTCTCTTACGTTGTAAGGTTGTATCGAGCAAGATAACCATACGTTGTAAGGCTGTCAAGAGGTAAGATCCTGAAATGCAGAGAGAGCCCCTGAGCAGAGACCGCGTCCTCGAAGCTGCCGTCGGCCTGGCCGATGGCGGTGGCATTGCCGCCCTCACCATGCGCAAGCTGGCCGCCGAGCTCGGTGTCGAGGCGATGTCGCTCTACCACCATGTCGCCAACAAGGACGAGATCCTCGATGGGATCCTCGACGCAATCGCAGCCGAGATCGATCTCACCGAGGATGACAACTGGAAGGCAACAACCCGGCGGCGTGCCGTGTCCGCCAAAGAGGCTCTACTCGGGCACCCTTGGGCGAGCATGTTGTGGGTGTCGCGGCTGAACCTCGGCCCGGCCCGGATGCGGTATATGGATGTCGCATTGCGCACGTTCCGTGACGGTGGTCTCGACGAGGCGCTGACCCATCACGCATATCACGTGGTGGAGAACCACATCGTCGGATATGCGATGCAGCAGGTGAGCTTCGCCGTCGACATGAATGATCTGGACGGGCTCGCCGACGAGTTCCTGGAACAGCTACCCGCAGATGTCTACCCCGACCTTGCGCTGCACGTCCGCCAGCACATCGGCGAGCCGCCTCCCGGCACCGAGAGCGAGTTCGATTTCGGGTTGCGGCTGATCCTCGATGGGATCGAGCGCATTCACCATTCGATGTCGGTGTAGAGCCCCTCGGAAAATCGCCTGCAGTAGTCGATGTCCTCGCTGCGCAGTTTCGGTTGCGAGGGGTCGTCGGCAATCGATGTGTTGTACTGCTCGGCGACCGCAGCAGGATCCAGCCGGCGGAAATCCTCCGGCGTGCCGATTCCGACATCCAGGAAGAAACGGGCGAAAGCGGGCCCGGCTCCGTTGATGCGAACCAGGTTCGCCATCTTCAGAGCAGTTTCCAGCCGGCTCCTGTCGACGTCGAGGTCGGCCGCAAGGCTGGCGCGGTCATCCTTGACGCGGCAACGATCGTAGAGATGCTTCGTTGATGTGATCCCGGCGCGCTTCAGGGCCGCCAACTCGTCATCAGGGAACACCTCGAGCTTGGCGAGCGGTGTTGGCTTGGTCCGGTAGGCGTTGACCTCTCGATTGAGCAGGGTGAGGTAGGACTCGTCGACACCAAGACGCGCGGCCAGTTCGGAGTAACGGTTCTTGTCGGCGAGCAAGCGGCGCAATCCCTCGAGATCGACAACACCCATTTGGGCTAGCTCGGCGACAACCGACGTGATGTGGTCGGCAAGCACCTTTCGGCTCGGGAGCATCTCGAACGTCGTGAGTATCTCGGCGAAGCGCCGGAGGCTGATGGTCCTGAGGTCAAGCGAGTAAGGCATGACACGATTGTATGACTGAGCAGAGTACGGAGCTTCACTCAGCTTGCGGAACCGAGCCCGTCTCCGGGTCACGAGGGGTAAGGCAGTACGGGAGACCAACAGGGTCTTGCATTGTGACCCAGTACTTGCGTCGCCCGAGGCTGGTCGCTCCGAAGCTCTCGTGACGAGTGGCCACTTCGTCGATGTTGCCGCCGCAAGCGATGTCGAGGTGTGCCCTGACCTCGTTTCCTCCGTCATCCTCGCCGAGCCGCTGCAGAAGGATCCGGTACGGAAGACGAGTAGGCACGTTGAGCCGGGTGAACTCATCGAGAGCGCTCTCTTGTAGATCCCATCCGGTCAGCGCCGCCCAGAACCGTCTCTCGGAATCGAATAGGACGGCAGGGATGTCGAGACTGAGCTGATCGAGCCGGTGCGGCGGGTCGGCATTCGGGGCAGGCCGGACCGATTCGCCTTCATCATCGACGAGGCAGAACACCAGGCCACCCGGCGACCGCATGATCAGCCAACCAAGGTCGACAACGAGGTTTGCGCCAAGTCGACGGGCTCGCTCGAGAGCCTCGGTCTTTGCGCCGACGTGGAGATCCAGGTGGATGCGTGGTTCGCCCTCCCCCACCCGTTGCACCCGCAAGTACGAATCGCCATCGGGTGGTACCAGCGTCGCAAACTCCTCCCGTTCTCCTCGCATCTCGGTACGCGATGAACCGGTGACCTCCTCCCAGAAGGTCGCACCCGCATCGAAGAGATGGCTTGGCATATCGATGAAGGCAGTCAGCCACCTGATCTCCATAGCTGCGGAGGCTACCCGGGCGACGACGCTCGGGATCGGGTCGGCATCGGCCGTTCGACCCACCCCAACCGTTCTGGCGGATCTCACTTCCGTATTGGGAACTGGTGTCCGCCGGAACGGGGAGGCTCATCGATAGGGGTGCTTCTCGAAGGCCTGGCCGATCGCTTCGGGACCGACGGAGTCGTAGCCGCAGTCCACGGCAAGGTCGGCACCGGTGATGGCGGAGGCCCGATCGGAGCAAAGGAAGACGACGGCATCCCCGACCTCCTCGGGGTCGACCATCCGACCCATGAGTTGGAACTCGGCGGCAAACGCGTCCGCCGCCTCCCGGGTACCGCGGCGGCCCTCGATGTTGCGGCTCCACGTCCATCCCAAGGTGATGAGGTTCACTCTGATGTCGTCTGGCGCCAGCGCATGCGCCATGTTGCGGGTCAGCCCCAGCAGGGCCGCCTTCGTCGTTGGATAGACGATGCGGTTTGGCTGCGAGTGCTTGCCCGAGATGGAGCCGACGATCACTACAGCCCCTCCCCCGCGCTCCCGCATGTGCGGCACCGCCTTCTGGATCAGCATGGCGTTGCCGATCACGTTGATGTCGAAGGAACGTCGCCAGTTGTCTCTGGTCGTCTCCAGCATCCCGCACTCGAACACGGCTGCTGCGGTGACCACGTAGTCGATCCCGCCGTAGCGGCCCAGGGCGGCCTCGACCATGCCGTCGAGATCGGCGTCGACACTCACGTCAGAACGGACGAAGACCGCAGAGTCGCCGAGCGGACCCAACGCCGCCGCGCCGTGCTCTTCGTTGCGACCGCCCAGCACGACCTTGGCTCCAGCCTGGACGAGGCGCTGGGCGATGGCGGCGCCGACAAAGGAGCCGGCGCCGGTCAGCAGCGCAACCTTGCCATCGAGTTCCACTACACACCCACGCGCTGGTGCTTCTTCTCCGCCTCCAGCGCAGCTCGAGCGACACGCACCTGCTCGCGGTCGCTGACTTCGGGCACACCGACCTCCCACCAGGCTCCGCCCTCCGTCCACGTGTACTCGTCGATGTCGACGACGATGGCATAGCTGCGGTCCGCCTCCTTGGCCCTGGCGAACGCAGCGGGCAGGTCCTCCACCCTCTCCACCTTCTCGGCGATCGCTCCCATCGCCTCGATGTGCTTGACGAAGTCGACGTGGAAGTAGCGCTCGTGCTTGGTGGTGCGCAGCAGGTTGTTGAACTCGGCGCCACCCTGGTTGACCTGCAACCGGTTGATGACGGCAAAACCGCCGTTGTCGCAGACCATGAAGATGACCTTGTGCCCGGCCATCACCGTCGAGTACACGTCGGAGTTCATCATCAGGTAGGACCCGTCCCCGGTCCAGCAAATGACATCTCCGTCGCCTCTGGCCATCTTGGCGCCCCAGGCACCTGCGATCTCGTAGCCCATCGTCGAGTACCCGTACTCGGAATCGAAGGATCCGACCGACTTCGACCGCCAGCCCATCACCAACTCCCCGGGAAGACCGCCAGCCGCCGACAGGCAATAGTCGTCGTCGTCGCAGATCTCGTTGATGACCTGGATCACTTCGGCGTATGCGGGCTTTCGACCCGGCGTCACGTCCTGCCACGAGTCGAGGTAGTCGTGCCACTCGGCGATACGGCTCTGGCTGAATGCCAGCCATCCATCCGGCGCCGCATAGTCGCCGATGGCCGCATCAAGAGCGGCAATGGCGACCTTGGCGTCGGCAACGACCGGTACGGACATCTGCTTATGCGCATCCCAACTGGCTGTGTTGATCGTGACGATCTTGCAGTCCGGGTTCTTGAACACCGACCACGATCCGGTGGTGAAGTCCTGCAGTCGGGTGCCGATGGCCAGCACCACGTCGGCATCCTCGGCAACTGCGTTGGCAGCAGTCGACCCCGTCACCCCGATCGGTCCCGCATAGTTCGGGTGGGTGTGCACCAGCGCAGCCTTGCCCGCAACCGTCTCCACAACCGGGATTCCTCTCTTCTCCGCGAAGGCGGTCAGTTCGGCAACTGCGTCGGAGTAGTGGACACCACCACCGGAGATGATCATCGGCTTCTCCGCCGCCATGAGCAGCTGGGCCGCCTTGTCGATGTCCCGCGGGTCCGGGCCGGGCCGCCGGAGGTAGTGCACCCGCGGCTCGAAGAACTTGGTCGGGAAGTCGTACGCCTCGGCCTGAATGTCCTGAGGAAGTGCGAAGAAGGCGGGACCGCGCGTCGCCGGGTCCAGCATGACGGCCAACGCCTGCGGTAGCGACTGCACGATCTGCTCCGGCCGGCTGATTCGATCCCAGTAGCGGGTCACCGGCTTGAACGCATCAGCTGCGGTGATGGTCGGGTTGTTGAACTGCTCGACCTGCTGGAGCACAGGGTCGACGATGCGGTGTTGGAACGTGTCGCCGGAGAAGAGCAACACGGGAATGCGATTGGCGTGCGCGGCAGCAGCCGCCGTGACCATGTTGGTACTGCCCGGACCGATGGAGGAGGTTGCGATCATGATGCGCTTGCCTCGCATCGCCTTGGCATAGGCGACGGCGCTGAGAGCCATGGACTGCTCGTTGTGACCCCGCCACGTCGGGAGGTCATTCTGCACCGGCTCCAACCCCTCGGCGAGACAGGTGACGTTGCCGTGACCGAAGATCCCGAACACGCCGGCGAACACCCCCACTTCCTCACCGTCAACCACGGTGCGTTGTGCCAGCAACCACTTGACGATGGCTTGCCCGGTGGTCAGTCGGATTGTCTCCATTACCTTCTCCTCTCAGCCACGCACCGCGGCCAGGTAGTTCTGCATTGCTTGTTTGACGAAACCCTCGAGCCCTGCCGTGAAGTAGCGAGCTCCCTTGGCAAACCAGTCGGCGGCGAAGTCCGGCGATCCGGCATAGATGCCGAGCGTCTTGTTGGAGCGCGCGACCACGTCCGCAACCGACGCCATCGCGTCCTGTACCTCGGGATGAGACGGATTGCCGGGATGACCGAGTGAGTGCGACAAGTCGGTTGGCCCGATGAACAGCACGTCGATACCGTCGATCTCGGTGTACTCCTGGACCGCGGCGACGGCGTCTGCCGTCTCGATGTGGACTACGACCAAGGTCTCCTCGTTGGCTCGCGCCGTGAAGTCGGCGAGGGATTCCGTATTGCCCCAGCCGCCCTGCCGGCTCCCCGCCAGCCCGCGCAATCCTCGCGGCCCGTACTTGGCAGACACAACGACCCGCTCCGCCTCTTCGGCCGTGTTTACCCAGGGCACATGCAATCCGTGCGCCCCCGCATCCAGATAGCGCAGGATGGTCGCGGGCTCGTTGGCCGTCACCCTGGCCAGGGGCGTCACCCCATGCAGCTCAGCGGCTCGGGCCAGATCCTCCATGTCCCGTGGCTCCAGCGAGCCGTGCTCCCCGTCATAGATGAGGAAGTCCCAACCCTGCATCGCGACATGCTCGGCGAGAGTCGGACTGGCATAGCGAAAGAAGCAGCCGAACACGGCCTCACCGGCACGCAGCTTCTGCTTCGTTGTGTTCTCGACCAGCACCGGGCCCTCCTCAGTCGATTCGCAGGCTGACGACGTCCTCCCACTGCCCGGTCTCCCAGGACCGCACCATCGCCGCGGCAACAGATGCCGCAGCGAGGGCATCGCCGAAGTCCGGGCGGTTGGGTCGGCCCTCCGCAACTGCGGTGATGAACTCCAGCGCCTCGATGGTCTTCAGATCCTCGTAGCCGATGGAGTTGCCCCCACCGGGCACGAAGTTGCCGTGATGCTTGTAGGCGTCGCCGGAGAGAACCTCGACGAAGCCGTCGGTCGGCTGCTCCTCGGGAAGGTAGAGCTGAAGCTGGTTGAGCTTCTCGTGGTCCCAGTAGGCGGCACCCTTGGATCCGTTCATCTCGAAGGACATCTGACTCTGCGGCCCGAAGATGGATCGATCGGCCTCGAGGGTGCCCCGCACTCCGTTCTCAAACTCCACGAGCGCTCCCACATAGTCCTCGTTGGTGACCTCGCCGGTTGGGTCCCCCGGCTTGCCCCGCTCGTAGTGAGTCGCAGCACCCGGGGTAGGCAGCGGCCGCTCCTTGACGAAGATCTCCTTCACCGAGACCACGCGCTTGATCGGTCCGCAGATGAACTGGGCCATATCGATGGCATGGGACATGATGTCGGCAAGCGCACCGTACCCCGCCTCGTCCTGTTTGAAGCGCCAGGAGAGCAAGCCGAGCCGATCTCGCCCGTACATAGAGAAGAAGCGGCCGCGATAGTGAGTCAGTTCCCCGAAACGCCCCTCGTCGATGAGTTGGCGGGTGTACTGGACCATCGGCGCCCAGCGGTAGTTGTAGCCGCACCCGGTGATGACTCCTGCCTTGCGGGTGGCGTTCTCGATGATCGCCGTGGCCTGGGGGCTGATTCCCACCGGCTTCTCGCATGTGACGTGCTTGCCGGCAGCAGCAGCGGCGACAGCCACTTCCTCGTGCATACCCGTCGGTGCGGTGCAGTCGATGATGTCGATGTCGTCACGCTCGAGCAGGTCGCGCCAGTTCTCGGTTCCCACGCCGAACCCAAAGTTGTCGACCGCCAGCTTGGCCCGCTCCGCAACGTTGTCGGCGACGGCAACGAGCCTTGGTTCGAGGCCGGTCTCGGCGAAGTAGACGGGGATGTTGCGGTAAGCCCGGCTGTGCGCCTGACCCATCCAGCCGAATCCGACGACACCGATGCCGATGGTCTTCTTCACTTTGTCTCCTATCAATGATTCAGCTCCAGACCTCGGGGTTGACGAGGTGCTGGGGTTGGGTTCCGTCGAGGACTTGGATGACCTGATTGAAGGCGGCCTTGAAGATGCGCCGTTTGGCGCCGGCCGTACCGGCCGCCACGTGCGGGGTGACGACAACATCGAGGCGGTGGAGCAGCGGATGGTCTGGAGGCAGCGGCTCGGGGTCGGTCACGTCGAGCCCGGCGCCAAAGAGGTGGCCGGACTCGAGTGCGCCTTCCAACGCCACTAGGTCGACAAGACCGCCGCGGGCTGTGTTGATGAGGACCCCGCCGGGCTTCAGTGCTCCCAGCAGATCCTTGTCGATCAGCCCGGCGTTCTCGGCGGTGAGCGGAACGTGGAGCGAAAGCACATCCGCGACCGCAGCAAGCTGTTCCAGCGTGTCGTAGCGAGAAACACTCCCGAACTCGGTTGCGGCGACGTAAGGGTCGAACGCGGCGATGGTCATGCCGAGCCCCTGGGCCATCGCGGCTACCAGTCGGGCGATTCGCCCGAAGCCGACGAGACCGAGAGTGCGGCCTTCGAGCTCGATGCCGGTGTGGCGGGCGTAGAAGTCCGTTCCCCCTCCCCTGAGCTCCGCCTCCGATCGTTTCACGTTCTTGGCCACCATGAGCACGAGAGCGATGGTGTGCTCGGCGGTGGAGATCGTGGGGGCATCCGGCGTGTTGCACACTGCGATCCCGCGTGCTGTGGCGGCATCGAGATCGACCTTGTCGTAGCCGATCCCGGTGCGGGCGATGACCCTCAAGCCGGGCGCCAGGTCCATGAGCTCCCCGGTGTAGAGGTGCTGGGAGGCGACGATGCCCCGGGCCGTCACGAGATCACGGTAGGGATCCTCCGGCGATGCGCTTGCCGGGCCGAGGACGACGGCGCGAGCGGACACGTCGGCGTAGAGATCGGGCAAGATCTCACGCTCAAACCAGACCGGCGGTCTAACCAATGGTCCCTCCAGCTGTCCTCAGCCGATACTACCGCCGGCCTTTGGAACGTTCCAATCGTTTCTCGGCTCACATCGAGATCCAGAATGCGGCGATCCGACACACACCAGCCGGCCGGCACTCGCTCGGCTTACTCCTTGTGCCCCCCGGTGAACCAGGAGCCGTAGAGCTTCCCCAACGTCCGCCGATCCATCGAATCGACATACTTGCCGCCAAACCACGAGACCACAGCGTGGATCAAGAGGATCGGGCTCCACAGGAAGATCACGAAATAGGCCCAATCGAGACCCAATACCGAGGTGGTGCCGTCTCTGCCCTGTGCCCAATCGAGCACGGCAAGCCCGACACCGAGGACAACAAACAGCAACAGGTGAATCCGCAGCTCACGGGATGACAGGGCGCGACGGATGAACGCCATCGCATACCTCCTTGCTACCACTCACCCTATCGGTGAATCTGCAACAGCGGCATGAGCTCCCATTTCTCCGAAGCCGCGCAGCAGCCCCGCCCTTGGGCCGACCTAGCCCGCGAACGCCGGCTCGGGAAGACCCTTCACCCCGGGATCGAAAGCCAGCACCGCACCGTGGGGACCGGGGCCGTCGGCTTCGGGATCTCGCGCCGCGATGCTCGTGATGAACAGCGTGTCTAGGTCAGGACCGCCGAAGGCAGGCATGGTGGGTCGCAGGACCGGAACATCCACAATCCGATCCACTTCTCCGGTGGGAGTCACCCGAAGCAGGGCCGAGCCACCGACACAGGCGATCCAATAGCAGCCGGACTCGTCGACACAGGCGCCGTCGGGCCGGCCCGGGAGCGTCGTGAAGTCGATGAAGACACGCTCGTTGCGCTGCTGGCCGGTGGCTACGTCGTAGTCGTAGGCCCACACGGTTTGGTGAAGAGTGTCGGCCCAATACATCACGTTGCCGTCCGGTGAGAATGCAAGCCCGTTGGCGCAGCCCACCTCGGACCGAACGGTTGCGAAACCACCGTCCGGCTCCACTCGATGCAGAAAGGCGTCGAACCGCTGAGCAGACGTCGGGTCGTACATGCCGCCAATCCACAGGCGACCAGCCGGGTCGCAGCGTCCATCGTTGAGCCGCACTCCCGGTTGTGGTTCTTCGAGCACGAGCCATGGCGTCGGCTCGCCGGACTCGAGATCGAGCCACACCAGCTCGTTCTCGACGGCCACGAGTAGACGTGACGGATCAGCGCTGCGAGCGACCGCCGACGGGCGCCCTTCTAGGTGCCAAGCGCGATCGGCGCCGGTCGCCGGGTCGGAAGCGTGAACCGCCCGACCGTTGATGTCCACCCAGTAGAGCACACCCTCTTCTGCGCTCCACACAGGTGACTCCCCCAATTGCGCACCGACATCCAACACCACATCCATCGCAACCTCCTGCCGGTATTCTCGCCGGGTGATCCGCAGCCTCATAGTCCTGATCCTGGCCGTCTCCCTCTCCGCCTGTGCGGGAGGGCCTCCCGAGTTGCGCCACGACGACACCGTGCCCGACGACCTGCGGGCATTGGCTGATGAGACCTGGGGGGACTTTGTCGGCGTGCTCCCGGGCCGCCACGACTGCGTCGTCGGACCGACGTTGAGTGCAGCGTGGGAGCTCGAGACGAGGGCCGAGTACTCGCCCCGCACGACGACCTTGACCGTGAGGGTGCCTGGTACGCCGGCGACGTTGCGCAGCCAGCTCCTCCACGAGTTCGCCCATCATTTGGAGTTCACCTGCCCCGAGCACACCGAGCTCCGCTCCGACTTCTTGGCTGCCCAGGGCTTTGCCGACGGTTCTGACTGGTTCGCCGGTCCCACGTGGGAAGAGACGCCGTCCGAGCATTACGCCGAAGCCGTCGTCGAGCTCGTTGAAGGGCGCCGCACTCATTCGGGGGGCATACGCATCACGGACGAGGCGCTGGCCGTCGTCCGTGATTGGGGAAAAGGGCCGTGACCGGGAGGAGTTCCCGATCACGGCCCGAATCTGTCTATGCGTCGTCGCCGAGCTCGTCGAGCTCCGCTTCGATGTTCTGTGCCGTCTCGGCCAGCGCTTCCGCCTCTTCACCACCCTCACGGGAGGCTGCCTCCAGCTCGTGCTGGAGAACCTCGAGGTCGGCGCCGCCGGCCATCATCTGCACCAGCTGCTCGAGCGGCAGCTCGGCCTTCGTGTAGTCGCCGTAGACCTGCCCGCGGCGCAGAATCACGAAGTGATCCGCAACCGGATAGGCGTGGTGCGGATTGTGCGTGATGAAGATCACGCCGATCCCACGGTTTCTCGCCTGCAGGATGTACTTGAGCACAACGCCGGCTTGCTTGACGCCGAGAGCCGCTGTCGGCTCGTCGAGAATCAGCACCTTGGCACCGAAGTACACGGCCCGGGCAATGGCGACCGACTGGCGCTCACCACCGGACAACGTGCCGACGGTCTGATCGGGATCGCGAATATCGATCCCCATCTTGGCCATCTCGGCCTTTGTCGTTGTCTTGGCGAACTCGGCGTCGTAGCTCTTGAAGGGACCCCAGCCTTTGGTGGGCTCCGAGCCCAGGAAGAAGTTCCTCCACACCGACATGAGCGGGATCATCGCCAGATCCTGATAGACCGTGGCAATACCCAGCTCGAGCGCGTCGCGCGGCGAGTTGAAGTTGTACTCCTTGCCGTCGAAGAAGTACTGCCCCTTCGTTGGCTTGTGCACTCCCGACAACACCTTGATCAAGGTGGATTTGCCGGCACCGTTGTCACCGAGGAGGCAGGTCACCTCACCGGCACGCACAAAGGCAGACACGTCTTCGAGCGCGATGACGCTTCCGAAGTACTTCGAGACGTTTCTGATTTCAAGCAGTGGGGTTCCGTTGCCACTCATCGTTGGGCCGCCTTCTGCCGGACGAAGTTGTTGAAGATCACCGCAACGACCAGAACCGTTCCCACGAATACCTGGAACCAGTCACCGTCGACGCCGGTGATGATGATGCCTTGCTGCACCATCGCAAAGATGAGAGCACCGAACAGAGCACCTATGGCGGAGCCATAGCCACCGGTGAGTAGCGTTCCGCCCACGACCACTGCGATGATCGCATCGAACTCCTGCTGGAATCCTCGCAAGGTGTCTGCACCGTTGAACTGAACCGCTTGGATCAACGCAACTAGGAAGCCGGCGAATGCGGTGGTCATGAACAGGGCGATCTTGACCTTGTTGACCGGCACGCCGACGCTGCGAGCTGCGTTGGCGTCACCACCAGCCCCAAAGATCCAGTTTCCCTGCTTGGTCCGCAGCAGCACCCAGGTGGCCAGGATCGCAAGGCCAATCCACCAGAGGATTGCCACCCGGAATCTCGCCCCAAAGATGGTGAACTGGCTGGCAAACAGAGTGTCGGCCAGGGCAAACCCACTGACTTCGTCGAGATCCCCCAACTGCGTCCGATTGGTGCGCAGGCGAGTCAGGGCGATTGTCAGCCCGCGGAATATGAACAGAGTCGCCAGCGTGATGATGAACGAAGGTAACTTCGTCATTATCACCAGGTACCCGTTGAACCACCCCGTTAGCAACGCTATGACCAGAGCGGCGAACACCGCCGGCCATAGCGACCAGCCAAACCCGCCACCTTCCGATGGGAAGCTCAGCACCATGATCGTCATGCCGGCGAATCCGACGATCGAGCCAATGGACAGGTCGAACTCGCCTCCGATCATGAGCAGTGCCACCGCAACTGCCAGGATGCCCAAGGGCGCAGCCCTGTTGAGTATGGCAGCCGTGGTTGCCCAGCTGATGAAGTTGTTGTCGAAGGCGACGATTGCAAAGAAGACCCACACCAGGACTGCACCGACCACGGCGCCGAGCTCGGGCCGTGCGAGCAGTCTGCTGAGCTGGCTCACCTCCCGGAGTCTCTCGTCGCTTGCCGGTGGAGGCGCTGCCGGTGCCGGCGCCGAATCAGTTGCCACTCACTCCTCCCTCCATAGGTAGTAGTTGGGGCCCGCCGTAGCGGGCCCCAACCTGTTTCAGCATCTAGCGGAGGCCTTCCTCCGAGTACTGGAGGACGTCTGCTGCGACGTCCGATGTCACGATCTGCGGACCGGTCAAGATGACCCGCTCAACGCTACCGAGCGGAAGCGCGCCGGTCTCGAGATACTTGGTCAACAGCACGATCGGCAGGTAGCCCTGCAGGTACTGCGCCTGGTCGATGGCGAACAGCATGTTGCCTTCGTCGATGGCAGTCAGTACCTCGGGACCGAGGTCGAACGTTGCCAATGCGACGGTACCGAGATTGCCTGACTCCTCGAGTGCGGCCAGCGTCGGGATTGCCCCGGTCGGGCCGAGTGTGAGGATTCCCTCAACGGGATTGGCTTGCAGAGCACCGTTCACAGTCTCCTGGGTGCCGGTCGGGTCGGCGAGATCGACGGGGATGACGTCGACTTCGACACCAATACCGTCCTCGAAGCCCTGACAGCGATCGTCCAGGGCCGTGTTGCCGACCTCCTGGTTGATGCAGATTGCACTGCCGATGCCCTCAGCAGCGAACCGCTGCCCGGCGATGAGCCCGGCTGCGTACTCCGTCTGCCCGACGTGCACCAGCACGCCGAGGTCGGCGAAGTCGTCACTACCCGAGTTCATCGAGATGACCGGGATGCCGGCGTCAACGGCTGCAGTGATCGCGTCGGCGAGAGCATCAGCATCGGGAATGGTCACAACCAAGCCATCCGGCTGGGAGGCAACCGCTGCCTCGATGATCTCGCTCATCTCGACCATGTCGAACGTGCCGGGTGCCTGGTATTCCACCTGAACACCCATGTCATCCGCGGCCGCGTTGACACCGTTGGCCGCTACCGACCAGAACGGGTCGGAAGCCTGGCCGTGCGATACGACGACGAACCGGAAACCACGCTGCATTACCGCATCGCCGTCGCCGTCCCCGCCACTGTCCGCTGCGGTCGTGGCGGTGTCGCCACTGTCCGCTGCGGTTGTCGTGCTGTCGTCATCTCCGCCACAAGCGGCCACGATGAGCGCAAAAGCCAGTACGAGGACCAGCCATACACTTCTCTTCATTCCGTTTTTCCTCCTCCGTATTCCTTCCCATCGCCCGGGGTTGCACCCACGGGCAATGGGCCCTCTTATCGGTGACGGTTATCGCACCACCGATAAACCTATAGCGTTGCCAGGTACTCGAAACTCTTGCGGGCGTCACCAACCGGCCCCTCCCCCGGGGCCGGATCGGCATCGAGAACACAATCCTGCTCGAGCACATACCAACCGTCGAAGCCGGCATCTTCGAGCGTCCTGACAAATCCGGCGATGTCGACGCCGCCGTCACCCAGCGGCTTGAAGATCCCGTCAATGACCGACTGCCGGAAGGCCAACTCGCCGCTGCGTACCTGCTTTGCCATCTCGGCGTCGACGTCCTTGAGATGAACATGGGCAACCCGCCCTGCCGCCTTCCTAGCGATGTCGACGGGATCGGCTCCACCCAGGTAGAGATGACCGGTGTCGAGACAGAACTCGACCTCGCTCTCGGCGATCAAACGCTCCACGTGCGCCTGGGTTTCGATAGCCATGCCCCAGTGTTGGTGTAGGGCAACCGTCAAGCCTTCATCGGCAGCGGATGCCATGAGTTCCTTCAGGTTACCCAGAAAGACCGACCACTCGTCGTGAGACATGTCGATGGACGTGTCATACCCGTCGAGACCCGAGCCCGGTCCGAGAACCAGGACGTTGGCTCCACACCCGGCCAGGGTGCGGGCCGCCCGTGCGGCGTAGTCGAGATCAGCTTCGGCTCGGTCGGGTAGATGGAGAACGGCGGGTACGAATCCGCCGACCAGTTCCAGCCCGTACTTGCCGAGCTTCGCAGCAAGCTCGGCCGGGTCAACGGGCAGGTAGCCGTCTGGGCCCAACTCGGTGGCCTTTAGGCCGATCTCCGCCATCTCGGCGAGTACTCGGTCGGCATCCATGAGGTGCCCCCAACCCGGGGAGCCGTCGACCCCCCAAGTGATGGGCGCTCCCGCAATGCGCGACATCATGTCGGTCATGACACTTCCTCCAATCGAACGGGCCGTCGCTCGGCGCGGGAGATGTTGCAGGCGATTGCAATCCGCAACGCCTCGCGAGCGTCCTTTGGGGTGCATGGGCTCTCTGCCCTGCCCTGCGCCACATCGATGAACACATCGATCTCGGTGCGATACGCAGCGGCAAACCTGTCGAGGAACGTCTTGGGGGTGGGTTCTGTGATCGGAGCGCCGCCTTCCTCCAGCGACCGCAGCGGCAGAGAGGGGTGAAGGCCGACGCTGACACTGTCACCCTCTCCAAACAGCTCCATTCGCACGTCATGGCCAACCGGGTCGTGCCGGACACCGGTCAGCAACGCCTGGGTGCCCTGGTCGAGGGAGATGATGACGGCCCCCGTCTCGATGGGGCGGTCGTCGCCAAACCGATCCGACGTGGCGAAGAACCCCGTGGCGTACACCTCGACCGCCTCCTGGCTGGTGACAAAGCGCATGATGTCGAAGTCGTGGATCTGGGTGTCGGCGTATATCCCGGAGTCGACGTAGCCGGGGGGCGGTGGCTCGTAGTCGTGGGTGTTGGCTCGCACCGCGTATAGATGACCGAGTGCTCCGTTGTCGACCATTTCTTTGGCGGCCCTGTAGCCGGCATCAAAGCGACGCTGAAAGCCAATCTGCGCAGGAACACCGGTGTCGGCAATGTGGGCAACGACCTTGTCGGTCTCCGGGAGCGTTCCGGCAATCGGCTTCTCACAGAAGACCGGAATGCCGGCAACGGCGGCGAGGTGCATCATCGGCGCATGTACATCGGTGGCGGCGGCGATCACCATGGCGTCGATGTCACCGATCATCGCCTCGGCGTCGGGGGCGACGGTACCGCCAATCTCGGTGGCGACGGCCTCGGCGCGCTCGGGCAGCGGATCGCTGACGACAACGGACGAAACCTCGTCGTGCGCCGCCAGCGTGTGTCCGTGAAACACACCGATGCGTCCCGCACCAACAAGACCGATGCGCATCCGTCTCCTCTCCGTGTCCGAGCGATTGGCGCACGGCCATCGCATGGAACGTTCCAATGCGCAACGCTATACACTCGACCTGCGCGATGTCAAACGACTCTGCTCCGTTGACAGAGCCGCTTGCGCCCGATTAGGTTCACATTGGTTGGAACGTTCCAAGGAAGCGACGTCATGAGTGAGTACTTGTACCCGGCGGGTACGACCGCCCAGAGCGGGTCCTCGGTGGCCATCGATCCTGAGCTCGCCGGCTGGAGCTACTGCGGGCTCCAGGTCCTCCAGATGGGCCCGGGAGACACCCGGGTCGTCACGACCGGAGACGACGAAGCCGCCATCCTGCCCCTCGCCGGAGAGTGTGTCGTCGCGGTGGAGGGCATGCGCTTCGAGGTCGACGGACGTGACAGCGTCTTCTCCGGAATCGCCGGCTTTGCGTACGTTCCGATCGACAGCGAGGTCCAGATCACCTCGCCGACCGGGGGCGAGATCGCCGTGTGCACGGCACGGGCCACGCGTCACATCGATCCGTACGCCGTCCCGGCCCGAGCGGTGTCCGTCGAGGTACGCGGCGCAAGCACCGCCTCGCGGCAGATCAACAACTTCCTCAGCGCATCGTTCTGGGAGGCGGACAAGCTGATTGCAGTCGAAGTGCTCACACCCGAGGGCGGCTGGTCGTCGTACCCCGCACACAAACATGACGAGATGTCCGAGACCGAGGTGGAGCTCGAGGAGATCTACTACTTCCGCATCGATGGCGCCGGTGGCTCCGGATTCTTCACCTGCTACACCATGGACGGCGAGATCGCCGAGACGGTCACCGTCCACGACGGAGATGCGTTCCTCGTCCCCAAGGGCTTCCACGGTCCGGCCGCCGCCTTCCCCGGACACCACATGTATTACCTGAACGTGATGGCCGGACCTTCACAAGAGCGAAAATGGAACATCTGCAACGACCCGCGGCAGGAGCCGGCAATGGCCAGGCTCATGCCGTTGGGTCCCGACCCGAGATTGCCGTTGACAGCAGCTGACTGAGGAGGGCAGCTATGCAAGACCTGACGTTTGTGGTTGGTGAGGACCGGGCAGTCGCCGATCTGTGGGAAGCGCTCGGCGAGGTGGGCATCCAGATGCAGGCCTCCTGCACGTTCCCCCGGCTCGAAGGCCGCATCGTGCACATCGTCGTTACCGACGAAGAAGCCGACACTGCCTACGACGCGCTGCGGGCGCGGAGCTTCATCCCACTGGACCGCCGCAAGGTGCTCATCGCCAACATCAACCCGCGGCCCGGCGAGCTGGGCAGGATCGCCCGCGCCATCGCCGACCGCGACGCCAAGCTGTACATCCTCTATATGGCGACGGGCAACCGTGTGGTCGTCGGCGCCAGCGATCTCGACAAGGCAGCCGAGGCTCTAGACGTCGTCACCGGCTAACGGCCCCGCCCATCCCCGTTCTTGCGTAACTGGCGGCACATATTGGCCGCCAGTTACGCATTCTCGGAGGGGGGTCGGCGGCGTATGCTCGGAGTGATGGGTTCCCATGCACACCCTGGGGAAGCGACCGTTGCTACGCGCTACTGGCACGAGCTCGATGACGGGCGGATCCAATGCGACCTGTGTCCGCGCGAGTGCAAGCTCCGTGAGGGACAGCGCGGTCTTTGCTACGTGCGCGCTCGCCAGGACGATGCGATCGTGCTCACCACCTACGGACGCTCCAGCGGCTTCTGCGTCGACCCCATCGAGAAGAAGCCGCTGAACCACTTCTACCCGGGAACCGCCGTTCTCTCGTTTGGGACGGCGGGCTGCAATCTCGCCTGCCGCTTCTGCCAGAACTGGGACATATCCAAAGCGAAGCAGTACGACGTCCTCACCGACGAAGCTTCACCAGCCCGGATCGCCGTCGCCGCCGACCAACTCGACTGCCGTTCGATCGCGTTCACCTACAACGACCCGACCATATTCCACGAGTATGCGATCGACGCCGCAGTAGCGGCACGTGCCGCCGGGATACTGACCGTTGCGGTGACCGCCGGCTATGTCAACCCCGAGCCGCGCCGGGAGTTCTACGAGCACATGGACGCGGCGAACATCGACCTCAAGGCTTTCACGGAGGAGTTCTACCACCGTGTCTGCGCCGGGGCGCTGCGACCCGTCCTCGACACGCTCGAGTACGTAGCCACGGAAACCGACGTGTGGCTGGAGATCACGACGCTTCTCATCCCGGGGTACAACGATTCTCCCGCCGAGATCGACGCCATGACCCGATGGGTTGTCGACAACCTCGGACCCGACGTTCCTCACCACTTCTCCGCTTTCCACCCCGACTTCAAGATGCAGGACATCCCCGCAACACCTCCCGCCACCCTGACCAGAGCCCGTGAGATCGCGATGGGCAACGGTGCGCGCTACGTGTTCACCGGCAATGTCCACGATCCCGACGGACAAACCACGTACTGCCATTCGTGCAACAACGTACTCATCGAGCGCAACTGGTATCAGCTCGGGGCGTGGAACCTCGATGCCGGAGGTAACTGCTCGGCCTGTGGTACTCCCTGCGCAGGACTGTTCGATGCGGAGCCGGGCAATTGGGGACCGGGCCGGCAGCCCGTCCGCATCACCCGGTACCGATAGCAAACGCCCCGTAGCCCACGACTCGATCCGGCGAGCCAGCGGTATCGGCGGAGTTGCGTAGATCGAGCGTCTGCACGGCGTAGCCCCGACGCCGCGCCAGGTGCAATGCGATCTGAATGCCGGTACGGCCACACGCAGACTCCCGATCGAGTGCATCGGCGTCCAGCCTCTCGATGGCCCCCGCCGTTGCGCCGTCGAGACGCCGCGCCGTCGCCGAGCTGTGATAGTGCGACAGGTCGGAGGACACCAGCAACAGCGTCCCGTCGTCGAGCAGCGGCTCTACTGCATCGGCGGCAATTACCGGATCCACCGCTCCGGTGAGCAGAGGCACGACCGGAACACCGGGAGCCGTAATCCGCAAGAACGGAAGCTGCACCTCGAGAGAATGCTCGCGACGATGGGCTTCGACGGACTCGTGTACGAGCCGGTCCCCCAGCACCAGGTCTGCCCCCTCTGTGTCTACAGCAACATCCCCGAGCGGTGTCTCCATCATCGCTGCGCCCGGCAGGGCCAACCCTGTGAAGGGAACGTAGTGGGACGGTCCGAGCATCACGATTCGCCGCCACGAAGTCTTGCGCAGCAGCCGGTAGCCGTAACCGGCGGTGGGTCCGGAGTACACGTAGCCGGCATGGGGCACGATCAGGATGCGGAGGCTCAAGCCGACCGCAGGTACATCTGCGGCGTCGATGTGCGCACGCACCTCGCTGTCGAGTCGGTCGGGATCGTCCGGGTAGAACATCCCGGCAACGGCGGCACGGCGAACTGACACAGCAACCTCCTCGTAACCAAGGTACGCCGCGATCGCCGGCGCTTCAATCCGGGACCGGAGCGAGATAGGTTGTCAGCATGGATGAGCATCCGTTTGTTGGCCTGGCTCGGGACGCGATCCGCCACTATGCGCAGACGCGGCAACAGCTGCATCCGAAACCGCTGCCGGACGATCCACCGCCGGCGGGCGTGTTCGTTTCGCTTCATCACAAGCCGGGCCCCGGCCAGGCCGAAGGGGCGCTGCGCGGCTGCATCGGCACCTACGCTCCCCGTGAGGACAACCTGCGAGCGGAGATCGCTCGATCGGCGGTGGCGGCGGCTTACTCGGACCCCCGGTTCTCTCCGCTCCGCAGCGATGAGATCGACGACCTGGAGATCACGGTCTACGTGTTGGGTGAGCCGGAGCGCATCGCGGGCGCAACCGACCTCGACCCCGCTCGGTACGGAGTGATAGTCGAAGGCAGCGGGCGGCGCGGGCTGCTGCTCCCGGGCATCCCGGGCATCGATACAGCGGAGCGTCAGCTCGACGTCGCCTTGAGCAAGGCCGGTCTCGCCGGCGGCGATGCGATCGATCTCTACAGATTCTCAGCTGCGATCCTCCGCTGAGCCGTAACCCCGCGCCGCTGCAACCTCCTAGGCTCCCCAATGACGAGAGACTGGAGAGAGCAATGGCAATGGAATCAACGATGCTGGCGTTGGGCACGGCGGCTCCGGACTTCAACCTCCCCGATACGGTCGGCGGCGGCAACGTGAATCTCGACGACCTGACCGCAAAGGCGCTCGTTGTGATGTTCATCTGCAACCACTGCCCATATGTGAAGCACGTCCAAGAAGGCCTCGCGGCGTTCGGTCGGGACTACGAGCATGCAGACGTCGACATCGTCGCCATCAGCTCGAACGATGCGGTGCAGTACCCCGATGATGCTCCTGACCGGCTCGGTGCCGTTGCCCGCGAGGTTGGCTACGAGTTCCCCGTGCTCTACGACGAGTCACAGGAAGTCGCCAAGGCCTATACGGCGGCGTGCACGCCGGACTTCTTCCTGTTCGATGTGGATCACAAGCTGGTCTACCGCGGGCGCTTCGACGAGTCCCGACCCAACTCCGGGGTGCCGGTGACGGGCGCAGACCTTCGCGCCGCGCTCGAGGCCGTGCTCGACGACGGCACCATCCCCGCCGACCAGTTCCCGTCGATGGGATGCGGCATCAAGTGGAAGCCCGGCAACGAGCCGAGCTGACCTCAGTCCCTCTCGGGCCGCCAGAAGAGGAGCAGTTGCAGCGCGGCCAGGGCAACACCGGCGAGCGCAAGCACCAGTCCGGCGCGCCCGTCGAAGTACTCGGCAAGCGTGACTCCGGAGAGGTCGATCGCATGGTCCAGCGAGAACTCGCCGGGACCGGCGAGCGCGAGCGCAAGCGCGATCACACAGAGGGTCGCGACGTACTCGTAGCCCTCTACTTCGACGTCGTCCTTCATGAACGCGGTGATGAAGAACCCTGCCGACCGATGGACCGTCCAGTAGGCAACTGTCATGATCCCGATCACGCCGGCAGCGGCAGGACCGGTCAGCAGACCGAGGATCAGCAGAACTCCGACACCGATCTCTGTCGCCGTCGACAGCAACCACTGCAGGTCGGGGCTCGTGAACCCGATGCTGCCAAACCAGTTGGCGGTCTTGGTTCGTCCCCGAGCATGCTTCACACCGTGAGCCAGGAAGACAACACCCAAGCCCACCCGAAGCACCAGCAGCGCCGCATTGATGGTGTCTGGCATCAGAGATCTCCGATCGATCGCTCTTTCCCGTAACCCGGCACCCTGCCGGCCGGGGCGAGGAATGCCGCCGCAACGACACTGGATTGTCGCACGCCGCAGGGCTCGCTCCCGCACTCGACGCCCGGCGCACCCGTCGGGAAGAGCCGGGTTGGCCTGCCAGGTGTAACGTGCGCCGATGCTCGTCGTCACCGCCATCGCTGCATTCTTGATCGGATTCAGCAAGGCAGGCGTGGGGGGAACGCTTTCTCCATTTGTGACCGTCCTCGTCGCTCTGTCCCTGCCTGCGGACGACGCGATCGGTCTACTGCTCCCGATGCTGATCGTCGCCGACTGGTTCACGATCACGGCCCACTGGCGCCAGTGGGTCACGCCGATCGTGTTGCGGCTGTTGGCCGCCAGCGTGGTGGGAATCGCCATCGGCAGCACGATTGTCGGCAGCATCAGCGAACCGGCGCTGCGCGATGTCATCGCCGTGGCCATGCTGGTCTTTGCTGCGTACTACCTCATCACCAAGACCCGGGTTGCGGCCAGCCTCGCCCTGCGGCGGGCGTGGCCGGCCGGCTTCGTCGGAGGATTCACTTCCGCGCTTGCCCACCTCGGCGGCCCGCCGGTGCTCGCCTACCTGCTCACCACCGACCTCTCGCCGCGGAAGTTCGTGGCGACCTCCGCTGCGCTCTTCGCCACGACCAACCTGCTGAAGGTGCCGGCCTACCTTCTCGCCGGTTTGCTCGACGCTGAGCTCATCGCCTCCACGTGGTACGCCTGGATTGCCATCCCATTCGGGGTCGTGACCGGCCGCGCTCTGGTGGGAAGGCTCGACAGAGAGATGTTCGACCGCATCACCACGACTCTTCTGATCGCAGGTGCGATAGTGCTGCTAGTGACGTGAGGATGTCCGGGGCGGTCAGTCTCCAGGTAGTCCGGCCTCTCCCGGATAGACGACGCCCCAGTCGCGACGTAGCTCGTCCATCAGCTCCATGGTGGCCACGGTCTCGGCGAGTGGCAGCACCGGGCTCTCCGTCAGCCCGGCGCGAATGCAACGGTGGACCTCCTCGACCTCGTGAACGTAACCGTTGCCCCAGGCGGGGACCCGCACCTCCTCGCGGCCCCCGTGACGGTGAATGACAAACCCTCCGGGATGGAAGAAATCCGGAACCTCGATCCGGCCCTCTCTTCCGATGATGTGCGCGGTGTGCGGTTTGTAGGAGCGGCAACTACTCGCCAGTTGCGCAATCGCGCCGGAGGCGAACGTGAGAGTCACCGAATTGGTTTCGTCTACCCCGGTTGCACCGACTCGCGCCCGACCCTCCACGGTCTGCGGCGCCCCAAGCAGCATGGTGGCAAACGACAGCGGATAGACGCCCAAGTCGAGCAACGCTCCGCCACCAAGATCGAGGTTGTAGAGGCGGTGCGTGGGGTCGAACGGGACATCGAGGCAGAAGTCGGCCACCAGCAGCTCCACCTCCCCAACGGCACCGTCACCGACGACTGCAACCAACCGGGTGATCGCAGGGAAGAACCTCATCCAGACCGCTTCCATCAGGAAGAGACCCTGTGCTCGTGCCAGCGCCGCGCACTCGGCCGCCTGGGCCGCGTTCAAGGTGAGCGGCTTCTCGCAAAGGACGTGCTTACCCGCCCGCAGCGCAGCGACGACATTCTCATGGTGGTACGCGTGAGGGGTCGCAACGTAAACGACGTCCACGTCATCGTCGCCGACCATGGCCGCGTAACTGTCGTAGCGGCGAGGAATGTCCCACGAGGATCCAAAGCTCTCTGCCGCCTCCATGGACCGGGAGGCGACCGCAACGATCTCGGCCTCAGGCACCCGGTGCAGGGCCGCCGCCATACTCGCGGCGATGTTCCCGGTAGCGATGATTCCCCATCGCAGCGTCGAATCGGGAAGCGAGCTCACGGCAAACCACCTGGTCCGCCGCTGGTCGGTGGGTCCATGTGGTCGATTCTATGCACAGTCGAGGGCATCCCCTTGGTCGCGGCGCGGAGCGCTGCTTCGCAGCTTTGCCCGGTGGTAGCCTCCCGCCATGCGCGGCCTAGTTGTACCCGAACCGACCGAAGATTTCACCGCCGACCCGGTTGAATTGTTCTTCGACCTGGCATTCGTCTTTGCGTTCAGCCAACTGGTCTATCACCTCGTCCACCATCCCACCTGGACAGGTGCGTTCGAGGCCTGGCTGCTGTTTGCGATGTTGTGGATGGCGTGGTCGACGTTCACCTGGTCGGCCAACGCCGTCTCCGGCAACGGCCGGCCGGTTCGGCTCATCTTCCTCGTCGCCACAGCCGCAACGATGCCTGCGGCTGCCAGCATCACGACCGCCTACGAGGACGGAGGTGTAGCTTTTGCAATCTCCGTCAGCGTCATTCTTGCCATGGCCCTGGCAATCCAGCTCACCGCCCACGCCCCTGGGTCGGAAGAGAGACGGTCGGCCATTCAGTACGCGCAACCCAACATCGTTGCGATGGTGCTGTACATCGTCGGCGGGTTTCTCGAGGGTGAAGTACGGATCGTTCTGTGGATCTTGGGCGTAGCTTCGATTCTGTTTGGCACGATCATGGCTCGCCGCGGCGAATGGTTCGTTCGCAGCGGTCACTTCGCCGAACGGCACGGACTGATACTGATCATCGCCCTCGGCGAAGTCGTGGTTGCGATCGGGATTGCGCTTCTGGACTCGCTCGATGGCACCAATGGGCTATCCGATTCTGCGATCGTCGCTCTGCTGGCGGCGGGCTTGTTCGCGGGCCTTCTCTGGTGGGCCTACTTCGATCGGCTCCAGCCTGCGCTGGAGCACCGCTGTGAGCAACTCGAAGGGAAGCCCAAGGGCTGGTTCGTGGTGGACGTCTACACCTACATACATGCTGTGATCGTCTCCGGCGTCATCATCTCGGCGGCTGCCCTCGAGGAGATCATCCTGCACCCAACAGATCCTGTACCGCTCCCGTTCCGCGTGATGCTCGCGGGTGGCATCCTCATGTACCTGCTGGGCACGGTTGCCGCAGTTGCCCGGGCCTATCACGTCGTCGTTCGCGAACGACTCGTGGCGAGCGCCGCCATCCTGGCGTTGGTCATAGCTCTGGGCTCGGTTGACGGCGTCGTGCTGCTGCTGGCTGTCGACGCCGTGCTCATCGCGGTGCTCGTTGCCGAGTTCCTGAGAATCGAACGGCCCAGGTCGGCAACCGAAGAGGTCGACGCAACGACGCCGGCTGCCGAAGGCTAGGGACGGAAGCCCTACCGTCTCCTAGTTTGCAGCCGCTTCCATCCACGCCAGCAGATCGTCGGGAACCTCGACACCTTTGGTCGACGCCTCCCGGATCCGTTGCCGGCGAGCACCGGGGATGCGGGTCCCCTCTTGCTCGGTCACCGCGTCGAGCAACACCTCGAGACGCTCCGCATAGGAGCCACCGCTGAGCGGTCCGGGGTTGAAGCCGATGATGAACTGACCGACACGGGGCGGTCCGCCCGCATCGTCGAAGAACGAACTGGCTTCGTAGCCGAAGTGGGCGCCGGTCATCGCCGCCGCCATGATCTCGACTGCAAGCACCAGCGCGGCTCCCTTGGCATCGCCGAGGGGAAGCATCGATCCGCCCATGGCCGCCGCGGCATCAGTCGTCGGGTTGCCGTCGGCGTCGAGTGCCCACCCTTCAGGAATCGGCCGGCCTTCGTCGGCAGCGAGCTTGATCTTGCCCCGGGCCTGTTTGGACAGCGAGAGGTCCACCACCACCGGGGGAGCATCCGCACGGGGGAACCCGAATGCGATCGGGTTGGTGCCAAAGAGTGGCTTGTAGCCACCCCAAGGTGCGATGGCCTGTGGTGAGTTGCCGAAGACAAGACCCACCACCCCTCGCTCCGCCAGACGCTCAACGTGATGACCGGCCACACCGAAGTGATGCGAGTTGGTCACCGCAATCCCAGCAACCGGCGTCTCCGCTGTCATCTCGACGAGGGCGTCGATCGCCATGTCCAGGGCGGGGAAGGCAAAGCCATCGTTCGCGTTGATACGCGCTGCCGATGGGCCAAGCTTCTCTACCGCAGGCACCACCTTGCCGGCCACCTTGCCCGCCCTGACCTGAGCCGAATAGGCCTTGAGTCGAGCCAACCCGTGCGAGTTGAGACCGTCGCAATTGGCCCGCACCAGAGCCTTCGCCACCGACCGCGCCGCGGGCTCGGCGGTTCCGGCTTTCACGAGGACGTCGGTTGCCAGCTCTTCCAGTTCCGCCGCAGTACGGATCATGTTGTGTGCTCCTTCCCTGGGGTTCCCCGCAAGGACACT
>JASJBC010000114.1 GCA_030066715.1 Acidimicrobiia bacterium
GGCCTGTACGAGGCGAATTATCAGCCGCAGGCGCCGCACGACTTTGTCGCGGGCACGCCCTTTCACTACACCGAGCCAGCCCCAACTTACGTCCTCACAGCCGAGTCCTTCAGACGCAATCTCATTGCTTTGACCACCGCCGTTGCACAAAACGACGAACCGGCAATCGAAGAGTTCCTCAAGGCCCTCGATGTCGCCCGCAGCCCGTACCTGCCCTGGGTAGTCGACATCGACCAGATCATCCGCCAGGCGTCCCACCGCGCAGAGATGTACTCGTCGGATGGAATGCGCACACGCATTGACATGCTGGTTTCCCGCACCCTCTCCATCCTCGAGCCGGTACTGCGCGATTCGCGCACTCTCCCGGTTCCGGCGACCTTGACGCCCATCCAACCCGCAGTGGCTCCCGAGTGGGCCTTCGCAAAGGATCGAAACCTCATCCACCTCGCTTCATCGGAACTCGCCGATGCGATTGCGGGACACGTCGTGATGACTCCGAGTGCCGCCTACCACGTTGACGAGCTCGGCCCGCTGGCGAGAGAACTGCGCCGGTTGGGGATCCCGGTTGCCTTCATGGTCACGGACCGACGCTGGGAGTGGACGGAGGCAGGTCTGCGCGCCTGGGACTTCCCGGCCTATGCGTTCCCTGAGAGTCACGACTGGACAGCTTCGGTGGCCGGCATCGTGACCCTGAATGACTGGGGCGAGGAGCCCCACCAGGCCATCCTCGCCGCCAACGAATCGGGCGTCGCCACATTCGCCAAGGTCGAAGGTGTCCAGGACTTCGACGACATCGACGTCCCGCGGGTGCGCAACCCCTATCAAACGGCTCGCTACGTTCTCTGTCAGGGTCCCAACGACGCGGCAGCTCTCGGCGACCGAGCGGATACTCACGTCGTCGGCAACACCCGGCTCGAGGCGATCTGGAGCAATCCGGGTCGGAGACCGCTCACCGATCTAGTTGTCGTCAACCTCAACTTCACGTGGGGTGTGCTCGAGGAAGCAAGGACAATGTGGGTGGATACGGTCATCGCTGCGACCAACCAGCTGGGATATCGCACCGTGTTCTCGCTGCACCCCGCAGAGAAATCGAGGCCGGAGGGAGTTGAGATATCGGAGCTGCCGATGCGGCATCTCCTCACGCGGGCGAGCGTGCTGGTGAGCAGGTTCAGCACCGTCCCCTTCGAGGCTATGGCTCGCGGCGTTCCCTTCGTCTACCACAACCCCCACCACGAGGCGGTCCCAACCTTCCACGAGCCTCAGGGCGCCTACGAGATCACCAGAACCGCCGACGAACTGGCGGCAGCTATCGAACTCAGCCGATCCTGGATCGGCGGCTACCGCGATCGCAGTGAGCGTTTCTTCAGGGAGCAGATCGACATCCAGCCCGGTGTCCCCTCCGAGGTTCGTGCTGCGTCCGCAATAGCGGAGAGGGTCAAGTCGAGCTGACCTCGACCGAATCGAGCGCCTCGCCTACCGGCAACTCACCCGAAGCCGCTAGCGAGTAGCCAGCTCTACGGAGGCCGTGACGGCACTGATCAGCCGCTCATGCTCGCTCTCCAGCTGCCCCAAGTCGGCCGGGTCGAGACCGGCGGCCCGCCGCATCCCGTCCGTGATCTTGCTGCGAAAAGCGACGTGACGTCGCAGCAACGGCACGGAGCCGGCCTCGAGCGTGCCGAGAATCGTGTCGAAGGCGTCGATGTCGGAGCGAACCAGCGCAGTCGTTGCATACTGAATGGCGCGTCGCGCCCTCGTCACCACCTGCTGGTAGTGGGCCAGGGGCTCGGGGAAGGGGTAGGAAGCCAACAGGTCGTCGTCTTCGAACGCAACCGCCGAGTGGGCCGACTCGATGAGGTCGTTGGAGATGTCAACGTGACCCGCGGCGCCTGTCTGCGTCGTCGAGGCAGCCGTTTGCCGGTAGGCAATGGAAAGAAGCTGCGAGGGTAGGAACACGAAGCCGCGCCTCATCATCCGAAGCCAGAACTCCCAGTCCTCAGCATGGGTGGCGGTCGTCGAGAAGCCCCCGAGAGCGCGGATCACGTCGATGCGGAACATCGGCTGGATTGCCCCGAAGGGACACTCTCCCTCGGCAACGACAAAGTCAACGAAAGGCGTGCGCGGTGTCCACGCCTCCGCAACCGGCAGTTCCTCGAGGAGTACCCCCTCGTCGGCGATCCGCAGCCCGCAATACACGCCGGCGACGTCCGGATCTCCGGCGCTGCGGAGAGTCTCAACACGATCGGCGAAGCTGTACTTCATGAGGAGATCATCCCCGTCGTGGAACGTGATGAACTCGCCGGATGCGTGCTCGATCCCGGTGTTGCGCGCCGTGACGACGCCCCTGTTCTCCGGCTGCCTTAGCAACCTGAATCGATCGTCTCCGGCAATCGCCGCCTCGATGACCGCGACGGAGTCGTCGGTTGATGCATCGTCGACAACGATGCATTCCCAGTTGGTGTACGACTGGGCCCGGATCGACTCCAGACCGTCGGCGACAAATCGCTCCTGGTTGTAGCAGGTCGCAACCACCGACAGCAGCGGCTCGGGATCGCCAGCATCCATTGGGGCCGTCTCCTCAATGCGTTCCGAATCGGGCACGAAGAACGCCGACTGCTCGTACGCGGTGAGCGCAGCGGTGATCATGCTTGCGGCCAGTCCAACCCGCCGCTCGGAACCGGGCGGAGCAGGAGTCCCCGGAGCGGGACCTCTGGTGTCCGTCTGTTCGAGCTTCCGGACCCGGCTCAGGATCGCATCATTGAAACCCTGCTGACGCCGCCCCACCGACTCCAACTCACGCACCCGATCCAAAGCCGCATCATTGAAACCCTGCTGACGCCGCCCCACCGACTCCAACTCACGCACCCGATCCAAAATCGCACCGTTGAGGTCGTGCTGACGGGTGCTGAAGTCATCGAATTGACGCAATGAGTCGCTCAGGGCTGCGCGCAACTGCCGCGCCTCGACCGCAATCTCAAAGAGACCCTTGAGCGCAGCGCCGAACAACGCAGTGAACACAGCCAGCATCACCGCCGCCCAGGGTTGCTCGTAGACCAGCCACAGGATGATGGCTCCGACCAGCCCCGCCACAACAGCGATTGCGAGAACACTCGCACGCCGAGCCGGCGACATGAGTCGATCCATCAATCCCAATGCCGACCTCCTTCGAGCCGTCTGCGGGAGCCCAATCATAAGCCGAACCTGTGCCTCGACCGGGACCGGAAGAGCGTCAGTATGATCCTCGCTTGATGTTTGCTACGAGATGGACCACCGCGACAGGTCTGGCATGACCGGCGAAACCACCAGGACCGCGGTTATCACAATGATCCGGCGTCTCGAGTTCCCTGCCGCCTGGTCGGGGTTGAGGACGATCGAGCCGCAATTGGGCCGCGACACGTCGCACTTCCTGCTTCTCAACGACGATCGCGACGCGGATCTCGAAGCTGCGCTGGCCTCCCGCCCCCATACCCAGGTGATCACACCCGGAAGGAACCTCGGTGTCGCCGCCGGCCGCAACACCCTGATCGCCGCAGCCTTGGATTGGGGAGCGAACACGATCTTCTCGCTCGACGACGACCTCCTCGTCCCATCCGACTATCTGAGTCGGATCGAGTCTTGGATCGCCGAACGGCAGCGCGCCGGCGACCGAGTCGGGATCGTGGCACCCGCCGTGCTCGACTTCCACGCGGTGGCCGAACAGGCTCTCTCCGCCGGAGAGATCAGCAGGGCCGAACAAGGTCTCCTCGACGCCTTTCTCGACACCGACTCGTTGCGGGACCTGCTGCGGACCGCATGGCCCGACGATATCCCGCTCGACGCGATGTATCACGCCGGAATACGAGAGTGGCGCCACCACTACCTCGAGAACTACCGCCTCCGACCGAGCCAGGTACGTTCTCTCTTTCGCAACAGCCGGGGAATCGCCGACACAGAGCCGGGAGTTACGGAACTGCGACTGGATCCGGCGACGCGGCGCTCGATCCTCGAAGGCCGTGGCGAGGGCCTGCCGATAGACACCGCGGCTGGTGGCGCCAGCGTGTACACCGCAGAGTTGCTGGAGGAGATTGGCGGGATCGACGAAGCCTTCTCACCTTTCGGCTACGAGGACTCCGACTTTGCGATTCGTGCAGTCGAGGCCGGTTTCACCAACTATTCGTTGCCAAGCGAGATCCTTCTTCACGATCTCGATTCCCGACAGAAGACGCGATCTCCGGCCGTGATATTGCACAGCCAGGGAAGAGCCCGCGGCCTCATCGGCCGAAAGCATCTGCCGAAGGGCGACCGTGTCCTCGCCTTGGCCGAGACTGCCGCGCTTGCCCCGCTCCAGGCCGTCGACCTGGTCCGAGCCACTGCGGGCACTTTCCCGTCTGCCGTTGGTGGCGCTATCGGGGCCGCCGCCACCTATCTCGCCGGGTTCACTGAGGGCCTCTTTGCGGCACCCGCCGAGCCCGCCTACGGCGACCGATCGCGCGACACGGGTTACCTCGAAATCCCCCATGAGGTGAAGCGGCGATTCACGACGACGTACGGCGCATGGACGGGGTCACCCATCTCCGGCCTGCCCACGTCGTTTCTCGTCGACATCGACGTCGCCTGGTCGTGGGACCCCGAGAGCAGAACCATGACACTGACGCGCGTCGTAGCGGACGCGCCAGGCCAGTTCCGCATCCAACTGGCCGGAGAGCTCGTTGGGGTCGGGAAACGCGACGAAGCGGGAAACGCGGATCCTTTTAGCATCCAAGTACGCGGAGCTTCCCTCACCGTCGAGGACTGGGGCTACCTCCGGGCTGTGCAGGAAACTGCAGCCTGGTTTCGCAATGAGCGCACGGCCGGGTACGTCAGTCGCCTCTTACGCCCGCCTCGGACGGAACTCGCTCGTATGGCGCGTTGGTTCCTGTCGCAGCGAGAGAAACCGGCTCGATTTGAATTCTCGATCTCCCCGCAGCGACCTGTATCTGTAGCCGAGTTGTTCGAGGCACCACCGAACCTCCACCTAGATCGCAAGCTCGATCTTCGGGCAATGGTGAGTGAGATTGCGTACTACTAACCTCGGTCGGGTTCCAACTCGTCAACCAATGCGGGTCGCTGCATGTCATCAATAGCTCGTCGAATCCGACCAATCGTCAAACACCTCGCCTCCGTTCGGGGGATTCTGCTCGTTCTGTCCTTCCTTCTCGCGGCGGCCGCCACGCTCACCGAGGGAACGACCAGCGCCTTGGCGACCCTCGCAGCCGCGGTCACAACTTCCTCGCTCCTGTTCCTGTTGAGTTTCCGGCTGAGCGACCAGCACCGCACGCTGGGCAAGGTCGAAAGAGAGCAGAAGCGCCTCAGCAAGACCGTTGCCAAGCTGCGCCCGGCCCCGGCGAAGACCCCGCCCTCGCTGTTCGGGCCGGACCCGGCGCAACGACGCGCAGACCGGCTGGACAAGGCGCGGAGCGAAATCCGCTCGGTGCGCGGCAATCTGGCAGCGGAAAGCAGCTCTCCGCCATCAACCCGGGCCGAGGAGACGGAGCCGGTTCACCTGCCCGGGCCCGCCGTCTCGGTGGTGGTGTCGTGCCGGAACAATGCTCGGCTCATTGGAGCTGCTCTGGAGTCAATCCGTCGCCAGAGCTTCACCGATTGGGAATGCATCATCGTCGACGATGCGTCAATGGACGCAAGCGTTGCAGAGGCATATCGATTTGTCCGCACGGACAATCGCTTCAGCCTCGTTCGCCACAAGGTAGGAGGGGGGCCGAGCGCAGCGCGCAATACCGGACTGCGGCTGGCCCGAGCCCACCTCGTCACCTTCCTCGATGCCGACGACATGCTGATGGCCGACAGCCTCCTCGACCGGATAGAGACGCTCGCGGGAGCCGACGCCTCCGTCGCCGGCTCGTACTCAGGTACACGAGTCGTGCCGAGAACTGCCCTGCTGGACAACCTCGCCGCCAGCGAGGATTGGACGAACCGCCGCTACCTCGACTTCGTTTCTGCCAACGGTCGCTACCCGTTCCCCATACAGGCACCCCTGCTGCGAACCGACATCGTGCAACGTGCAGGCGGGTTTGACGAGTCCATGACCGATGGGCTCGAGGACTGGGATCTGTGGCTGCGGCTGATGCGGAGCGGATACGGTTTCATCCCGGCTCGGTGGCGCACAGTCGTCGAACGCGCCAACCCGGACCGTGCGACAGGGTCGGAGGCGACGCAGAGCCTGCGACTTGCCCAGGATCTGGCGGCGAGAGCGTTCCGAGATGAGGCAGTTGCCGCCACAGATAGCCCGTTTGCCTTCTCAAAGGGTGTTGCGGAGTACGGCCAACAGCTGATCAACGCCGAGCGGGCTCTCCAGTATGCAGCGACTGCCTTGGCCACCGGCGACCGGGAATCAGCGAGATCGATCATCGCGGACGGCGACGTGGTTATCGAGCCGTGGATGGACCGGCACTTCGGGTTCGACAAGGCCGTGGACACGGCATTGCAAAGTGCGTTCAGCCTCACGTCCGGAGAGGTGAACGAGCTCGCCGACGAGCTCGCGCCATTGCGATCCGAGATGGCTTCGCTGATCGAAGGCCGTGCCTCCGCTGCGACGACGCAGGGCGAGCCACCGTTGCAGCCGAACTACGACACCGTGTTTGTGCCGCTCAACCTAGTCCAAGCGGAGGCGATGTTGGGCATAGCGGCTTCGCTGCCCGGCAGCCATTCTGTGGCATTTCTCAACACCGAGAGAGTCACGGGGGCTGCGGGCGTCGGGGCAACGCTCGCCGGCAGCCGGCACCCGGTCTTCACTGTCAACCGCTGGGTCCTCGACCGAGCGCAGCATCGCAACCTCGTCGTGGCGTTCCCGCGGGACGGGGTTAGCGAGGAACTCATTGCTGTCACTACCGACAATGGGGGCCGCGTCTTGGAGTTGGTGGCCGAAGGCGACGACGTCATGCGAGTGGCGGCGACCCCCGACTACGGCCGCGAGATCTCCCGCCTCGACGCCATAGAGATCGGCAAGCTCCTGACCGCATCCGATCAGCCCATCCCGTCCACGACTGCCGTGGCGCCGGGACTCCCCAGGACCTGGTTTGGCACCACCGAGCCCAACCCCGACAGAGCCTTCGTTGCCGAGGAATACCCGGCAACCACATTCGACGGAAGTGCGATCGAGAGGTTCAAAGACATCCACCGGGGCGAGCGGTGTGTGATCATCGGCAACGGTCCCTCGCTGAATCAGCTGCATCTGCCGCTGCTGCAAAACGAGTACACCATTGGAGTGAACGGCATCTTCTATGCAGCCGAGCAGATGGGGTTTGATCCGTCGTACTACGTCGTCGAGGACACGGCTGTGATCAAGGACAACCTCGAGATGATCAAGCGCTACCCGGCGGGCCACAAGTTCTTCCCGTCCATCTATCGGGACCAAGTCGGCGAAGCAAAGAACGTCTCGTACTTCATGATGAACAGGGGGTACTACGAGCAGCGCTCCCCGGCTTACTGCGTTCCCCGTTTCTCCACGGACGTTGCGCAACGCGCCTACAGCGGCCAGTCGGTGACCATCATCAATCTGCAGCTCGCCTACTACATGGGGTTCTCCGAGGTGGTCCTGATTGGAATGGACTTCTCGTACACGATCCCCGACGACGCTGAGATCGACGGCGTCAACATCACTTCGATGAGTGACGACCCCAATCACTTCCATCCCGACTACTTCGGCAAGGGGAAAGTGTGGAAGGACCCGCAGCTCGACCGCGTGCTGGCCAATTACCAACTCGCAAAGCTGATGTATGAAGCCGATGGACGCCGCATCGTGAACGCTACGGCCGGAGGCAACCTCGACCTCTTCGACCGGGTCCCCTATGAGGACCTGTTCGGCTAGCTCTCAGGCTTTGCCGGCATGAACCGCAGTCCGGTACTCCTGAACAACGTCGGCAGCCGGCCCCAGCGACTGGATCTTGCCGTGGGACAGCCAAGCCGCTCTGTCGCAGAACTCGGCGACGTTGGCCAGGGCATGAGACACGAACACGATCGTTCCCCTGCTACGGAGCAGCCCGCGCATCGTTGTCAGGCTCTTCTCGCGGAAGGCCTCGTCACCAACGGCGAGGACCTCGTCCAGCAACAGGATGTTCGGCTCGATCGCCATGCCGACGGAAAACGCTAGGCGGGAGAACATGCCGGAGCTGTAGGTCGCAACTGGACGCTCGATCGCATCTCCGAGGGCGGCGTACTCCACGATGGAATCGAACTTCTCGTCGATTTCCTTCTTGCGCAGACCCGCCGCCAGACCGCCGAGGTAGATGTTGCGACGTCCCGAGAGCTGCCGGTTGAAACCGACACCGAGCTGCAACAGGGTGGACGTCTTCCCGTAGACGTTGATGGTTCCCTCGTCGGGCCGGAGGGTCTTCGCCATCACCTTGAGGAAGGTCGACTTCCCGGCACCATTGCGGCCGATCACGCCAAACGCCTCGCCCTTGTTGATGGTGAGATCGACGTTGTCGAGCGCGGTGATCTCCTCGGTCACCCGGTGCTGCATGCGCCCCAACGAGCGGCGCAGCGTCGGCCGGCGATCCACCAGCGGTCGGAACCGAACGGTTATGCCCTCTGCAACGATGGCGGGACTGCTCATAGGTACCTCGCCATTTTGCCTTCGTAGCGGATGAACGACAGGCCACCGACAACCAGCAGGACCAGCGCCCACAGCCCGGCCCCAAGGAACGCATTCGAGAGATCGGTGTCCAGGGGGGTCAGGGCATGCCGGTAGAGCCGAAGCAGCGGCTCCAGAGGATTGGCTTCAGCGATAGCGCGGGCCCAGTCAGGTGCCTTCGCCAGGGTCACCGGACCGTAGAGGATCGGCGACAGATAGAGCCACATCCGGGTGAAGTAGGGGACCAAGTTGTTCAGATCGCGGAAGGGAACGGCCAGCCGGGCCACGAGCATCGAAACACCCAGGTTGAACATGAGGTGGATCACCATGATGGGGAGCAACCACAGGATGTCGATATCGGGCCACACCGCCTGGTCGAATCCCACGATCAATCCGTTGGCCGGGCCGACAATGATGAAGAACGCCAGCAGCGAAGTCAGGAAGCCGACGAATCCCTCCACCAGCGCGGCAATCGGCAGGACCGCCCGCGGGAAGTTGAGGTTGGCCAGCAGTTGCGTGTTGTTGACGATGCTGTTGACACCGCCGGTCATCGACGTCTGTGTGAAGTAGAACGGGAACATCCCCGACAGCAAATAGACGACGAAGGGGAGCCCGCCGAACTCGTCCGGGTCACGATCAAACAGAAGGCCGAACACGAACCAGTAGACGGCGCCGAGCAGCACCGGATTGAGCACCCACCACAGAAGCCCGAGGGCGGTCGATGCATTTCTGGCTTTCAGGTTCCCCATCGCGAGGTACCAGGCGAACTCGCGCCGACTCCACAGGTCGGTGAAGTAGTTGCGGGCTGCCCTGACTACGCGTTTAGGAGCGAGTGAGGTTGCGGGCATAGGCCCGGCAGTATAGGGCCAGGTCGCTGTAGGCGAACTTAGGAGGAGGCCGGGTCGGGCCCGGGGGGCGGACCCGACCCGGTCACACTCAGCCGTTGGGGAGGGAAGGGAGAGTTGCCGGCTGAGACAATTACTAGCTATTCGGTGCCCGATGTCACGTGGATCAGTGAATCCGCGCTGCGTCGCACCGCCGAACTACAGGTGTGATTGCGCAGTACCCCTCAACTACCACAGAGCCCGTTCATCGCCCGGTCATGCTTCAGTCGTGGACCCGGGTGGCGTTTGCGCACTGGCCGGTCGCCCCCGCCGCGGTGCAGGCGACGCTGCCGCCGGGCTTGGAAGTGGACACCTTTGGTGGTGACGCCTGGATCGGGCTGGTTGCGTTCGACATGCGCCGCATCCGCCTCCCTGGGATGCCGGCCGTCCCCTACTTCGGCTCGTTTCCCGAGACCAATGTGCGGACCTACGTGACGGACGCATCCGGCCGACCCGGCGTTTGGTTCTACTCGCTCGACATCACCCGGCTGGCGCCGGTTGCCGTCGCCCGTCTCGGTTACCGGCTCCCCTACATGTGGTCTCAGATGGACATTGCCGAGGATCTGGACCTGATCACCTACACAGCCCGCCGCCGCTGGCCCCGAGCCGAGAGTGCGCACAGCGAGTTCGGCATCTGCCGCGGGGCGCCGCTGGTGGAGAACGAAGTCGGCCATCTCGAGCGGTTCCTCACCGCCCGCTGGGGCCTCTACACCATGCTCGGCTCCCTCGCCTACGCCCCCGTCGATCATCCCGCCTGGCCGCTCCAGCACGCAAGGCTGTGCCGGCTTGACGACGGGCTCGTTGCCGCCGCCGGATTCGAAGGGCTGACACGCCACGAGCCTCTCATGCACTACTCACCCGGAGTTGATGTCAGAATCGGTCTACCCAAGCGTCTGGATAGTTGATGCCGGAAGGCCACTCGATAGCCAGGTTTGCCAAGCGGCACCGGGACCTGCTCGGCGGTCGTAAGGTTGCCGTTGCGTCACCCCAGGGAAGATTCGCCAAGGGGGCGGCCCGTCTCGATGGACGGAAACTGCTTGACGTTTCTGCACACGGCAAACACCTGTTCTACCACTGGCAGCGCGCAGAGACGCTGCACATCCACCTCGGTCTGTACGGCAAGTTCCGCACGTTCCGTGACGAACCACCGCCACCGACACCGGGTACGCGCCTCAGCCTGAGCGCGGACGGTGTCACGATCTATCTCGCCGGCCCGACCGTCTGTGAGCTGATCATGCCCTCCGCCGAGGAGGCCATCCGTGGCCGGCTGGGGCCCGACCCGCTCCAGGCGGAAACCGACGGAAACACGGCGGACCGCGTGGTGGAGAAACTGTCACGACGCTCGATTCCCATCGGAGCGGCGATCCTCGACCAGAGCGTCATGGCCGGATTGGGCAACATCTATCGCGCCGAGGTGCTGTTCCTGACGGGTGTCAACCCGACCACCCCTGCCAGGGACGTCCCTGCCGCCAAGATCCACGAGATCTGGGACCGTAGTGTCGAACTGCTCGGGCGTGGCGTTGCCGAAGGCAAGATCGTGACCGTGCCCGGACGACCGGCCACCAGGGCCGATCGTGTGTACGTGTATCAACGGGAGCGACACCCGTGCCGTCGCTGCGGCGGTGCGATATCGATGGGAGAGATGGCCAACCGCAACATCTGGTGGTGCGAGTCGTGCCAGCCGCGGCAAGCGTCGTGACTAGGCAGCCTCGTCGGCCGCTACCCGGGTAGCGATCACTACGTGCTCGGGCTCCCGGGTCCGCCGCTGCGGCGTCACGACGAGCGCAACGCCGGCCAGGATGATCGGAAGCGCCAACCAGGCCGCTCCGGTGACCGTCTCGGCGCCGAGAGTGACGCCGAGGGCCACAGCAACCACCGGGTTCACATATGCGTAGCTCGTGGCCAGAGCTGGACGCACAGCTTCCAGCAGATACACATAGGCGGCAAACGCAACGATCGAGCCCATGACGGTGAGGTACGCGAGCGCCAGCCACGCCTCCGCCGGCGGCACGGCATCGATGCGCTCGCCCCGCAGCAGGCCGGCCACCATCAGGACGCCACCGCCGACAAGCAACTGGGCAGCTGCGGTCATGAGCGGGGAAGGAAGGTCGAGCCGCGACCCCCATACCGAGCCCAGAGCCCACAGCATCGGTGCGACGAGGACCAAAACCAGCCCGAGCGGGCTCGCCTGCAGATCTCCTTCTTGCGCCAGCAGCACTACACCCAGGAACCCGAGGCCGAGACCAAGCCACTCGCGGTTCGCCGGCCAGAGGCCGAAGATTCCGCTGAAGAGAGCCGCCCAGAGCGGCATCACAGCCACTGCGGTGGCCGCAACACCCGAGCCGACTCCCTGGTCCTCCGCAACCGTCACCAGCCCGACGCCGCCCACCAACAGCAGGACTCCGACAAGCGCTGCGTTGCCCCATTGCCGCCGCGTGGGACGGGGCAGCCCCCGAGCCCGCAGCACTGGGTACATGATCGCCCCGGCGACGACGAACCGGATGCCGTTCAAGATGAACGGTGGGAATCCCTCCAGGCCAAAGCGAAGGGCCAGGTAGGTCGATCCCCAGATGACATAGACGGCACCGAGGGCAGCGAGGACCAGGAACCGTTGCCTGGTCACATGTCGCCTCGTCGGGCGCGCGCCAGATCAGCGCGCAGTTCCTGGAGGCGGTCGAGCATCACCGCACGCTCGAGCAACGATCCATCGGAAGACCGGACGGCCTCGTACTGCCATCTGGTCTTCATCAGTTCGTGGAAAAGAGGACGGGTGTCGTCGGCAACCGGACGGGTTGTGCGCTGACGCGGCTTGGTGCCGGGCCGGTTGTCACGTCGTCGCTGCGGGCGCATCATCATTGACCTCTCTTCCGTAATGGTCTATCTTGGTTACGTACCTTACAGCCTAGCTAGACGACCGTAAGGGGTCAAGTGGATTTTTCCCATTACAGCGACGATCCGGTCTCCATGGCCGTCGACCTGGTGAACACACTCGATGTTGTCAGCGGTGAGGACCGCCTCCGCCACCCCGACGACGTCATCGACTTCATCTCGCAATACGAGGACGGCTGGTGCCGACCCGGTCGCCAACCCGAGGAACGAGACCTGCACGAAGTACGGGCGCTGCGGGCGCGGATGCGAGAGGTGTTCACCGCGCCGGACGCTACGGCGGCGGCCGAGCAACTGAACGGCGTTCTTGCCGACGTCGGAGCCAAGCCACGCGTCAGCGTGCATGGCACCGCCCCGCCACATCTCCACTTCGAGCCGGAGACCGACAGCCCCGTCCGTTGGCTGGGGGCGGTCGCCGGAATGGGTTTGGCCGTTGCCATCATCGAGGGCGGATTCGAGCGTCTTGGTGTCTGTGGATCCTCGACTTGCGACGACGTCTTTGTGGACACGTCGCGAAACCGGTCACGTCATCATTGCTCCGACACTTGTACGACCAGGGAGAATGTCGCGGCGTATCGGCGCCGGAAACGCAGCGCCGAAGATTGATCCCGAGTCAGCGGCCGCTGCCGAGCAGCAATCCTTTCACGTCAGCTGCGCGCCGCAGGGCCAGCGCAAGGTAGACGCCGGCAGCCAGGTTGCCGAGCGTTGCGAGCGCAAACCACCAGATCGCAACGACACCGCGCCGCGACTCCCGGTAGGCAACCCACGCCGCAAAGATGACGAGGCCCGCGTACAGATCGATGAGCGTCACCTTCCCC
>JASJBC010000115.1 GCA_030066715.1 Acidimicrobiia bacterium
TACAAGATCACCCGCATCGTCACCTTCCAGAGCAATCAGCTTGCCCGCGCCCGTCCCGACATCGCCGCCATCAACACCCGGACCGGTCTCCCCTGGACGAACAACAAGGACCTGGCGTGGCTAGATCCGACCGACCGGAACTCCTGGGACTATCCGCTGGCGCTGGCAGAGGAGGCCTGCAAACTCGGTTTCGACGAAATCCAGTTCGACTACGTGCGCTTTCCCTCCGATGGTCCGATCAGCGAGCTCAGCTTTGACGAGCTGACATCGGACAACTACTACAGCGACGAATCGGAACAGAAGCGGGTCGATACGATCGCTGGCTTCCTCGAGGAGGCGCACAGCCGACTCAACCCGATGGGTTGCGCCGTCGCCGCCGACATCTTCGCGATCACGCTCGAGAGTACATCGGATGAAGGGATCGGGCAGTCTCCCAGTGTCTTGTCGAACCACGTCGATGTGTTGAGCCCGATGATCTATACGTATACCTACGGACCGGGCTGGAAGGGCTGGGACGACCCCACCGATCATGCCGAGGAGCTCGTTGCGGCAGCCCTCGACGCAGGAATACCACGGCTCGAGGGTTTTGCCCTCTACCGGCCGTGGCTGCAACGGGCATTCCTCGAGGACAGTGAGATACTCGGCATTCAGGACGTCGCTGCCGAACGGGACATGGGCTGGATGCTGTGGAGCGCCGGGACGCTATTCGATGCGGGCCACCTCCCGCCGCCCGAATAGATGGCCGACCTGGGCCTCCAGCTTTTGGCCGAAGAGATCATCGACTGTCGCCGCTGCCCCCGGCTCGTTGCGTGGCGGGAGCAGGTCGCTGCGGAGAAGCGAGCCTCGTTTCGTGGCCAGGACTACTGGGGGCGCCCCGTACCCGGCTGGGGTGACCCGGCTGCAAGCCTCGTCGTGGTTGGTCTGGCTCCGGCTGCCCACGGCGCCAACCGGACCGGCCGGATGTTCACCGGCGACCGGAGCGGGGATTGGCTGTATCGAGCTCTCCACGAGGCGGGCTTTGCCAACCAGCCCGAGTCGGTGGCCCATGACGATGGGCTGACATTGCACAACGCCTGGGTGACGGCTCCAGTGCGGTGTGCGCCGCCGGAGAACAAGCCGACGCCGGCGGAACGGGATAACTGCTCCGAGTGGTTCAACCGCGAACTCGACATGCTGACCGAGGCACGGGTCCTCCTGGCGCTGGGGCAGTACGGATACATCGCCCTGTGGCGGTACCTGGGGTTGCGCAACCCGGACCTGCCGCGGCCGCGGCCCAAGTTCCAACATGGCGGAGAGATCCCGCTGCCGGATGGCGTCACCATCCTCATGTCGTTCCATCCGAGTCAACAGAACACGTTCACCGGACGGCTGACCCGGGATATGTTTGCGGCCGTGTTTGCCCGGGCCAAGACACTCAGCGCAACTTGCTCTTGAGTTCCATCACACGAAACCAACGCCCATGAGCGTCCGCCAGATACGGATAGGGGTTCACTCGTCGGGTAGCGGTGTGTAGTTCGAAGTGGGTGTGGGGGCTGGTCGCCTCGGCGTTCCCGGAATCCCCAACGAAGCCAACCACGGTCCCCGCAGGGATGTACATGCCCTCTTCGAGGCCTGGGGGGAATGCGGCTTCGAGGCCGCCGGAGCCATCGTCGCTACCCGGGTTGTCGTTGTTGAGGTGCATGTACCAGCTCTCCCAGCCATCCTGATGCGTGATTCGCACGTAGTAGCCCGCTCGGCCGCTCTTGCCCATGGCAGTGACAAAGCCATCGGCGACCGCGACGACCTTGCTGTGCTTGGCGGCGAAGATGTCTGTGCCTTTGTGGCGCCTACCCCCGGACCGGGCGTTGCCCCAATCGTTGTGAAAGTCGGAGCGAACGTCCTCGTGAGGGAAGTAGACGAGTCGGAAGTCCTCTGCGGCGGACGCGCTGGGCGCGACTGCGAACCAGAGCGCGAACGCTAGAGCTAGAGAGCGAAATAGATAGTTCATGAAGTTCCTGGCCGGGAGGCGAGCAGGTTATTGCTCGTCTGGTTATATGCGATATCCGCACCGTCCTCGAATCCCGACCGCGCCGGGTAACCTCTGCCTGCTCACTACAGGAGAAACCCGTGAAGACCCTTGATTCCCAGGCTGCTGCCGCGGCCGGGGCAGCCGATTCCCCGTGGCGTGCCGATCGCCGCGCCACGGCCGTCGAGTACTACGAGAAGCTCGACATGCCCTCGCCCTCGGAAGAGGTGTGGCGCTACGTAGACCTCGACTTCGCACTCGACGATTACCAGATCACCGATGCGTCCGGTGACGCCCACGAGCTGGGCGTGGGCATCGCCGCCTCGCTGCCGCAGACGGCCGGATCGCTTCTCATCGTGGACGGCCACGTCGTGGACGCCGAGTCCGGGAGTTCGGGTGCCGTGTTCGGGTCGCTTCGGGGAATCATGGGCGATCAGCCCGATTTGCTCGCGCCCTACGTCGGGGCGCGCATCCCCGCAGATCTCGACAAGTTCGCCGCGGCCCACGCCGCGTTCGGCAGCGATGGTGCGGCCCTGGTCGTTCCGCGGGGCGTGGTTGTCGAGGAGCCGTTCTTCATCGACGTGCAGGCGGCTACCAGCGGAACCGTGGCGTTCCCGCATATCGCGCTGGCTGCGGAGGAGTCGTCACAGGCGTCCGTTGTCGTGCGGTACCGATCGGACGACGACATCGACGCGCTGGTGGTTCCTCAGCTGGAGCTGTCGGTGGCTGCCAACGCAAACCTCAAGGTCACTGTGGTCCAGCACTGGGGTCGGAAGACCAGGTCAATCGGCTACGCCAACGCAGTTGTTGGTCGTGACGGCAATGTGCACCTCGGCGAGGCGGGTGTCGGAGCGCTCTTCTCCCGCCTATATCTGAACGTCGATCTCGAGGGTGACGGTTCGTCGGCGAACATCGTTGGCGCCTATTTCGGTGACGAGTCACAGACACTCGACTATCGCTACTTCATGCACCACGCAGGCCTCAATACCGACAGTGACATGTTCCTCAAAGGTGCGGTACAGGATGAGTCCTTGTCCGTCTTCACCGGCATGATTCGGATCGATGAAGGTGCCCAGAAGACAAACGCATACCAGACCAATCGCAACCTCATCCTGAGTGACGGCGCGTCTGCGCAGTCGGTGCCCAACCTGGAGATTCTCGCCAACGACGTCCGGTGCGGGCACGGATCGACCATGGGCCCGCTCGACGACGAGCAGCGCTACTACCTGATGAGCCGTGGTCTCGACGAGCTCCGTTCCAACCGTCTCTTGGTGCACGGGTTCTTCAACGAAGCGCTCACGAAGTTCCCCGAGCCCGCCATCGCCGAGGTTGTTGCTTCCTGGATCGATGCGAAGTACCGCGCCGCGCAGGAGGCAGGGAGAGTCAAATGACGAGGGTCCGCATTGCGCCTGTCGCCGACTTTCCCGCTGAAGCCGGTCTGCGCATCGAAGTAGCCGACCACCGGATCGCCATGTTCCGGGTGGGCGCAGACTTTTACGCCATCGGTGACCGTTGCAGCCATGCTGAGGCTTCGCTTGCCGAAGGTGAGGTCTTCGACGACGAGGTCGAGTGCCCCCGCCACGGTGCCGCCTTCGGCCTGGCCGACGGCGAGGCTCGTACCCTTCCGGCAACGAGCCCCGTTCCTGTTTATGAGGTCGACGTCGAGGACGACGTCGTCTATCTGACGATCGACGAGGAGTCCTGATGTCAGTTGCGTTGCAAGTTTCGAATGTCAGAGCCAAGTACGGAGACCTCGAGATCCTGACCGGGGTCGACATCGATGTTCCGTTCGGCGAGGTTCACGTGCTCATGGGCCCCAACGGCTCAGGGAAGTCAACGTTGTGCCACGTCCTCATGGGCAAGAGTGAGTACGAGGCCACGGGGTCGGCGCTCGTTGGTGGCACTGAGGTCATGGGCCTGCCCGTCGACGAGCGGGCCCGTGCGGGTCTGTTCGAGGCATTCCAATACCCAGTCGAGGTTCCGGGTGTCTCTCTGAACGACCTCATTGATGAGATGGGGGAGGTCCGCAACGATGCGGGGTTCGCCGATCGGGTCGCCGACATGGCGGATTCCCTGGACATGGATCGCTTCCTGGAGAGATCCGTGAACGGTGATCTGTCCGGCGGCGAGAAGAAGCGCTCGGAGATGTTTCAGCTGGCCGTGGCCAGCCCGAAGGTGGCCATCCTCGATGAGATCGATTCCGGTCTCGACATCGATGCCGTGCGCGAAGTCGCCGGGCTCGTCGAGCAGTTGCGCAGCCCCGACCTCGGTGTGCTCATCATCACCCACTACAGCCGAATCCTTCGCTACATGAAGCCGGACAAGATCCACGTCATGGTGGGCGGCAAGGTCGTTCGCACCGGCGGTCCGGAAATTGCAGCCGAGTTGGAGGCCAGCGGCTACGTCGATCTGCAGAACGGCGACGCCACGGTGCCGGCCCCCGAGGTGGCGACGCCTTTCGACGTCTGAACGGTCCCACTAGGGCCTTGTCGGTTTCGCCGGCACGCCATACGTTGTCCGTGGTGAGACTGGGACGGACTGGGATCTGTCGGACGTCAGTGAAGCGCTTCGGGAGGGCCGACATATGAAGCTCGGAATCCAGATCGGCGCCTCAACACCGCCTGGGGACCTGCCGGCGATCGCTCGCCTTGCCGAGGAGACGGGCTACGAGGAGATCTGGCTGGCAGAGGACTACTTCGAGCTAGGCGGTATTGCGTCAGTGGCATCGGCGCTGGCGGCCACCAACCACATCGCAGTAGGTCTCGGCGTCGTGGCTGCGGCCGTTCGCCACCCTGCGGTAACCGCGATGGAGTTCGCCACTCTGGGTGGTGCGTACCCAGGCCGGTTCATGGCAGGACTCGGGCATGGAGCCCCCGGTTGGGTCCGCCAGATGGGGCTAACGGCCGAGTCTCCGATGACGCTGCTGCGGGAAGTAGCGGGTGTCGTTCGTAGTCTGTTGGCGGGCGACACCGTGAGCCAGGCGGGCGACTACTTCGAACTCAACGACGTGAGCCTCGATCACCCTACATCTGCCCGGGTCCCGATCTACTTCGGTGTGCAGGGCCCTGCCTCGCTCCGCCTTTCCGGGGAGATTGCAGACGGGACGCTGTTGGGCTGGTTCAGCTCCCCCGGGTCGGTTGCGTGGGCTAGAGACCGGATCGAAGAGGGTCGGCGCAGGGGCGGCCGAGACGGTCATCATGAGATCGCAGCCCTCTGCCTGCTGGCGATGACGGAGGACGATCCGGAGAGAGAAAGCAGGGCCTTGGCCGGGTGGGGGGCTGGGATGTTGGCCCAGATGGCGCACGGGAAGCCACTTGCGGAGGCGGAGGAGGGCGCACAGCTGCGGGCCATCGTCGCGGACGCCGGCCGCGAGGGCTTGGCTGAGGCCATTCCGCTCGACCTGTTGCGGACCTTTGCGGCCACCGGCAGTCCTGAGGACTGTGCCGCATCTGTGCAGCGACTGCTGAGCGCCGGTGCGGACCGGGTTGTGCTCGTGCCCAATCCCGCAAGCTACCGACCAACGTCCGAGATGGTTGAGCAGATAGCGCTTGCGCAGACGCTGCTCGGGTAGACGGGTAACCTCCATGGTTCCTGCTAGCGAGGCTGCCGCATGAGCGAACCGATCTACAAGTTCGATGGTCCCGATGACGCCAGGGCGTACCTGCGCGAAGTGAGCAACGTCTGGGTCTTCTGGATCGTCGGGCTAGCAGGCCTGATGCTCACAAACGCCGTTGCGCTGATCATCTGGGCCGTGGTTGTGCTGGTCGGCCTTCTCTTCGTAACGCGTCCCCTGCAACGTCGCGCTGAGGAAATCGTGCCGGAGAACAAGGTCGAGGGAGGCAAGGTCAATACGGCGCTGCGGGGTGGCACGACACGCGACCGCGTTCTGCGGGAGCTGTTCTACGGGACCGGGCCCCTTCGCTCGGCGCTGGAAATGGCCGGGCTCAGTCAACGATGGGTGGTGGTCCGCCACCTGGTCGTGGCCTTGACGTTGCTGGCGCTTGTCTACGTGGTGTTCGGACCGCGTCCATGACCTCGGTCGGCCGGTTTGCAGCCGGCCTGTTGCTGGGCGTTCTCATCTCAGGTGGTCTTGGCTTGATGCTTGCCGGCGGGGATCCCGTGGCGTCCACCACAACGACCACGACGACCGCCGCTCCCCAGCCTGCGGATGACCCCTGGTTCGAGGCGGGGGAGGTGATGATCGGAGCGACCGCTCTCCTGCCCCGCGAGTTGGAGGTCGAAGACGGGGTCGCGTTCTTCGATTACGACTTGACCGGGCTGGGGCCGACGCTCGCGAGCGACGTTGAGCAGCGCCCAGATCTGGCCACCCCACAGGGCGACAACATGGTGATGCCGGAGCTCTGGGAACTCACGACCACGTCGGGTCAGATCGTGATGGCAACCACGGGGCCGTTCGACTCCTCGGTGTCCTTCGAACTCCCGAGCGACGAGGCGGAGGTCGCCGAGATCAGCCTGACCGGTTGGCGGGTGGCCGTCCCGTTCGGCGAGCGGGTCGAGTTGGAGATCGAGGAGGGAGCGACCGCGGAGATTCGGATCGGCACGGTGACGATCGAAACTGTCCTCGAACAGAGCATCTCCACGATCGTGCAGATCGACTTCGCCGACAACGGTGGGTTGTGGGACTCCAACGCGGTGCTGCGTCCGTTGGACTCCACCTGGAGGCTCTCCGGTCGGCAGGGTGGTGGTCTGCAGTTGATCTGGAAAGGGGAGGACGCTCCCGAGACGGTCCTGCTCGAGGACACCGGATTCGAGATGCGGCCCACGACGGGGGCGATTGTCGTGTACTCGGGTGACGAGCTATGAGCGGCATCGACTACGAGGAGTTGATCCGTTCTCCGCTCGACGACGTGCCCGAGAAGTCGGGGACCGGCTGGTCTGTGTTGATCGGCGGCCTCGGGCTCGGAATGGCGCTCGGGCTACTGGTGGCTCTTGGTCTGGGGGGCGGTGATGATGAGCCCGCAGTAGCGGCAGACCCGGCGACGACGACCTCCACGACGGCAGCTCCTGTTGCGGAGCCGAGCGAGTACCCGGTCGGGTTTGTCGAGCTCGGCGCCGGGTTTGCGGCCAAGTCCGGCGAGGTGATCCTCGGCGACGAGCTGATCACCGTTGCCTTCACGGCGGCGGCGCGCCGTGGCGACGATCCGCAGGATGTGGCGTGGCCGGTCGGCGGCAGCTGGCTGCTCGAATCCGCGTCGGGGACCGTCGTCGAGTCGTCCCGTGTTGTTGTGGGGCGGTTCAGCCCGGCGGCCTTCACGGTGCAGTTTCCGGCGCAGCCGTTCAACGGCGAAACCGAGTTCAGCGGGACGAGTGCAATAGAGCGCTGGGACACAGAGGTGTTCACGGGCTCCGTGCAGATACCCTTCGGCGGTGAGCCGTTTGTGGCGCCGGAGACCATCTCCATCCCGGTCAACCAGGACGTCACACTCATTGTCCCCACCCTCAAGTTGGGCCGCTTCCTCGGCTCCGCAGCATGGCAGACGGTGGGTGCGCCCCTGGGAACGACGGTTGCGGTCGTTGCCACGCTCCTCGACGAGAACGGTGAGGTCATCGGCAGCTATGAACGCTTCCCGGAGAACCTCGACCCGGCAGATAGCGGTGTGATCGAGATCTACTGGAGCGAGCCTTTTCCCATCGGACAGGAGGGCGGTGTGACGGTATCGCTCGAGTACACGGTTGGCGTGGTCGAGGAGTCCCCGGTTTCGGTGAGCTTCGATCTGAGCAACGTGCCGGTTGGGCGATGACTAGGTTGCCGGTGTGAGCGGGACAGACCAACTCGTCGGCCTCATCGCAGGAGCACAGCGGATCCTGGTCTTCACGGGTGCCGGCATCTCGACGGCAAGCGGCATCCCCGACTACCGCGGTCCGCAGGGGGTCTGGAAGACCAGGGCTCCTGTCTACTACCACGAGTTCATGACTTCCGCCGAGCACCGGCGTGCGTACTGGCAGCAGAAGATGGAGGACGCCGAGACCTGGGGGGCGGCGCCACCCAACGAGGTTCATCACGCAATCGCCAGGTTGGAGCGTGCGGGCAAGGTCGAGATGGTTGTCACGCAGAACGTCGATGGTCTCCACGCTGCGGCCGGGACCAGCAAGGAACGGCTGGTCGAGATCCACGGCACGAATCGGGAGATCGAGTGTCAGACCTGTGGGGAGCGGAGCGATCCGGGCCCGCACTACGCGGAGTTTCGGAGGACCGGCGATGCTCCTTTGTGCCACTGCGGCGGGTTCCTCAAGGCTGCGACCATCAGCTTCGGACAGGATCTGAAGGCCGCCGAGATAGCCCGCGCTTACGAAGCAGCTGATCGCTGTGACCTCGTCGTCGCTCTTGGCTCGACGCTGGCGGTGCATCCGGCGGCTTCGATTCCCCTCTATGCCACGCAGCGGGGGACTCCCTATGCAATTGTGAACAGCGGGGCCACCGAGCACGACCGGCTCTCAGTCGTCACGCTGCGAATCGAGGGCGACGTGGGTGCGATCGTGCCTGTTGCCATCGACCGCGCCCTCGAACCCACGACGTAGCGTCACTAATCTCGGGGGTAAGCCGATTCCTGAGAGGGGAGCACGCCATGCGCACCGAACGTGACTCAATGGGTGAGGTCCAGGTACCAAGCGACGCGTACTACGGGGCATCGACGCAGCGAGCCGTGGACAACTTCCCGATCAGCGACCTGAAGTTCAGCCGCCGCTTCATCTGGGCGCTCGGCTTGCTCAAAGGGTCGGCGGCTCGGATCTCCGGGCCCGCCGGCTACGTCGATGCCGCAAAGGCCGCGGCCATCGCACAAGCGGCCGACGAGGTACGCGAGGGGGCTTTGGACGATCAGTTCGTTCTCGACATCTTCCAGACGGGGTCGGGGACATCCACCAACACGAACGCAAACGAGGTAATCGCACACCGCGCCTCGGAGCTGATCAGCGGGGACTTCCTGTCCAAGGACGTTCACCCCAACGATCACGTCAACTTCGGCCAGTCATCGAACGACGTGATTCCGGCTGCGATCCACGTGGCCGCCGTAGCTGCAATCCGTGAGGAGCTGTTGCCCGCGCTGGACAAGCTGGCCGGGGCGCTCGACGACAAGGCGAACGAGTTCGCCGACGTCGTCAAGTCGGGGCGCACTCACCTCATGGATGCAACGCCGGTGACTCTTGGCCAGGAGTTTGGCGGGTATGCGGTTCAGATCCGGAAGGGCAGAGAGCGCGTCGAGAAGGTCGTTCCCGAGCTGGAGGAGCTGGCCCTCGGCGGAACGGCAGTCGGTAGTGGTCTCAACGCTCCCGAAGGGTTTCCGGCTGCGGTGATTGCCGACATGGCCGCAATCAGCGGTTTCTCGTTCCGTGAGGCCGAGGATCACTTCGAAGCGCAGGCTGCCAAGGACGCGACCGTCAACGCTTCGGGGGCGCTGAAGACGGTGGCTGCATCGATGTTCAAGATCGCCAACGACCTTCGCTGGCTGTCGAGCGGGCCGCGGACCGGCATCGCCGAGATCCAACTGCCGTCTCTTCAGCCCGGTTCTTCGATCATGCCGGGGAAGGTCAACCCCGTCATGTCCGAGATGGTGATGCAGGTTGCGGCCCAAGTGATGGGCAACGATGCGGCAATCACGTGGGGCGGGGCAAACGGCAACTTCGAGCTGAACGTGATGATGCCTCTCATCGCCCACAACCTCCTGGAGTCGATCAGCCTCCTCGCCAACGCCGCGGACACCTTCACCGACAAGTGTGTTGTCGGGATCGAGGCCGACGTGGAGCGGGCGCGAGAGTTGGCGGAACGCAACATCATCGTCGTCACTGCGCTCAACCCGCACATCGGCTACGACAACGGTGCGATAGCCGCCAAGGAGGCCTTCGCCACGGGCCGCAACGTCGCCGATGTTGTGGTCGAAAAGGGCTGGCTCACCGCAGAGCAGGTGACCGAACTCCTCGACATCAAACGCATGACCGAAGGCGGCGTTATCGCCTAACTGCGGCCTTGCCGCAGTTAGGTACTGAGTTTCGCTAAGCGAAACTCAGGCCTAGGGGGTGGGGCGATCTGACCGTCAGTCGCCCCACGAAGTGGGGGGAAAGTACCGCCGCCCGTAGGGCGGGGGTAGGGGGGTCAGCAGTCCCCGCCTCACCTTCGGTGAGGTTCGAGTCTGGCTACGCCAGACCTCGCCAGTGGCAGCGGGGGAAGGTACCGCTGTCGTGAATACGCCAGAGGTAGGGGTCCATCAGTCCCCCCGCCAGGGGCGGGGGGAAGGTACCGCCGCCAGGGGCGGGGGTAGGGGGGTCTTCAGCCCGCGATCCTGTTGGCGAACAGATAGAGAACGGGCTTCCCGGACCTGATCTCGAGTGCTGACCACCAGTTGTAGAGACCGTTCTCGCCGCGAAGCGATGTGTCCCCATCGGCGAGCTCCCTCCAGTACGGGAAGAACGTGAGATATGAGCCCAGCGGGCCGCGATAGGAGAGCTCGCCCCAGTCCTGATGGAAGCCAAACGGGAATGCCGGATCGGTGCTGTTCACCGCAAGGGCTTCATAGACCTCGCCAAGTGGGGAGCCCGATAGGAGGGGCTCGGCTACCCAGCGATCGACTGCGTTGTCGAGGTGGGTCAGCAACTCGACGAAGCCGGTCCCACTTGCCTGCAGGGGAGGTGGCTCGTCCTCGGATGGGAAGTTGATGGGCTGGATGACGACGGTGACAGACGCATCGAGTTCCACGGTCCTGACGATCGATTCGTCGGGGTCGGCAACGACTCCGTTCTCCGGAGGCTCTGTTTCACAGTACGAGTACAGCTCGGCACACGGTATCCAGCGACGGATCTCGAGTTCGATGGTCGTGGGCAGGGTTCGCGACGCTACGGCCGAGTAGAAGCCGTCGGCGGGCCAACCTGAGGGTGGAAGCGGTCCCGACGGCGAGACCGGACCGGTAGCCGGAACGGAGCAACACGGCTGCGTGACCGGCATTGGCTCGGTGCCATGTGTCCAGTTGTCGTGCCACGGCAGCGGTGGGATCGGTGCGGCAACGGTGGTTGTCGTGGTAGTTGGGGGCGTAGTGGTCGTTGCCGCAGTGGTTGAAGTCGGTTGCGTTGTGGTCGTGGTCGCAACCGGAGCAGTCGTCGTCGCCCCGGTTGGCTGCGCAGCCGTGGTCGGAGGAGCGGAGGTTGTGGTCGCGGACGAGGTGCTCTCTCCGTCGGCGCCGACCACCACCCCATCGTCAGAACCGCAGGCCGTCAGCAACAGAAGAAGAGGCACGATCCGCAGCGTCCACGACAGCATTAGCTCTCCGAGCAGCTCCTGGCTCCATCTTGCGCCCCCGCAGGCGGTGGCGCAAGGCCTCGCAGCTCCGCATCCGTGCGTAGATGACCCCTGGGTACTCCATTGCGGGCCAATCCGTGGCAGACTCGTGCGCAAGCTAGAAAGACGGGTAATGGTTACAAACTCCGGCCGGGTACGCGACGGCGTTCTGTTCACCGATCAGTACCAGCTGACGATGGCGCAGTTGTACTTCAGGCGTGGCCTCCACGAGCGCCGGGCGCAGTTCGACTACTACTTCCGACGCTATCCGGACTACGGGCGTCACCAGGCCGGCTACGCCGTCTTTGCCGGGCTCGATCCTCTGCTCGAATGGATGGACCAGGTCCGCTTCACCGACACAGACCTGAACCTGCTCCGCAGCCAAACCAACACGACCGGACAGCGGCGCTTCGATGACGAATTCCTCGACTGGTTGCGAGATCACGGCACGTTTGACGAAGTCGTCATCAAGGCCGTTCCGGAGGGGCGGGTCGTTCACGCCAGCGCACCGATCGCGGTTGTGCAGGGCCCCCTCGGGGTGGTGCAGATCCTCGAGACATCTCTGCTCAATCACCTCAACTATCCCACGCTGATCGCCACCAAGGCATCGCGGATCCATGAGGCGGCAGGAGGCCGGCCCGCCCTGGAGTTTGGCATGCGGCGCGGACCCGCCTCGGGGGCCAACCCCGGCGGGCGGGCGGCCCTCATCGGCGGTGCCGACTTCACCTCCAATGTCGGGATCTCGCATGAGATGGGCGTAGACCCGAAGGGGACCCACGCTCACTCGATGGTCCAGGTGTTCATGGCGCTCGGCGAGGGCGAGTTGGAGGCATTCCGTGCTTACGCCGAGGTCTATCCGGACGATTGCATCCTGTTGGTCGATACGATCGACACCCTCGAGTCCGGTATCCCCAACGCAATCACCGTGTTCGAGGAGCTGCGCGCGGCGGGCCATGAGCCGGTCGGCATCAGGCTGGACTCCGGTGACCTCGCCTATCTGAGCATCGAAGCCGCTGCGCTGCTCGATGACGCCGGGTTTGAGGACGTGCAGATTGTTCTATCCGGGAACCTCGACGAGTTGGAGATCTGGCAGATCAGGGCGCAGATCCTCGATGAGTTTGCGCGCGCCGGAAAGGACCCATCGGGTCTGATGGATCGCCTGGTCTATGGCGTCGGGACCCGACTGATCACCTCGCAGGGGCATGAGGCCCTCGATGGTGTCTACAAGCTGGTGGCCATCCAGGAGGGTGGCGACTGGGTACCCGCCATCAAGGTCTCCGACACGCCGGAGAAGGTGCCGATCCCGGGCGAGAAGCAGATATGGCGTCTCTATGACGATCGGGGCCGGGCCACTGCCGATGTGATCGGTATGGCCGACGAGGCTCTGCCGGCCGGGGACATACTCTTGCACCACCCGCATCGGGTGGGTGTGAGCCGTGTCATCCGCCGCGATGAGATCACCCAGGTCGAAGACCTCCTCGTCGAGGTCTACCGAGATGGGAAGCGGGTCACCCCGTCCCCGGATCTCGAAGAGATGCGGCAGCGGCGCTTGGCTGATCTCGACCGCCTCGACGTCGGTGTCCGCAGGCTGGTCAACCCGCACATCTACCACGTGTCTCTCACCGAGCAGATGAAGGCGCTACAGCTCCAGTTGATCGCCGAAGCGAAGGGTCGCTAAGGCCCCTCACCCGTTCTTGCGTAACTGGCGGCCGATATGTGCCGCCAGTTACGCAAGAACG
>JASJBC010000116.1 GCA_030066715.1 Acidimicrobiia bacterium
ACCCCGCAGCCCAGCTGAAGCACCTGGTCACCGGAACCACGGACTGGAGCGGCTTCGGCAACGTCGATCTGGTGATCGAGGCCGTGTTCGAGGATCTGGACCTGAAACGGTCCATGGTCGAGCAGGTCGAGGCGGTGACGGGCCCGGACACCATCTTTGCGTCCAACACCTCGTCGATTCCGATCGGCCTCATCGCCGCCGGCGCCAAACGGCCGGAGAACATCATCGGGATGCACTACTTCTCCCCAGTGGAGAAGATGCCGCTGCTCGAGATCATCGTCACCGAAAAGACCGCCGACTGGGTCACCGCAACCGCCGTGGCCTTCGGCAAGAAGCAGGGCAAGACAGTCATCGTTGTGAACGACGGCACCGGGTTCTATACGTCCCGAATCATCGCGCCGTATATGAATGAGGTGGGTTGGCTGCTCGAGGAGGGGGTGAGCATCGAGGACATCGATGCGGCCATGGTCGACTGGGGGTTCCCGGTTGGTCCCGTCCAGCTCACCGACGAAGTCGGCATCGATGTGGGGGCCAAGGTCGGCAAGGTGATGGTGCAAGCCTTTGGTGACCGCTTGCAGACACCAGGCGGGTTCGAGAAGCTCGTCGCCGACGAGCGCTTCGGGCGCAAGAACGGCCGCGGCTTCTACCTGTACGAGGACGGAGAGCGCAACGGGGTCGATCAGACGGTGTACGAGGTTCTCGAGACACCAGACCGGACATTGATGGACCGTGGCGAGATCCAGGATCGGCTTGCGTTACAGATGGTGAACGAGGCGGCGCTATGTCTCGAAGAAGGCATCCTGCGGTCGGCGCGGGACGGCGACATCGGGGCCATCTTCGGACTCGGCTTCCCGCCCTTCACCGGTGGCCCGTTCAGCTTCGTGGATCAAGTCACCGCTGCGGTGGTAGTGGAGAAGCTGGAGCGCTTCGCCGAGCTTCATGGCGACCGCTACACGCCCGCTGCGATCCTCGTGGAGCATGCAAAGAAGGAGAAGTCCTTCCGCTGACACCACCCGGCAGCGCGCGGATCGTGGCGGTAGGCTGAATCTCCGTGGAGCCAACTGAATCGATGAACGGGGAGGCATCGGCGGCGATCGCCGGTGCGGTGGGGCGAATCGCTGAGAAGGTGGCGGTCGACTCGGTCGCGGTGATCCAGGACTTCGCTCGCCTCTACATGCGGCGCGTCCAGGACGGGCCGCTGCTGGCCATGAGCGATGACGAACTGGCGTCGCACATCATCGGGGTGTTCCACTTCGCCAACGATCGTGGGCTGAATCCGATGTCGGTGCGCGTGTTCAACCCCTCTGCGGAGGAAAACGGCTACACGGGCAAGGGCACGGTGGTGGAGGTGTCGACCATCGATCGCCCCTTCCTGGTGGACTCGATCACGGGCGAGATCCAGGCACACGACGTCATCGTCGACCATGTCGCCCACCCCGTGATCGGCACCGTCCGGGATGACGATGGGGATCTCATCGAGGTGACACCGGCTCGCAACGCAGAGGTGCGAGAGTCGGTCCAGCACTATCAGCTCGACCGCCAGCTCGGGAGCCGGGAGCGCGAGCAGCTCCACGAGGATCTGGTCAGGACATTGGGGGACGTGCGTCGTGCGGTGGAGGACTTCGAGCCGCTGAAAAGCCGCATTCTCCGCATGATCGAGCTGGTGCGGGCCGGCGCCAGCCGCTACAGCGACGAGGAAGTTGCCAGCGCCGAGTCGTTCCTCCAGTGGCTTCTCGACCTCAACTTCGTCTTCCTCGGCTACCGCGAGTACAAGATCAGCGACGTCGACGGCGCTCCGGCGCTGAGCGTCGTGCCCGACTCTGGTCTCGGCATACTCCGCGGCAAGAAGCAATCTGCATATCGAACCCCCGTGCCGATGGCGGAACTCTCCGACGAGTTGCGGGCGCGCTACGAGACCGGCGACCTGCTGGTCATAACCAAGGCCAACAGCGTGTCCACAGTGCATCGCCGGGTCAAGCTCGACTACATCGGCATCCGGACCGTGGACGAGGAAGGGAACATCAACGGGGAGGCTCGCCTCTTGGGCCTGTTCACGTCCAAGGCATACATGGCTCCCGCATCGCGGGTGCCGCTGCTCGACCACAAGCTCCGGCAGATCATCGAAGCCGAGGACCTCATCGAGGGAACCCACGATCACAAGGCCACCGTCGAGATCTACGAGAGCTTCCCCAAGGAGGAGCTGTTCTCCGCACCCGCCGGCGAACTGCGCCGCTCGGTAGTGGGGTTGGTCCAGCTGCGCGAGAGCCAGCACGTCAAGCTGTTCGTGAGGCGGGATCTGTTCAACCGCAGCGTTGCGATAGTCGTTGCGCTCCCCCGCGATCGATTCAACGCCGCCTTACGCAAGAGGTTGCAGCAACTCTTCCTCGACCGTTTCAACGGCACCTCGGTGGACTATCTCCTCGCCCTCGGCGAGACCGATCCGGCCCAGATCTACTTCACCGTGTGGGTGGCTGCAGGCGAGATCCCCGAAGTCCCCTTCGGTGATCTCGAGCAAGAGGTAGTGGCGATGACTCGCACCTGGGAGGACCGGGTTCGCGAGGAACTGGTGAACCGGGTCGGCGAAGAAGAAGGGACGCGTATGGCCCGGACCTGGGCCGCACGATTCCCGGACTACTACCGCACGTCGGTGCAGCTCGGTATCGCTGCAGGCGACATCATGAACCTCGACCGGCAGGACAGAGCCGGCGACGACCTCGTCATCGGCCTCCAGAACGAACACTCCGGCCCCGGAACAGAAAGGCTGACCCGGCTCACCGTCTACCGCCGGGGAGACAAGCTCCCGCTGTCGGCGATCATGCCGCATCTCGAGGCGCTCGGGTTGCACATCGTCGAGGAGGTTCCCACCCGCCTCGGGGACGGGAGCTCCAGCGTCTTCATCCACGACTTTGGGGTGCTCACCGAGAACAGGGAACAGCTCGACATCGCCGAATGCGGTGACAGGATCGCCGCAGCCCTCGACGCCGTGCTCGAGGATCGCGCCGAATCCGACTCGATGAATCGGCTGCTCATCTCGACTGATCTCGACCACCACGAGATCACCGTGCTGCGGGCCTACCGCACCTACATGCAACGTGTCGCCGCCCTGTTCACGTCGGCATACGTGAACGACACGCTTGCGTCGCATCCCAAGCTGGCGGCCAAGCTCTACCGGCTGTTCGAGGCCCGTTTCGACCCGGCAGCCGATCCCGACGTCGAGACGGAAATCCGCGACGACATCGTCGCCTCGCTGGACCGAGTGATGTCCCTGGACGAGGATCGGATCCTGCGCGGCCTCCTCGGCGTCATCAACGCCACCATGCGCACCAACGTCTATCGGAAGCTGCGCAACAGCGTCTCCATCAAGCTGCGGTCCGCGGATGTTCCCAACATGCCGAAGCCGTATCCGCTGTATGAGATCTTCGTCTACTCGCCCGAGGTCGAAGGTGTTCATTTGCGCGGCGGGATGGTCGCTAGAGGCGGCATCCGCTGGTCGACTCGCCGCGAGGACTACCGCACCGAAGTCCTCGGCCTCATGAAGGCGCAGATGACCAAGAACGCAGTCATAGTCCCGACGGGATCAAAGGGCGGCTTTGTGCTCCGCCGACCTGCCGACCAGATCACCGACGTCCGCAAGGAAGTGGAGCTCCGCTACGTCACGTTCATGGAGGGTCTGCTCGACTTGACCGACAATCTGGTCGAAGGGAAGGTCGCTCACCCCGCCGACTGCCGAATCCACGACGGTGACGATCCCTACCTGGTCGTTGCCGCCGACAAGGGAACTGCCGCCCTGTCCGACAAGGCCAACGACGTCGCCGCAAAGTACGGCTTCTGGCTGGGAGACGCCTTCGCCTCCGGTGGCGCACAGGGCTACGACCACAAGGAGCTGGGCATAACGGCACGCGGCGGGTGGGAGTCCGTCAAGCATCACTTCCGGGAGCGTGGCGTCGACACACAGACCGATCCGTTCCGCGTGATCGGCATCGGGGACATGTCCGGAGACGTTTTTGGCAACGGGATGCTCCTGTCCCGAGAGATCAAGCTCGTGGCGGCCTTCGACCATCGCGATATCTTCATCGATCCCGATCCGGACCCGGCGACGAGCTACGAGGAGCGCAAACGGCTGTTCGCGAAACCTGGAACCTCGTGGCGTGATTACGACTCGGAGTTGCTATCAGTCGGGGGAGCCGTCTTCTCCAGGATGGCCAAGGAGGTGGCGCTTTCCCCCGAGGCCCGCGCCGCGCTTCACATCGAGGGCGCCAACATGACGCCCAACGAGTTGATTCACGCCATACTCAAAGCACCCGCCGACCTGCTGTGGAACGGCGGGATTGGGACCTACGTCAAGGCGAGCGACGAGACCCACGACTCAGTTGGAGACAGGGCGAACGACTCGATCCGCGTGAACGGAAACGAGCTGCGCTGCAAGGTCATCGGCGAGGGGGGAAACCTCGGCCTCACCCAGCGGGGCAGGATCGAGTTCGCAATGGCCGGCGGATTGCTCCACACCGACTTCATCGACAACTCAGCCGGGGTGCACTGCTCGGACCGTTAGGTGAACTTGAAGATCCTGCTCGGGATGGCCGAGGAGAGGGGGGAAATCGACCGCATAGATCGAGACGAACTGGTTACCGCCGTCGCCGAAGACGTCACCGCCGCCATCCTCTACGACAACTTCCTACAGGCTCAGATCCTGTCACAGGAGGCCTCACGATCCGTCGAGTCCATGGAGTCCTACGAGCAGGGAATCCAGCTGCTCGAGACCCAGGGCCTGCTGGATCGCAAGATCGAATACCTTCCGACCAGCGACGAGATGAGTGAGCGGGGACGCGCCGGCCAGGGACTGACCAAGCCCGAACTCTCGGTGTTGCTCGCCTATGCCAAGCGGAGCCTCTACGAGGCCTTGCTCGATTCGGACCTGATCGACCACCCCAACTTCCTCCAGGATCTCCGCGATTACTTCCCCAAGGACGTCACCAACCGGTTCGCACACCTCGTGGCCGAACATCCGCTGCGCCGCGAGCTGATCGCAACCATCCTCGCCAACCAGGTCACCAACTCTGAGGGCATCACCTTCGTGATCCGGCTCATGGATCAGACGGGCGCAGATCCGGCAATGGTGGTCAAGGCCTACCGCATTGCTCGGGTGGTCACCAACGCGGAGCGCCGGTGGTCGGAGTTGGAGGGTCAGGTCGGCAAGCTCGATCCGGTCTTGATCCGCCAGCTCCTCAACAACGTCGATTGGCTCGTGGAGACAACGGCACGCTGGTTCCTCAACAACCCGGCGGGACAGGGGCCGCTCGACGAGGTCATCGCGGCGTTTGCCACCGACTTCGAGACCCTGTCGGAGTCGATAGGCACGATGGGGGCGGCAGCCTGGCAACAGACGCGGGCGGAGGCGATCCGGTCGCTGGTGGACCGCGGTGTCCCCGAGCCCATTGCACACAGTCATGCCTATGTCGAAGATCTCGTTCACGGTCCAGACATCATCGAGTTGTCCCAGCAGACCGGTCGCTCCGTCGCCGAGGTCTCCGGTGTGTTCTTCAGGCTGGGGCGAGCGGTGCGGATCGACTGGCTCGAGCAATGCATTTCCTCGCTCGAGCCAAGCGACCGCTGGGAGCGACTCGCCAAGCAAGCCGCCGAGGCTGATCTGGTGACACTGCGGCGCCGTGTTGCGGAGAGAGTCCTTGCCCGCGCCGGCTCCCGGGGGCCTCGCGAGGCGGTGCGGAAGTACCTCAACGAGCGGGCCGATGCCCACGGTCGCACGCTCATATTCATGAGACAGCTCGCCGACGAGGGTGTCGATTCGATCGATGCGGTGATCGTCGCCACCCGTCAGATCGAGCGCAATATGACGTAGCAGCCGGGCCTGGGTCGCTGGACCTAAAATCGTCCCCGACGGGCGAAACGGGAAACTCTCTCCTTTAGTTCACAGCCATGACAGCCGATGGTAAGCAACATGATCCGACGTTCACGCAGGAAAAACGCCAGAAGCAACGGAGATGGATCAGCTAAGGCGCGCGAGCAGCTGATGAAGGAGCGCCTCAACAGTATCTCCGGATATGACTTCGACGAAGACAAGGCCAAAGAGGTCGAAGAGCGGATTCGTCGGATGAGCTACGGGCACAAGGTCGAGAAGTAGACCCACTCGCCTGCTCTTGCCGTACCGGCGCGCCCTGGTTCGTGTACCGTCTCCTGATCGGTGAGGAGGCTGCGTGGCGAAGCCCATTGCGATACTGAGCTCGATGGATCAAGAGATCTGTATGGTCGAGGAGAGGCTCGACAACCCTGTCACCCTCGATCTACACGGTCACCGATTTGTCTCCGGGAGCCTCAACGGAACCCATGTCGTGACCTCGATCTCGGGTTACGGGAAGGTCTGTGCGGCCGCAACCACGGCGGCTGCGATCTACGAGTTCGGCGTCGGAGCCGTCGTGTTCGGCGGAGTTGCCGGCGGGCTCCGCCCCGAGGTCGACATCGGCGACGTTGTCGTTGCCGATCGTTTGGTCCAGCACGACTTTGATGCCAGCCCGCTCTTTGCGAGATACGTCGTTCCCTCTCTGGGCAAGGCCCTGATCGAGGCTGATTCCACACTGACCGAACAACTCGCCGCAGCAGCCGAGCGCTACATCGCTACCCGCGCCGGGCGGGAAATCGTCGATGTACCGAACGGGATGTTCCGGGTAACGGAGATGAAGCTGCACAGGGGTCTGATTGCGTCCGGCGATCGATTCATCTCCAATCTGGCCGAGGCCGGATCCTTGCTCGGCCAGTTCCCCGATGTTCTTGCAGTGGAAATGGAGGGAGCCGCGGTGGCTCAGGTATGCGCCGAGAGGAGAGTGCCCTTTGCGGTGTTCCGCAGCATTTCCGACCGGTCCGACCAGGACGCCGACGTCGACTTCATGTCCTACGTCTCGTCGGTTGCAGCGCCGCTGACGGCGGGCATCGTCGAGGAATGGACCCTGGCGCTCAACTGACCCTGCTGGGCTCCCGCTCTTGCTCCCCGAGGGCATGTTCCCAAACGGTGTAGACCACCAACCCGATCAGGATTGCGACCCCAACGCCGGCAAACGCAGCGGTGTACCCCGCCCAATCGATCACGGCGCCAACAATCGGCGCGGCAGTCAGAACGGCAAAATCGAACAGCGATGTGAATATCGCCATCGCCGAGCCGCGCTCGGCATCACGCGCTCTGGTCACGACCTGCGCCGTCAGAATCGGGAAGAGGAGCCCGTGACCGGCACCGAGGCATGCCGCAGCAACACCCATTTGCACCGATGTGGCCGCCAGTCCGAGCCCGATCATGCCGGCTGCGTAGGCGACCACCGCCACAATGACCAGCGGAAGCTGCTGCAGCCGATCCAGTCGGCTGCTGCTGACGAGACGCACAACGATGGCGACGCCTCCGTAGACGAGGAAGAAGGCACCCACCGAACCGGTCTGACGCTCGTCGACGTACGTGCGGATGAACGTGAACAGCGCCTCGATGCCCGAGGCAAATAGGAGAGTGAGCAGCCAGAGCGGGAGGAGGTTGCGCTGACCAAGAGCGGCAAAGAAGCCACGCCGCGGCCCGCCCGCCGCCGTGCTCGGCTGTCGCGGCACAAGCCAGACCAGCAACCAGGAGAGGATGGCGATGCTCGCTGCGGTCTTGAAGAGCAGGTCGAAACCACCCCAGGCCAGCAGGAGATCGCCGATAGCCCCGCCTGTTGCCAACGGAACCAGACCCCCGAGGCCGTAGATGGCGAGACCCTCGGTTCGCCGAACCTCGGGAAGAACATCGGCGCTGAGGGTCAACATGGCGGTGAAGATGGCGATCTGGAAAACGCGGTGCCCGACGAACAGGATCACCAGGAACGGGCTCAGCTCGGTTACGAACGTCATCGCAGCAACTGCAACCGCGTTCGCCAGCCCCGCTGTCAACAGCACGGGGCGGCGGCCGACGTTGTCCATGAGCCTGCCGAGCATCGGCCGCAGCATCAGCCCGGCGACGGCCGACAACGAGTACAGAAGCCCGATTCGGGTCTCGGTCGCACCCAGGTCGCTGAGAAACCCGGGGAAGTGCACCATGACGCTCCAGGCGAGCTCCTGAAGCAGCCCGGCGAACCAGACGAGAACGAAGAGACGAGTGAACAACCTGTTGGGCGCGGACATAGCCGCCCGACGCTAACAGGTCCCGGTCAGGCGGAAGCAGCCGACTCGGTGGCCTTCGGGCGAGGCAGGCTGAGGGTGAAGACGCTCTCTCCATCGTGGTGATAGGTGAGGTCGCCCCCCATGAGTCGGGCCAGTTCGCGGGACACGGTGAGCCCCAGACCGACCGAGGCCGTAACCCCGGGTGTCTGCCTGGCCCGGTAGTACCGGTCGAAGATCATCTGCTGTTCCTCGGGAGAGATCTCTGCACCGTGGTCGCGCACCTCCACGTTCACGGCGTCGCCCGCTTCGAGAACCACAATGCGAATGGGAGTTGCGCCGTAGCGCCGAGCGTTTACCAGCAGATTGCGCAGGATCTGGCGAACCCGCCCGGAATCTGCATACACAGTGGGCACCACGCCCACGGTGTGGCAGTCGACTTCCTCCTCGATGTCCAGCCCGCGCAGCGTGGTCTTCGCCTCGAGGTGGAGATCAACAGGCTCGACGCTGACCTTGAGCGAACCCGACTCGGCGCGGGCGGCGACCAGGAGATCCTCGACAATGGTCGCCACCTCGACGCTCTGGTCCGCAATCATCCGAAGCAGATCCTGCGCCTCGTCCTTGCCAAAGTCGTCGTAGGCGTCGCTCAGCTCGGTGGAGAGACCGACGACGGTGGTCAGCGGGGTGCGGAGCTCGTGGCTGACCGTGGCGATCAGCTCGTCCTTGGACTTGAGCGACTGCTCCAGCGTCTCCCGCGCCATATTCATCTCCGTGACGTCGACCACCGAGACAATGACCCGGGTGAGGTCAGGCTTGCCGAAGCGCCGCGGCACCGCCCAGTGCAGCAGCCCCCACAGCGGGTTTCCCTGCACGGTGTAGCCGTGGCGCACCTCGACCGTGACGTGGTCCTCGCCGTTCCAGATGGCCTCGAACTGAGCAATCATCGATGGCATTGCGTCGTCCGGGAACGTCTCCGGCTTCAGCGGGCCGACCAACAGTTCCGGATCGTCGACCTCGAGAAACCGGGCCGCAGCTTGGTTGACCCTGACCACCTCGACGAGGCCGAGCCCGTGGCGGAACAGATCTGGATGCTCGCGAAGGTGACCGGCGAGGTCGGTGACCCCCTGATCCCGCAAGCCTTCCAACCAGGTCCCAACGGCAGAGAAGTCCTCCTCCCACAGGGAAACCGGCGCACGCTCGAACAAGTTGAGGAACCGGCTCGCCGAGTCCATCGAGCGATCACGGACCCAGCGCATGCCAAGGGAGCACATCAGGAAGGCCACGGTGGTCAGCAACCCCTGGAGGACGGCGGAGAATCCCCATCCGAGCCAGAGCACATGGACCGCAAACAGGAAACCCGTGTGGATCGCAAGGAAGCCAAACGTACGGCCCTGCATGAAGACCACGGCGGCCGCGCCCACGAACACGACCACGAGCGAGGCGAAGCTCTGCAGCTCGGCAACGTCGGTCAGCCAGGCCGCAACCGACACACCCGCACCCACGGTCCCCATCACCAGGACGGCGTTCTCCCGACGGGCTGCGATCGTGACCATGCTGACGGCAACGGTCACCCACGCGGTGACGGCCAGCACCAGCACACCGATGTCCTGGCTGAAGTACGCCCCGAGCAGTGTGGCCGCACCAGCGGGGATTGCAATCGCAAGCACAACACGCGCAAACGGACCCTGGACATCGGCGATGTCCAGGGGGGCTGCACCCCGACCCGGAACGAATGGAAGCATTACGTAACTAATCGGCAGATCGGTCCGGTTTTTGAAGCTGTCTCGCGTGCTTCATACCAATAGGACCCCCGGCGTCGGGCCGATATGCCCTTGTCTCCACCCCGCTGATCGGTAACGGTGAGGGAAAGGAGGCGAGATGTATCGCATTATCGAAAGCAACTTCATCGCCCCCGAGGTCAAGCAATTCGAGGTGGAAGCTCCCCGAGTGGCCGAGCATTGGCAGGCCGGGCAGTTCATCATCCTTCGGGTCGACGATGACGGGGAGCGAATCCCGCTCACGGTTGCCGCAGCAGACCGGGATTCCGGAGTCATCACGCTGTTTGTGCAGGGCATTGGGAAGACGACGCGACTGCTCAACCGGAAGAAGTCCGGCGACTTCATTGCCGACGTTGCCGGGCCACTGGGCAAGCCATCCGAGATCGAGCGGTACGGAACGGCCGTCGTCGTCGGCGGAGGCGTAGGCACCGCGATCGCCTACCCGGTGGTCGCCGCGCTCAGCGCCGCCGGCAATCGAGTCATCGCCATCGTGGGTGGTCGCAGCAGCGAGTACGTCCTGCTCGAGCCGGAGTTGGAGGCGACCGGCGCCGAAGTCGTCGCCTGCACCGACGACGGATCGTACGGGCGGCCCGGCTTCGTGACCGAGGCACTGAAGGACGTCATATCCTCCCGTGACGTCTCGATCGTGTTCGCCGCCGGCCCCGTCCCCATGATGAAAGCCGTAGCCGATGTCACCCGTCCGCACGAGATCAAGACGATCGCCTCCCTGAATCCGATCATGGTCGACGGCACCGGAATGTGCGGGGGCTGCCGGGTCGACGTTGGGGGCAACACCCTCTTTGCCTGTGTTGACGGCCCCGAGTTCGACGCTCATCTCGTTGACTTCCCCCTCCTGGCTCGCCGCAACCAGGCTTACCACGACATCGAGCAACGTCGGCTGGAAGACTTCGAAGCCGAATGCAGGGTGGAAGCATCATGAGCGAGCCGCTCACCAAGAGAGAGCGCATGAAGCTGGATCGGGTCGAGATGATCGAACGCGATCCGGAGGAGCGGGCGAGCTCGTTTGCGGAGGTCAATCTCGGCTATACGGCGGAGATGGCGAAGCTCGAGGCGATGCGATGCCTCGAATGTGCCAAGCCCAAGTGTGTTGCCGGTTGCCCGGTCGGCATCGAGATCGACAAGTTCATCCGCCTCGTCGCAGATGGAGAGATCGGTGCAGCTGCCGAAGTGATCCAGCGGGACAACCTGCTCCCCGCCATCTGCGGACGGGTGTGCCCCCAGGAGAACCAGTGTGAAGGCGACTGCGTGCTGGCCAAGAAGGAGCGCCCGATCGCCATCGGCCACCTCGAACGCTACGTCGCGGACTACGTGCGCAGCGAAGGCTTCGAGCACGTGGCGGCGAGTGCCGAACGGACCGGCAAGAGCGTTGCCATCATCGGCAGCGGCCCCGCCGGGCTGGCCTGCGCCGGCGATCTGATCCAGTCCGGTCACGAGGTGACCGTGTACGAGGCGTTGCACGAGCCGGGCGGCGTCCTGGTCTATGGGATCCCCGAGTTCCGCCTCCCCAAGGACATCGTCAAAGCGGAGATCGCCGGACTCGAGGAACTCGGCGTGCGGTTCGAGACGAATGCGATCGTCGGACGCACCTACACCCTCGACGAACTGATGGCCGGTAACGATGCGGTATTCATAGGCGTCGGCGCCGGTCTCCCCCGCTTCCTCGAGGTACCGGGAGAGAACCTCATCGGGGTCTACAGCGCAAACGAGTTCTTGACCCGGGTGAACCTGATGAAGGCGTACCTGGATGGCAACGATACGCCCGTACTCGATGTGCAAGGCAAGCGGGTCGTGGTGTTCGGTGGCGGCAATACTGCAATGGACGCCGCACGCACTGCCCAGCGTCTTGGTGCCGGTGACGTGCGTGTGCTCTACAGAAGGACCGAAGCCGAGATGCCGGCCAGGCGGGAGGAGGTCCGACACGCCCGGGAGGAGGGCATCATCTTCGATTTCCTCGTCTCCCCCACCGAGTTGCACGGCGAGGACGGGCTTCTCACCGGTCTCACCGTGCAGAAGATGGAACTCGGTGAGCCCGACGACTCCGGCCGCCGGCGACCGCAACCAATTGCGGGTGAACTCGAGCGGTTCGATACCGATCTGGCGGTCGTCGCCATCGGCAACGGCCCCAACCCTCTCCTCCTGTCGACCTGCCCCGAGCTGGAGCGAACTCGATGGGGCACCATCGCCGTCGACGAGGCGACCGGGCGCACCAGCATGCCTGGGGTCTTCGCCGGTGGAGACATCGTCACCGGCGGCGCCACAGTCATCCTGGCGATGGGTGCCGGCCGTCGCGCCGCCACATCCATTGAGGACTGGCTCGCCGATGCAGTCTGGGAACTGGAAACGGAGCCGGAGCCGGTCGAGGCGTAGCCGGAGTCGGCGGCCTCCCACCGCGGTTCTGCGCGGTTGGACCCGTAGCTCTAGAGAAACCGCCCTATGACGTCCGGTTCCGCTCGCCGAAGTAGATGGTGCCCCTCCGCCCGATGATCTTGGCATCGGGCTCACCGATCGTCTCCTCGTCCTTGTCCGGATAGGGAAGACGGCTCAGCACGTAACGCATCGTGGCGAGGCGGGCCCGCTTCTTGTCGTCGGACCTCACGACGGTCCATGGGGCGTGAGCGGTGTCCGTGGCCTCGAACATCGCTTCCTTGACTCGCGTGTAGTCATCCCATTTCCCGAGCGACTCGACGTCGACCGGGCTGAGCTTCCACTGCTTCAAGGCGTCATGGGATCGGGACAGGAACCTGCGCAGCTGCTCCTCACGGCTCACCGAGAACCAGAACTTGAAGAGCGTTATCCCACTCTCGACCAGCATCTCCTCGATCAACGGAGCCTGGTGGAGAAAGATGCGGTGCTCCTCCGGGGTACAGAACCCCATGACCGGCTCCACGACCGCCCGGTTGTACCAAGACCGATCGAAGAACACAATCTCTCCGGCTGTGGGAAGCCGCTGGATGTAGCGCTGGAAGAACCACTGGCCGCGTTCGGTCTCCGTTGGTTTGTCCAGGGCGACAACACGGGCGCCACGGGGATTCAGGTGCTCGTTGAAACGCTTGATCGTGCCACCCTTGCCGGCGGCGTC
>JASJBC010000108.1 GCA_030066715.1 Acidimicrobiia bacterium
TGGCATGGGCAGACCATGCCACCGTGCAGATGATCGGAGACGAGCCGTGGTGACACCGCGCCAGGGGGACATCTGGTGGGCCGAGGCACAAAACAAACGCCGACCTGTCCTGGTAGTGACGCGGTCCGAGGCTGTCCCGGTGCTCAACTGGATCCTGGTAGCACCGATCACACGGACGGTTCGAGGGATCCCAACAGAGATACCGCTAGATGAAGAGCACGGTGTCGATCAGCCGTGTGCAGCATCGTTTGACAATCTCCAGCCGATCCGCAGGACGTTCCTGACCGACCGCATCGGATCACTACCGTTCCCCCGCCACGACATCTGCCGAACCCTCGCTGCGATGGCAGACTGCTAGCACCCCTTCCACATCACACAGATCACCGATTCTGCTGCGAGAACGAGCACTACGCAGACCGCCCCCTATCGGCAGCTCGGGGTGCGATATCGCTCCTCCTACCCATCGGATTACGAGCCATGGTGTAACGGATCGTATCCTGATCGGTAGCCGTCCCCATCGATGAGTGTGATTAGTCATGATGCCTTTCCGTATCCGTGCGCTGTTGGGCTTCACCGCGGTGGGGTTCGTGATGCTCGGCCTCGGTTTATGGCTGGCAATAACCGGCCCGATCGGTACCTGGCGATTCGAGTCGCCCACCTTTAACCGCTTGCTGGGCGTTCTCCTCGTCAGCGGGTCTCTTAGCCTGATCGTCCCGGGCACTTGGATGCTTCCACGGTGCCGCCAACCCGCTATTGAGAGCCATGAATCGCACGTCGTTATCAGGGCGGTCTCAGGAAGGACCCGCACTGTGAGTTGGGCCGATATTCGGCGAGTGAGCTTCAGGCCCAGCGAAGTCGATCTCCGATTGCATTCGGGCAAGCGGGTCCGTGTCTACGGGCAAGTCATCGATGCTGGAGGCAAGGTAGCTATCGGGGAAGTTGCTCGGTTCTTCGCCGACCGACTTCGGCCACAAGAAGCTCGACGAGACTAGCTCTACGCCCAGATCAACTGATACAGAGCGACAACACTCATTGGGTGAAGTGTCCGGTATCGGCACTTCCGCGAGCGGCAGCTCGATCACTCGCAGTGGTCTTGCCGACGGGCGGCAGCGTAGCTCGGGGGGTATCGCTTGCGGTCATGTCGCTTCTGAGCTCGGTTGCTGTTCGTGCGGTTCAGGGCTGGGGTAGCTCGGATTCTTGAACGAGGAGATCCCAGTGGTGGCCTTTGCGGAGTACAACGGTGCGAAAGTCGCGGTAGTCCCAGGTCAGGATCCAGGCGTTACGGCTCGTTGCCATAGCCATGACGGTGAGGTCTGGCAGATCGACTCGGGCGTCAACGTATCGATCCGCGAGGTCGAGGGCGAGTGCTAGCTCATTGTCGCTGGGAGCTTCGAGCCGGTGGATACCGTCTAGCAACGCCCGTCCGAAGGTGACCGCGGCACCGGTATGTCCGCGGGAGCGCAGCAGCAAGTCGACCTCGACGAACACGGGCCAGGGGACGACCACGTTCCTGGCGGTTCGGGCGAGCAATTCTGCGGCAAACCGGTGACGCCGACCCTCGCTGCGGTTGAGCGCCGATACGAGTGGCCCGGTGTCGCAGATAATCAACCGGCGAGCCGTGCCAGCACCTCCTCAACGCGCTGTGAGAGCTGTTTGTCGTCCTCGATCAACCCGGCGTACGGGAGTGGCTCTGGTTGTTGGGTAACCAACTCGGCGATAAGAGACGAAAACGAAGTGTTGCGCCGCTCCGCCTCGCGATCGAGACGAGCCGCAACGGCGGGTGGTAGTGAAATGGTGCGTCGTACTGTTGCCATACGCATAGTATGAAGTACAGAGTATGAAGACGCAATACATCCGACCGAGATATGGTTGCGTCCATGCTCTATCTGTGGCATGTTTGTGGCATGGCAAGAGTCAGGGTTAGTACCACAGTGGACGAAGGGCTTCTCGAGGAAGCCAGAAGGCTGCGAGCCGGAAGTAACGACGCTGCGCTGCTCGACGAGGCGCTTGGCGCGCTCGTCGCGCAACATCGCCGAGCCCAGGTTGACGCAGACTATGCAGCTTATGACGCGATCCCCATAGACGAGCCCGACGAGTGGGGCGATCTGGCGTCATTCCGAGAGGCGGCCGGATCGTCATGAACGGTTTGCCCACACGGGGTGAAGTCTGGTGGTGTGAACTGCCGGAGACCTCTCGTCGACCGGTAGTCGTCTTGTCCCGTGCGGTTGCGATTCCACGACTTCGTAGGACGGTGATCGCGCCGTGCACAACCACTATTCGGGGACTGCCTAGCGAGGTTGTGCTCGAGCCGCAAGAAGACCCGGTTCCCAGGGTATCGGCAGTCAATCTCGACTCCATCGAAAGCGTGTCGGTGGGATCGCTCACCCAGCGGATGGGTCGCCTCAGCGATGACCGCATGCGTCAGGTCTGTGCCGCTTTCAACATCGCCATGGACTGCGATCCATAAGAAACGCGATTGTGCGCGAAGCAACAGCTCTCGCTCGACAATGCGCACACCCTCGGGTGCTCCGATCGGTACCCATGGGTGCAGGACGACCGAGGCCAATCAGCGTCCCGCATTGGAATACGGGTCCTGAGAGCCGTCTCGAACTCTCCCATTCCGCAGAGTGCCCGAGGTCGGCAGGCACGAGAGCGGTCGTCAGTCTTTTTGCTGGTTGCCGAGCTCGGTAGTGAGCGCCGAGATGGCGCCATCGACAAACGTTCTGCAGAGTCGTGAGGGGGCCCGATCAGCGTCTCGGCCTTCCTGTGCCGCAAGCGATCTGTCGATCAGCCCATGAGCGTCAAGTTGATTCTGGGCCCATCTGCCGCCGTCGAGTTTGGAACAGAACATGCGGTGTTCAAGGTAGAAGCGCGCCCGGCAGGCGTTCAGGACCGCGTATGCCTCCGAACCCTGGGCGAGTGCCCAGGTCAGCTCATTGATCATCTGGCTGATGACCAGGGTCGAGTCGACCTCGGCGAAGACAATCTTCGCATCGGGTCCGAATGCTGCGATGGCGGACTGGCGACACACCGCTATGTGCAAGATCAGATCGGGATCGCCAGAAACCTCCGCGCCGGTAGCCACTTTGCAGTCGTTGGGATCGGTGGTGGCATGCACCTCGAAGTCAGTGCGGCGACCACCCGCCTGGGCGACCTTGTTCCTGACTACGCTCGCCTCGATACCGCGACCGGGCGACGACCCATGCGCCTCCTGCAATACCCGGGCGACGCCTTCGCGCAATACCGGCTGCCACTGATTGTTGACCACTATCAAGAGGTCGAGATCGCTCGATCCTGGTTGGAATCCACCCAGCGCCGCCGACCCATGGAGATACGCCCCCACCAGTGCATGACCAACAACATCGGCCAGTTGCTCCCCCAACGCTTCACAGAAGTCCGTGATCGTGCGATCCGCCATACCCAGAAGCATCCCACGTCGCTCCCCGCCCTGACTACCAAATATGGTGAACGAACGAGCATTCCGCAGAAGTGTCCGAGATCGGCACGTCTCGGGCGCCTTCGCATAGATTGCCAGCCATGGCACCACACGATCGGGATCAGCACTTGCTGCTTGGGTGGGTCGGCTACTGAGGGTGGGTTTGGCGAGTTAGGCCCAAGGGGTGAGATGGGTGCTGCGGTGAAGCCGTCGGCGACGCCGTAGCTGGCGGGGCCGGTGCACAGTATTGCTTTCCCGCACGGTGGCGTACCGGTGCTCCAAACCCTCTGTTGCCGGTCGACCGCACCGTCCTTCGGGTCGCAAGCTCTGGGCCGCTAGACCGCGACTCCGTTGAGGCCGAGACGTTGCCGCAACTCGAGGGCCTGCGCCGAGTCGTTGAGCCCGTCCAGCCACAGCTCCACGCCCTCCTTGCAGGAGAGGTCGAGTTCAGGGTCACGCGCGATCGCCATGCACAGTGCGGCGATCTCTAGATCTGACGGGGTATCGCTCGCCTTGGCGAGAAGCTGCTCGGGGTACTCAAACATCGTCGGCCTCCTTCACCGGGAGCAACCAACCCGTAGACCAGCAATGCCGGGGATTGTCGGCTTTTCGACACTCCTAGTCGGCGCAGATCGCCAGCACCTCGTCTCCGTACGCTTCGAGCTTGGCGGGCCCGATGCCGGGGATCAGGATCAGCTCGCGCTCGTTGCGGGGCCGTCCGGCTGCAATCGCCAGCAGCGTCTTGTCGCTCATCACCACGTAGGCAGGGACCGAGTTGGCGACCGCTGTTTCCCGACGCCAGGCCTTGAGCCGATCGACCAGATCAGCGTCGGCGGCCGACTCCTCAGTCGGGCGGACCAACGGCCCGCTGCCGGCGCTGGTCGTTATCCGCTCTCCCCACTCGACCAGCATTGCGCTGGTCCCGGAGTCGAGCGTCACTACGGCCCCTTGCTCCTCGAACTCGGCGACAACACCGGAGTAGCCACCGGCAATCCGTACCCGGTCGCCAACGGAGGCGGCCACGCCACCCTGAGCAACTGTTCTCGCCGGGGCGGGGGACGCCTTCTTTCGATCCGCCGCTCCGGTCAGCTCCGCTACGAACGGCGATGGCCGCGCCTTGTCGGCCAGAACGACAACCTGCTTGCGGCCGCGGGTGATGGCGACGTGGAAGACACGGCGCTCCTCCTCCCGGTCCTCCGCAAGATCGTGCGGGAAGAGGCCCCGGTCCGCGGCAAACACGATGATGCGATCCCACTCCATCCCCTTGACCCGGTGGACCGTGCTCAGCTCGACGCCTGCAGCGTCGCCGGGCCGGTCGAGGACACCGCGCAACCAGGGCTCAAAGTCGGCCAACTCCCGATGCAGCACCGCAGCCCTGCGCAGGGCGACGAGGTCGTCGGATTGGGCAGATCGATCCGCCCGGCGACGACCGGCGTCGAGGGCCTGGGCGGCCCCGGACAGGCCGATCTCGTTGTTGATGACGTCGAGCATCACGATGGTGTCGTTCCCGGCTGCCACCTCCACGACGCGCTCGATATCGGCAATGAACCCGTCCCACTTCGCCGCCTGCTTGTCCTCCATGCGGGAGGCGAGCCCGTAGAGGTCATCGAGCGACAGCTTGCGGCGTCTCCCGACCAGTTGCCCGGTGAGGCGGGTGAGACCGCGCGCCGGGCGACGGACAACCTTCATCAGGTCGGAGGTCCGGATCTCCTCCGGCCGCAACCCGATCCTGATCCACGCCAGCGCCGCAGCCGTAACGGTGCGCTCGAGAACCTCGCCGCCCAGCGGCGAACGGAAGGGGATGCCGGCTTCGACGAAGGCCGCATGCGCCGGGAGCAATGCCGAATTGACCCGGCACAGGACCGCAATATCGGCAGGGTCGGTATCTGCCAGCCACGCCCCCACCCGGACGGCACACTGCAGGCCGAGCTCCGGCCCCGGAACTCGGTCGATGACCAGCGCATCTTCCTGCTCGTCCTGACTACCGGGGCGAATGACCTTGTCCACCCGGCGGTCGTTGTAGGAGAGCAACGTTGCCGCCGCGGCGACGACACTCGGCGGGCACCGGTAGTTCACCTTGAGTGGATGTGAGGCGGCGCCGGGGAAGAGCGTGTCGTAGTCGATGAGGTAGCCGGGGTCGGCGCCCAGGTAGCCGTAGATGACCTGGTCGTCGTCACCGACCCCGAACACGTTGAGTTGAGGTGACGACAGCAGCCGGATCAGCAGCAGGTACGCCGGCGTGAGGTCCTGGAACTCGTCAACGACCATGTGCCGGCAGCGATCCTGCCAGTAGCGGCGCAGCTCGGACATTGTCAGCAGCGCCTCGATGGCTCCGTAGACCTGCTCGTCGAAGTCGGCTTCACGCCTGGCCTCCAGCAGGGCCCGGTACTTCTCGTAGACGACGGCGAAGCCGGGCACGTCGTCACGGAACTCCTCGACGTCGTCGGGCGGGCGCAACCCGATCCGCACTTCACCGAGCGCCTCGAGATACGGCCCGATGATGTCCGTGTTCTGCCGTCGCGGGGCTTCGACCATCTCCTCCAGACGTCTGCGCTGCTCTCTCTCGTCGAGCAGGGCAAGCTCACCGCGCGCCTGCCGCAGTATCTCCCAACCCAGCGAGTGGATCGTGCGCACCTCGAGCCTCGGACGAGTGCCGAGCCGTTCGCGCATCTCGGCGGCAGCTCGGTTGTTGTAGGCCAGGGCGCACACGATCTGGGGTTCGATGCCACGGTCGTCCACGAGGTGCCGGACCCGTGCGGTGAGGGTGCGCGTCTTGCCGGAGCCCGCCGGGGCGATGATGCGAGCCGGTCCTGAGTCGTGGGCAGCCGCCTCCCGCTGGTCCGGAGCGAGGTCCGCAAACGGTTGCTCGGCCGAAGGGACGACGGCAAGGGTGCCGAGGGTGACCGACTCGGCGTGGACGACGGGTTCGGAGACATCGGGCAACGGGCCGCGTGGGCCACCGTCGACCCACGCTTCCCGCCCATCATCGAGCACGACGTCACAGAGCCGGCCGGCTTTGGCGCCGAGCGCCTCGGCCTTACGCCCCCACCACCAGATCTGATCGCCGTTGCGGGCGTCGTAGCTGTTGGCCCACACGAGATGGTGCAGCCTCTCCTTGTTGAAGAGAAAGCCTCGCCGCAAACGCCACGGCTCCATCCGGGTTGACTCCGGCTCCCGCAACTCAGCCGGGTCGACGGCCAGCTCGATCACGAGTGGCTCCCTCGCCACCCATGCCCGATGCAGCCGGTCGATCGCTACCTCCAGCTCGATCCGATCTGCAAGCACGCCCTTGGTGATCACGACCCGCGGCGCATCCGCCCACGGCGCAGGGGCAGCAGCAGATTCTGCGACGACGACGGAACGGCCGAGAACGGCGATGGGGTCCACGGCGCGCAGCATACGAGGTGGCGGCGACAGGAAACGGCGACTACAGCGAGCGCAGCGGCTCGATCTCCAGCGGGGTTCCGCCTTCGGGGTGGTCGAACCGCACGGCCGCCGTCTTCTCGCTCATGTGATGGACTCGCAGGAACAGCTCGACGAACGGATCGTCGTACCCGGAGGAGCCGGCATTGACGGCCAGCACGCCACGCGGCACCGTGAACCCCCCATCGGAGATGACCCCGGCCAGGGTGACCCCGTTCAAGGTGACGAGCACACGATCGCCGACTGCCAGGTCTGCGGAGTCCAGGTGAGACTTGCGAACTGTCGTCTTGATGTTGCCAAACCCGTCGGTCCACGCAACCAGGTGTGACGGCACCTCCTCGATGGAGTTGGGGTCGAGTCTGTCGGTCAGAACCGAGTAGTCGCCGTCGACTATCGCCGCAACGTAGCGAGGGAAGTAGTCACGAGAACGGAACTGAGAGCCGGCGGCCGGGCTGGCAACGTCGCGGTACTCGACGATCCGGTCCTTGATGAAACTGAACGCATACTGCGAGTCGACGCTGACGACCTCCACGTCGTTGTCCAGCTTGGCGTAGCGAAGACCACGCCCGCGGTTCTCCGCCGACATCTCCTCCTGGTCCCGGCGCGGCGCCGCATTGCCGAAGATCACCATGCGTTGCGGGGAAGGGCCCAGCCCGAGCTGGCCGGTGACGAAGCCGACCGAGATCGTGTCGAGCGGTGGCGTCGCCGTCTGACGGATCAGCACCGATCCCGGGTCGGTCAACGATGTGTGGAGACGGGTCACGATCTCGGCGAACTCGAGCCCGTCTGGGGCGTAGTCGCAGATCATGTGCAGCAAGGTCGGGTTGTTCACAACCGCGATGGTACCGGAGCCCTCGGCCACCTCAGCTGCGCACTTGCTCCCCCGGCGCAACGGTCACCGTGCTCGCACCGATGCGCAAGGTGATGGCATCCGCATTTCCGGCGGCGGCAGTGACGTTCACACCCGAGTGGTCAACATCGACACGCAGGCTGTTGCCGCGCCAGCGGACCGGATAGGACAGCGAGTCCCATTCGGCAGGAAGGGCGGGGTCGATCGTGAGCTCGCCTCCAGCGAACCCGAGCCCGCCAAAGCCCTGGGCCGCCAGCTGATAGGTGCCGCCACACGCCGCGGTGTGGATGCCTCCGATGAAGGTGCCGCCCACTACGGGATGGTTCGTATTGAGGAGGTCGACCATTGCCGTCGCCCGGAAGTGGGCGAGGGCGCGGTCGATCTCGCCGATCCGGGCCGCCACCATGCCGTGGGCCGCATGGCTCAGCGAAGAGTCGTGCGAGCAACGCGGCTCGTAGTACTCGTAGTTGGCTCGAGCGGTCTCGGCGTCGAACTTGTCGTCGTGGAGCCACAGCAGCATGGCGACATCGGCTTGCTTGGAGACCTGGGTGTGGACCGCGACTCCGTTGGGCCATCCCCAATACTCCTGCGGATCGAGCAGACGTTCCCGTACCTCATCCGGGCCCACGTCCTCTAGCGCAAAGAACCCGGCGAACTGCTCGATGAGGCGTGAGTCGGCGTCCGGCTCGGGCAGCAACAGGTGATCACGGACCCGCCGCCACCCGTCGACCTCCTCATTGGACAGGCCGATCCTGCCTACGATGTCGGCAAGAGCAACGGGGTGCTCGACCACCAGTGTTTCGTAGGTGGCAACGGCGAAGGCGAGAGCCGCCTGCACCTGGTAGTTGGTGAAGGCGTTGTCGTCGACGTTCTCGTGCCACTCGTCCGGCCCGAGGAGCCGGATGCAGTGGTAGACCTGCTTCCAGTCGTTGTAGCGGACAAAGGAACGGAGGAATCGGGCGACCTCAAACGCCACCTCGGCGCCGTGCTCAACCAGGTACTCGGTGTCGCCGGTCACGGCGACGTAATCGGCAATGGTCGTGACGATGTCCGGAGCGACATGCATCTGCCACACGTTGAAGTGGTTGCGGATTGGTCGACCGGTGAGCACATCCTCGAAGAAGAAGTCGGGGCACAGCTCGTCACCGGTGAGCCCTGAGATCCATGCGTAGTAGGCGCCGTCGTAACCCAGACGCGCCGCTTTGCGCCGCGCCCCGTCCAGGGTCTTGTGCCGATAGACGAGGATGTTTCTTGCTATCTCCGGCTCCGTGTAGAGAAAGGCGGGAAGGTTGTAGACCTCCTGGTCCCAGAATGCCGAGCCCTGGTACGCCTGACAGGAGAGACCGCGGGCCCCGATCGGCAGGTGATCGGTGTGGGCCGGGGTGCAGATGCGGTTGTGGTACGCATTGAAACGCAGCGCCGCCTGGTCTATCGGGTTGCCGCCGATGCGGACGTCGATGTCATCCCAGATCGTCGCCCACCGTTCCCGGGACTCGAGCTGCACCTGGTCGTAGCCGAGCTCTGCCGTCGCTTCCACCTTGCTCAGAGCCGCACTACGCGGGTCGGGATCGTCGTTCGACGACACCACGGCTGCGATCACATCAACCCGGAGCTCGCCCCCTGCGGGGACCTCGATGCGGTTCCGCTGCACGATCCGCTGCCCCTCCGTGACGATCTCGCCCGAGTCCGCACCGGTGACGAGCACACGGCAGGCCACCGCAACGGTGACCCCGCTCTCGACGGTTGTCCCCTCCGCCGTCAAGGAGTCACCTGCTGCCGCTAGCGAGATTTCCGGCAGATGAGTGCCGTTGAGGCTCCAGATTTCTGCGTCGATCCCGGCATCGACCTCCACGGTGGCCGCTTCTTCGGCGATGAGTGTCCACCGTTGGGCAAGCACGTGGAGATCGGCATAGCTGGCAAGCCTCTCCACCGCGACGGTGGCTCCACCTGCTGTGAAGCGACAACCGAACTCGCCCGTACGCATGTCGAGCGATGTCTCCTGGGCAGAGGCAGCTGCCAGGGTCAGGTCTTGCCCCCCGACCCGGGCCGTAATGAAAAGCGGGTTCGGCGCCGTCGTGAGCTCGGTCCAATGGCCGTCGGCGCAGTCGTAGGTGTCGGTGACGACCAGCGCCACAAACTGATCGGCCCCCTGTTCCGGGCTCGTTCCCCGGTAGCCGAGATAGCCGTTGCCGACCATGAAGTTGGAGCCGGCAGCGACGGCGCGATCTGGATCCCATCCGGACTCAACGAGCCGCCACGAATCCTCGCTGACGGACAGGGTCTCGGTCAGTCTCACCTCGGGATCAGCTCCCCGAGATCAGCCACGACAACGGTGGCCCCACCCTCCAGCAAGGCCTCTACCCCCGCCCCGCGGTCGACACCGATCACGTGGAGGAATCCTCCCGCGGCGCCGGAAGCCACGCCGGACAGCGCATCCTCGACCATCGCCGCGACGTCGGGATTCACACCGAGACGATTGGCGCAGTCGAGGTAGGTGTCGGGAGCCGGCTTGCCCGTCAGCCCGCGTGCCGCGGCGTCGTTGCCGTCGAGGATGTCGTCGAAGTGCCCGAGCAGCCCGACCGACTCCAGCACAAAGCGGCAATTCTTCGAAGAGGAGACGCAACCCGTGCCGATGCCGGCGTCACGGAGCAGGTTCAGGAGTTCGACGGACGTCGTGAACACCTGCGGCCCGACTTCGGCGAGGGTCTTCCGAAAGAGGCCGTTCTTGCGGTTGCCGAGACCGCAGACCGTCTCGTCATCGGGAGAGTCGTCGGGTGTGCCGTAAGGCAGATCGATTCCGCGTGATTCGAGGAAGGAGCGCACGCCCTCGTAGCGGGGTTTCCCGTCGACGTACGCCAGGTAGTCATCCTCCGTGAACGGGACGAAAGCCGATCCCTCGGCCTGAGTCCGGTTGGACAGGTACTCGTTGAACAGATCCGTCCAGGCCTTGCTGTGCACCGAAGCGGTGTCGGTGATCACTCCGTCCAGGTCGAAGATCACAGCCTCGACCTCGCCGGAGAACAGGTTGGGTACTCCAGTCACATCAACTCCAATGTCTACGACACGACCTTGACGACTCCGTTGGGGCCGTCCGCAAAGTCACGACCAAGGACCTGCCCGATGACGGCGCCGTGCTCACCTTCGTCTTCGAGTGCCTGCAGCAGGGCGTCGGCCAGCGGCGCCTCAATGGTAAGCAGCAATCCGCCGCTGGTCTGCGCATCGGCCAGCAGCAGCTTCCCCGCCTCCGGGGTGTCGCCGAACTGGGTGAACCGTGCGGCCGCCTCCAGGTTGCGGCGGGTGCCTCCGGGAACGACGTTGCCCTCAGCAAGCTGCTCGGCGCCGGGCAGCAGCGGCACGGCGGCGAGAGAGATCTCGGCGCTGACCCCGCCGGCGCGGATCACCTCCCCGAGATGCCCGAGCAGGCCGAAGCCGGTGACGTCGGTGGCGGCCGAGACACCGACCCGTCGCATGGCCCGAGCCGCAGCCGCGTTGAGCCGGGCCATTGTCGCCACCGCTTCATCGCGCACGGCTTGGTCGACCACCCCGCGCTTGATACCCGTCGTGATGAGGCCCGTACCGACCGGCTTGGTCAAAACAAGAGCATCGCCGGGCCGGGCACCGTCGTTCCCGACGATGTCGTCGGGATGCACCACTCCGGTGACTGCCAGCCCGTACTTGGGCTCGGCGTCGTCGATACTGTGCCCGCCGACGAGAGTGCACCGGGCCTCCTCGAGCACGGCTGCACCCCCTTCGAGAACATCACCGAGCAGATCAAAGGGAAGGGTGTCGCGGGGCCACCCGACGAGCTGGAGAGCCGTCAGCGGCGTACCCCCCATGGCATAGACGTCGGAAAGGGCATTGGCCGCGGCGATCCGGCCCCAGTCGTAGGCCTCGTCAACGATCGGGGTGAAGAAGTCGACGGTTTGCACGAGCGCAACCTCGTCGGAGATCCGGTAGACGCCGGCGTCATCAGAACCGCCGATGCCGACGAGGAGATCGTCGTGATGGACCGCTGCTGAGTTGTTCACACGGCGCAGGACCTGCGCCAGCTCGTCAGGACCGAGTTTGCAGGCTCAACCGGCCCCGTGCGAGAACGATGTCAACCGCTCCACGACACCTCCTTTCGTCTCGAGAGGAGTCTACGAGCGCCGTGAACACCACCGACCGCTTGAGGTTGGCCACGAGAACTGTTGATTGACCGACCGCGGTCTAGCTCCCCAAATACCGACTAGCTGTCGGATAATCGATTGTTACTATCTCAGTTCGCCGGGTGATTCACCACCACCCGGGTTTCCAACAGGCCCCCTCGTCCCCCCTGGGGGGCCTGTTGCTTTCCGAGAGCATGGAAGCTCGCTGGATTCTCCGGGGTCAAAGGACGACTGGCCCCGGGACCAGTTCAATCTCCGCGTACCGTTCCTTTCTTCTGCCTAGTCTGACTGCGCGATGAAACTCCCTTTCCAGTCCAGCTTGAGCCGGCTCAGCCATCGGCTGCGTGAGGTCGCTCGGAACCGGCCAGAAGAGGCCGAGGAGTTCCTCGATACCCACCAGGACGAGTGGGAGGAGATCGCCGAGACCGACCCCGGCTCGGCCGCCGACATCCTCGAAGCGCTGGACGAGGAGGACGCCGCCGATCTGTTGCGCGACCTCGATCTCGACGACGCCGCCGACGTGCTGGACGAGATGCGGGCTCCCGCCGCCGCCGACGTCATCGAGGAGATGGCTCCGGACGCAGCCGCCGAGATGATCGGGGAGATGGAACCGGATCAGGCGGTGGACCTGCTCGCCGCTCTCGAGGAGGACAAACTCAGGGAACAGGTCATCGCTGCGCTGGATCCCGACGTGCGGCTGGCGATCAACCGCCTCCTCGTCTACCCACCCGACAGCGCCGGCGGATTGATGACGACCGACTACGCCGCTCTTCCCGTCGGCGTCACCAGCGGTGAAGCGATCGAGGCGCTGCGTCGGCTTCACGAGGAGATCGGGTCCAACCTCACCTACGTCTACGTGACCGATGTGCAGGGCAAGATCGCAGGGGTGGTCCCGTTTCGGGAGCTCGTGTTCGCCAGACCCCACACCGGCCTCGACGAGATCATGCTCGCCGACCCGGTGACCGTGACCGTCGATACGGATCGGGAGATCGTTGCCGAGTTGATCCAGCGCTACCACCTCATCTCGCTGCCGGTCACGGACGCTCAGCAACACCTTGTGGGCATCGTCAAGGTCGACGAGGCAATGGAGGCGGCGCAGACCGAGGCCACCGAGGACATTGCGCAGATGGTCGGTGCGGGCGCCGAGGAGACCGTGTACACCGAAGTGTCCGTGTCCGTGCGCCGGCGGATCCCGTGGATCATGTTGAACCTCCTCATCGGGCTTGCACTGGCCCTCGTGATCAGCGGCTTCGAGGACTTGATCGAAGACCGTGCGGTACTCGCCTCGTTCATGCCCATGGTTGCCTTGCTCGGCGGCAACTCCGGGGCGCAGAGCCTCGCAGTGATCATCAGGGCGATGGCGGTTGGCTCGCTGCCCCCGGGTCGGGCGACGCGGGCGATTCGCCGCGAGGCAACCATCGGCCTCATCAACGGCCTTGTCATCGCCACCCTGTCCGGTTTGCTGGGCGGAGTCGTCGCCGGTGATGCTGGTGTTGGTTTCGTCATCGGCATCGCCGTGTTCGCCAACCTCGTTGCGGCGGGCATCGTCGGAGCATCGATCCCGATTCTGCTGCGGCGGATGGGTCTCGACCCGGCGCTGGCGTCGAACATCTTCCTCACCACGGTCACCGACATCGTCGGTTTCGGTGGCTTCCTGCTCACCGCCAAGCTCGTGTTGGGGCTGTGAGGTCGGGTCGGTGACCCTGGCAGGCGAGGCCCGAGCCCACATCTCCCCGCCGAAATGCCCCCTCATCGACCTCGCTGCGCTCGGCCACTTCTCCCAAAGGGAGAAGGAACCTG
>JASJBC010000109.1 GCA_030066715.1 Acidimicrobiia bacterium
CCTGGTGAGGAGCCGCCGCCTGGTGAGGAGCCGCCTCCTGGTGAGGAGCCGCCGCCTGGTGAGGAGCCGCCTCCTGGTGAGGAGCCGCCGCCTGGTGAGGAGCCGCCTCCTGGTGAGGAGCCGCCGCCTGGTGAGGAGCCGCCGCCTGGTGAGGAGCCGCCGCCTGGTGAGGAGCCGCCTCCTGGTGAGGAGCCGCCTCCTGGTGAGGAGCCGCCGCCTGGTGAGGAGCCGCCTCCTGGTGAAGAGCCGCCGCCTGCCGCAATCAGCGGTGTCGTCTGGTTCGACGATGGCGACGGGTCTCGCACTGACCCCAATCCGGATGCCACCCCCGCCGAGCCGGGCGAGGACCGCGTCGGGAACCTCGAGGTTGCCTTGTTTGGTCTGCGTCGTGCGCTCATCGCAACGACGGTCACCGATGCGGACGGGCAGTACGTATTCGAGGACGTGCCTGCCGGCAGGTACCGGGTCCAGTTCACCGCTGAGCCCGGCTTCACCTTTGCCGAGGCGCATATCGGCGAACCAGAGCTGGATAGCGACGTCGTCGAGATCGAGATCCTCACGGAAGACGGCGTGATCAAGGAGACGCTCGGTTGGAGCGAGCCGCTCGATGTCAACGGTGAGGACCTCATCAGCCTGGACGCAGGACTCGTGCCGCTGCCCGAGGACGAAGAGGAGCCGCCGACTCCGCCACCCGCAGAGGATCCGGGCGAGGTTGCCACCGAACCGCCTCAGGTGGGAGCGAGTCGCGAGGACGAGACCCCGGGAGAGCCGAGCGAGCCAGAGGACTCAGGAGGGGTCGATCAGGACACCACAGGAAATCCGGCCGGGGGAGCGGGGGATGGCTGAAGCAGCAACCACCACTTCGCACCCGCGGCGACAACCCGCAAAGGAGGCATGCAGCGCCACAGCCGACTGCGCATGTGATGCGCGTTCTAACTGTCGCCGCCCTCCGTAGGCGGGAGAGTCTGGAGCAATGGGGACTGAAGCAACAAGGAGAGGGAATGAAGAAACGACTGAGATCACCAGCTGTTCTGCTGACGGTCTTTGCAATGGTGTTGGTGGTAGCCGGCATCGGCTACGCGCACTGGACATCGGTCACGCGTATCGAGGGCAACATCAACACGGGCAACATGAACATCGGCTGGGACGGTTGGGGCACCAACGACGACGGCGACCCCGGCAACGACCCGAGCGGGAACGACAACGGCAACACCGGCGCGTGGGACTCCGGCAACGGGACCACACGTGATCCGGGAATGTGGGACGACCCGAGCTGGAGGTACGACAAGAACGTCGCCGGGTGCTGGATCGATGGTGGCGAGGACACGCTCAACGTGCATATCGATAGCGCATATCCGAGCTATCACTGTCACGTCTTTGCGTCGGTCTTCAACCACGGCTCGGTTCCGGCGATTCCTGGGCCGACGACTCTCGATGCGTACAAGGGGTACCACCAGTGTGACCTCTACGAGGATGAGGAACTGACGATTGGTCCGCTCCCCGTCTCGCACGACGAGTCCGTCGATCGGCACTTCGTCGACTTCAATGAGAACGGTGTGGTCGACGGGGGCGACTACTACATCGACTACACGGAGTTCGGGATCTTCGATGAGTTCGGGAACCCCATGTGGGAGGACTGCTTCTTCGTGGGAGACCCGATGGTCGCAACGGAGACGGGCCACCCCGGTGAGGTTGAGTTCAGCGACGGCGACGGTGTCGTGGACTTCACCTTCCATGTTGAAGAGGGGATCCTGTGTGATCCCGCTTTCCAGATCGATCCGCAAGAGGGCATCCCGGTCTCAGGCTGGATCCACATGGAGCAGGGTGCCGAGCAGGAGGCCTCGTACCGGATCGTTATGGAGACCGAGTGGGTCAACTGGAATGAGTGGGAGGCGGTATACGGCGGTATCTGCGCAACCCCGTAGAGCCAACGAGCACGTTGACATCTTGGGGGACGGCAACGTCCCCCAAGACCTCTCGAACTGAGGAATAGGCATGGGAAAGGGACGGCGGAGAGTAACGACGGTTGCCGTTGTTGCGGCAGTGCTGTTTGCCAGCGCTGGCCTTGTCTACGCCCATTGGACAACGACCACAACAATCCAAGGCAACGTCAACACCGGGAACGTCGACACATTCTGGACGGAGTGGAGCTGCACCGACACGGGCATGAGTGCCGATCTGACGGCACTGCCGATTGGAGTGCCGGCGCCGCAGGCGTGGATCGACCTCGGCACCGGCTTCGCCCCGCCGGGGTTCCAGAATCCATTCCAGATATGGCAGACCACGGAAGATGTGGCACAGACCCATATCGATGCGCCGCCGGGTCTCGGCGTGACGACAGTCGTGTTCCGCATCGATAACGCCTACCCGAGTCACTATGAGGACTGCGAGTGGGGGTTCGGCAATATCGGCTCGATTCCGCTGGCTGCACCGTACGTGGTGGTCCGGGCTCTCAACCCGGAGACCACGTTCGCCAGCACCATCTTTGCCGAGGATGGCGCCCTCTGGATCGACTTCAGCAACGGCTTCCCCGTTGCGCAGATCAACCCGGAGCAGAGCGAGCGCGGCAGCTTCCGCATCCATGTGGAGCAGACGGCTGACCAGAACGACAGCTATGCGTTCGAGATCTCGGTATGCACACACAACTGGAATGAACCATCAACCGCGGCCGACGACATCTGCGGTCTCTACGACCCGCAGGAAGTCGTGGACGGCACCGTATTCGTCATTCCGGGGATCTGAGGGGAGGAGGTGATCACATGGGAGGCTCGCACAGGGCTCGAGAAAGGCGCGGTCTGAGGCGCTATGTGATCGCCTCCCTCGCCCTCGGTCTCCTAGCGGCTCTGCTGATTGCCGTGCCGGCGGCGGCAACCGGCGGTCATCACAAGTGGGCTCCCGCACTACGGGTGCTGATGTGGACGAATGACGACGGACGAGCCCGTCATGCAGACCCTGGAGACACGGGTGTCGCAAGCCCGGCCTATGACAGATGGGGCCATCGCAGCAGCGACGATCCCACCGAAGTTGGCATGGACCCCGCACGCATCGATTCCGACGTAGCCCGCTGCAAAGCGATCCGGGTCGGCCGGAGCACCTTTCGTCTCAGGATCCAGAACGCCTATCCGGGCTACGCCTGCACCTTCAGGGTCGTGACGGTGAACCGGGTTGGGTCGACGCTGGTCGTGGACCGGGTAATCATCGATCCGGAGCCCGGCATCGAGCTCGTCGAACTCTCTGGACCGTCCGAGGGGGACATCGTCAAACCATGGCGACGCATCCGCGGTACGTACGGAGTGACGGTGCTCCAGGAGGCCCCACAAGGGGAGACGCTCGAGTTCGACATCGAGGTGTCCTTCATCAAGCGCCACAAGCGGCCACCGGTGAAGTGCTGCCTCTGGTGCTGGCGGTAGTATCGCCGTCGTGACCGCCTCCTTGGATTCCCTGGCGCTGAGGACCAACCAACACACCTGGCTCGTCGCCGGCTATCTCATTGCCGCCTACCTCATCGTCCACCGTTGGCTCAGCGGCTGGATCACCAGCGCCGATGTCAACTTCCTCATTGTCCAACCGGCCATCTGGCTGGGTCTCGCCGCCCTGTCCTATGCCGGTTGGAGAAACCTAGATGGTGCCCCGCCCACGAGCCGACCATGGGTGATCACGGCTGTGGTGAGCGGAGTCATCTACGTGGGTGTGCTCGTCTTCAGCGGGATCATTGGCAGTACGGCGACAGTTCGGACCAGCATCGATCTGCGCGTCTATCTCGAGAACACCTGGTACGCCGGGACGCTGCTGCTCGGCGTCGAGACTGCCCGTACGTATCTCTATCACGCGTGGAAGCAGCGTCTGCCGGATTTGGCCGGCCCCATCGTCGTTGTGCTGTTCTTCATCGCCGCGACGCCGTACGCCCAGTTTGCTGCACTCGATTCGGTCGATCGCACGATCGAGCTGACCGCATCGAGCTTCATCCCGGCTCTCGGCATCAGCATTCTGGCGACCTGGTTTGCCGATCGTGGCGCCATGGGTGCATCGCTGGCATTTCGGGCTCCGATCGTGGCATATGTGTGGTACTCAATGGTGCTGCCGGACCTGCACTGGAGCACGACCCTCACCGCAAGTGTGGTCGCCGCGGTGGTCGCGTACAGCCTGGCCGGACCGCTGGCTCAGGCGCTCACCACGTCCGAAGGCCGCTAACCCACCACGATGTTGACGAGCTTGGGCGGGCGGGCGATGACCTTGCGCACCCCGCCCTGTTCCAGCCACGACTGGACCTTCTCGGCGGCGAGTGCTGCCGCGGTGGCATCCTCCTCGGTGATCGAAGCCGACACTTCGATGCGGTCGCGCACTTTGCCGTTGACCTGAACGACCATCGTCACGACATTCTCGGCGGCGAGGGCCGCATCCGACTCGGGCCAGGGCTGCAAGTGCACCGACTCCGCTTGGCCGATGTGATGCCACAGCTCGTCGGTGACGTGCGGCGCAATCGGCGCCAGCAGTTTGAGCAGCGTCTCCAGCGCTTCGGTCCACGCTTCCGCTGCGACGTCGGCGGTGCGCAGCGTGTCCGCCATTGTGTTCCGCAACGTCATCAGCGCCGCAACCGCCGTGTTCCACTTGAAGTCGACCATGTCCTCGTCGACCTTGGCGATGGTCTGGTGGACCTTGCGGCGCAGGTCTGCAGTGGCCTTCTCAGAGACGTCACCTGCTGCGTACTCGGCAGTGCCGAGCTTCCACACGTCCTCGATGAAACGGCGCGACCCAGCGATGCCGCGCTCGTCCCACGGGCCGCCCTTCTGCCACTCAAACGCAAACATCAGGTGGGTGCGCACCGTGTCGGCCCCAAAACGCTCGACGAGCTCGTCGGGATTCACAACGTTGCCCTTCGACTTGGACATACGCTGAATCTCGAGGTGGTGCTTCAGCTGAGTCACGTCGTTGACCCCGGCGATGGCCGGGATATCAACGGGTGCCTCGGCCGGCACCTCAACGCCGACTAGGCCGGATCCTGCTTCGACTTGAAGCAGATTCTCGGTCCGCCTCATCAACTCGCCGACGACCTCGCCGGCACCGGTCTCAGCGTCGTCGTCGACCCGAACCGACGATGCGATCAGTCGCCCGTGATCCCACTCGCCGTCGATGACGAGGCGATCGCCGAACCGCTCCGCCCCGAGCACCTGACCCTGATTGCGCAACATCAGGAACGGCTCGTCGAACAGCCCGGACGGGTCCCGGCCGTGCTCGATCATCGCCTTCTCGGTGTCGGCGAACACCCCCATGTCCCGCATCGCCTTTACGAAGAAGCGGGCGTAGAGCAGATGCATCACCGCATGCTCGGCGCCGCCCGTGTAGACGTCGACGGGAAGCCAGTACGCAGCTTCCTCCGGGTCGAACGGCCCGGCGTCAAACTGCGGCGAGAGGTAGCGGAACCAGTACCACGACGAGCACATGAAGGTGTCCATCGTGTCGGTCTCGCGGCGCGCCGGGTTCCCGTCCGAGTCGACCGTGGCCAGGAAGTCTTCGTCGTCGACGAGCGGGCTGCGGCCGTCGAACTCGACATCCTCCGGCAGCACGACGGGCAGCTCCTGCGCAACCTCGACCCCTCCGTCCTTGCGGTGGACCATCGGGATCGGAGAGCCCCAGTAGCGCTGGCGCGAGATCAGCCAATCGCGGACGCGGTAGTTGATTGCTTCCTTGCCCGCATTGTTGGCCTCGAGCCAGTCGATAGCGGCAGCGACCGAGGGATTCGCCCTGCCCTTGGCGTCTGTGGTGGCGACGCCGTCGATGGGGCCGCTGTTCACCATTACCCCTGGTCCAACGTAGGCATCAGTCATTGCCGGCTCGTCGAGCGGCTCCTGCCCGGCGGGGTGGATCACCGGTGCAATATGGAGCCCGAACTGGCGGGCAAACGCAAAGTCGCGCTCGTCGTGAGCCGGCACGGCCATGATGGCGCCGGTGCCGTACGAGAGCAGCACGTAGTCGGCGATCCAAACCGGGATCCGCTCGTTGTTCACCGGGTTGATCGCATAGCCACCCGTGAAGACGCCGGTCTTCTCGCGGCTTTCCTCCATGCGCTCCAGTTCGCTCTGTGCGGCTGCGGCCACGCGGTACCCCTCGACGGCATCCCGGTGCGCAGCGGATGTCAGCGAGTCCACCAGGGGATGCTCCGGCGCCAGCACCATGAACGTGGCGCCCCAAAGCGTGTCGGGGCGTGTAGTGAAGACGACTATCTCGTCCCCGGCTTCGGTCTTGAAGGTGACCTCCGCCCCCTCGGAGCGTCCGATCCAGTTCGTCTGCATGGTCTTGATCGGGTCGGGCCAGTCGAGGCCGCTGAAGTCGAGGAGCTCATCGGCGTAGTTGGTCAGGGCGAAGAACCACTGCTCCATCAGCTTCTGGATGACGGGTTGCCCGGTGCGCTCGTCCTTGCCGTCGATGACCTGCTCGTTGGCCAGCACCGTCTGCAGGGTGTCGGACCAATTGACCATCGCCTCGCCGCGGTAGGCGATCTGGTGCTCGTACATCTGCTTGAAGAACCACTCGGTCCACGTGTAGTAGGTGGGATCGCAGCTGACCGCTTCCCGCTCCCAATCGAACATCGCGCCCATGGAACGGAGTTGGCTGCGCATACGGTCGATGTTCTCGTAGGTCCACTTGGCGGGATGGATGTTGCGCTGTACCGCTGCGTTCTCCGCGGGGAGGCCAAAGGCGTCGAAGCCCATGGGAAACAGGACATTGAAGCCCTTCATCCGCATCACTCGCGCCCTGGCGTCGGATGGGGTCATCGCATACCAGTGACCCATGTGGAGATCGCCGGACGGGTAGGGGAGCATGGTCAGGGCGTAGTACTTCTGCTTCGACCAATCCACCTTGCTGCGGTAGATGCCCGCTTCTTCCCACGCAGCTTGCCAGCGCTGCTCGATCTCTTTGTGTTGGTATTCCATCTCTGCCTCGAACGAATGCGGCCGACATGGTAGGCGGTGCCTTGCATCAGGGGACTGGTTTGGCACCTGAGTCCGGCAAGGGCGTTACGCTGCACGACTCATGTACGACACCGCACCCGCTGGCGATCTTCTCAGGGCATCCGGCATCGACCCGGATGACCTCGCTGAGCTCATGCCGCGGGTGGACCCGGCGACAGTCAAGGTGCGGGTGGCGTCGCCGCTCTTCCGCCGATTCTGGGCGAAGGGAATCGCCGCCGTATCGCTGCCGATAGGGGTGTTCGTGCAGCCCGCCATCATGGATCGAATGCGCGCAGGAGCCGAACCCGAGCGCTCCGGCAGGCTGATCGTCCACGAGCTCATGCACATCGAGCAGTGGCGTCGCTTGGGTGCAGTTCGTCACCTAGTCCAGTACGTCGGTGACTACCTCAGGGGGCGGTTCCGCCGTCTTGGCCACTGGGAGGCCTATCGCTCGATCCGGCTCGAGGTGGAGGCTCGCGATGCAGCTGCAGCGGTGACGGTGGGTGAGCCGCGGTGAACAACAGCTACCTGCCGGGAGCGGTGTGGACCTACACCGATTTCTTTGCAGTTTTTGTCGGCGGTCTTCTCGGCTCGGTGTTTGCACTCACCATCGGTGTCGCGCTCAACGGCGGGAACGAGCTCGAAGGCGTCACACTGCTTGCGGTTTCGAGTGCGGGACAGGCGATCACCCAGGTGGCGATGCTCGGCTACATGTCACGGACCCGAGGAACCTCGTCGTGGGACATCGACTTCGGCTTCCGCTTCCAGCCGTCCGACTGGCTCGGCCTGCTCTATGGCATCGGGCTTCAGATTGCAGTCATCGTGCTGATCCAACTGCCGCTCTTCTGGCTGCTGAACATCGAGGATCCTCCGGTGCAAGACGTTGCGGAAATCGCCGGAGAGGCGTCTTCTCCCGTTGCTCGCATCGTGGTCTTTCTCGTTGTGGTTGTGGTTGCACCCGTGACCGAGGAACTGGTGTACCGGGGGGTGCTGCTCTCCCGGCTGCGCCGAGGCCTGTCGCCCCACGTTGCCGTTGCGGTCGCGGCGTTCGTGTTCAGCGGGATCCACCTGCTCGATCCCGACACGATCTTCATCGTTCCCGGGCTGTTCGTCATTGGGCTCGTGCTCGGCTACCAGGCGCTACACACCGGCCGTATCGGACTGGCGATCACAACTCACGCCGGGGTCAACTTCTTGGCGGCGGTGGCGCTTCTGGCCGGTCTCGACGTGTAACGGGTCCCTTCAACCGGCTCCGCCGACGTGCTACCACTGAGAGTGGGCTGATCCGGCAACGGCGAGACATCCGGAGATACATTGCCTGCTCGCCACGTGTTCGCCCTTGCGGCCCTGTTGCTGACGGCTGTCGGTGCGGGTCTGTGGTACCAGCGATCGGCACCACAGCCGGCGCCGTTGCTGGTCGATGGCTCGGGTGCCGCGGAAGCGTCTGTGATCACGGTCCACGTGTCGGGCGAAGTCGCAGACCCGGGACTGGTCGTGGTCGCCCCCGGGGCGCGCGTGGCGGAGGCAGTCGCTGCCGCAGGGGGCACGACCCGCGATGCCGATCTGGCGCGGGTGAACCTGGCGGCGTCGCTTCGTGACGGCCAGCAGGTCGTGATCCCAGCTCTGCTGGCCGATGCCGGTTCGGCGGCGATTGCGGACGACGGGCGTGTGCGCATCAACACCGCAACGGCAGCACAACTCGAGGAGCTGCCCGGCGTCGGGCCGGTACTGGCAGGTCGTATCGCCGCGTATCGCAATGAGCACGGGCCGTTCGCCACGGTCGAAGATCTGCTCGATGTACCCGGAATCGGCGAAGGCAAGCTGGAGACCTTGCGTGACTCGGTGGCCCTGCCCTGAACCGGCTGCAGCTGCCTGCGGGCGTCAGCCGAACCGCCGTCGGCACTGCGTTGGCTATTTGGGTCGGGGCTCTTCTTGGGCCGATATCCGCGGTTCCGGCAGCGGTGATCGTGGTCGTGGCCGCCTGTTCGGCAGCCGTCGTGCTGCGCCACCGTGTGTTCCTCTTGCTCCCCGTCGCCGCCATCGGGATGCTGTCCGGATCGCTTGCAGCGACACGTCACGCGGACACGTTGGACGCGGTGGTGCCCCAGGGACGAGGGGATCTGGTGGGGGTCGTGATGACCGATGCCACGCCCTACGGGCAGGGCTACCGCTTCGTGTTGCGGCCGGCCGTCTGGACCGCAGCAGGATCAGCCACGGCAATTCCTTGGCCCGGGCCGGCGGTGGCGGTGACAAGCGAATCCGCTGCGGCTACCGCGGGTGATTGGGTTTCGGTCTCCGGGTTGTCGCGGTCCGACCCGGACGAGATCCGGGGCGATCCGGTAGCGGGCAGGATTCACGCGGTTGCGGTGGAACGCCTCGCCGGTCCGGCGGCACCGGCAGCCGCCGCGGGAAACCTCGTCCGAAACCGCGTCCACTCTCGACTCAGCGCGGTCGCCGGGACTCCGGAAGGTGCCCTCCTCTCCGGCTTCCTGATCGGTGACATCGCCCGCTTGCCGGAGTCCGACACGGACGCTCTGCGCCGAGCCGGGTTGACCCACTACGTAGCTGTGTCCGGAAGCAACGTCGCCCTCGTGTTGGGCGGGTGGTGGCTGGTTCTCGGCTTGGTAGGAGCCGGGACCCGGACGCGGGCAGCCACCGGCCTCATCGTGCTGGTGGTCTTCGTGGTTGCGACTAGGTGGGAGTCGTCGGTGATCAGGGCGGCAACCATGGCGGCCCTCGTCATGGGCGGCCGCGCCTGCGGCATTCCTATCGACGCCTGGGGAGCACTCGGAGGTGCGGTGGCTCTGCTGCTGGTCGTGTCCGGAGGTCTGGCCTACGACGTTGGTTTCCAGCTGTCGGTTGCGGCTACCGGGGGCGTGCTGGCGGGTATGCGGATCTGGGCGGGGAGGAGGCCGCGGCTCGTGTGGGGTCTGCTTGCTGCAACCGTGTCCGCCCAGCTGGCCGTCGTGCCGCTGCTGCTGCTGCATTTTGGGACGGTTCCGTTGCTGTCGCCCGTCGCAAACCTCCTCGCCGCCCCGCTCGTCACCGGAGCGACGGCCGCAGCCGGTCTCGGCGTGATAGTCAGTTGGGACCTGCCCGTGCACCTGGCAGCGACGCTGGCGGGGCTGGTGCTTGGTGTCGCCCGCACCGCTTCTGGCTGGCCGCAGCTCGACTTCGGGCAGGTCGTTGCTATGGCGACGGTGCTCGCGCTGTCCTGGGCAACACCGCTGCGGTGGGCCGTCCTGGTCGCGATTGGCGGTCTTGCCACATCTTCTCTCCTTCCGCCGGTCCCTCCCGAGGTGCCAACTGTGGTGTTCCTGGATGTGGGCCAGGGAGACGCCGTGCTTCTTCTCGATCCCAGCGGGGCGGCCGCCCTGATAGATGGGGGGCGAGACCCCACGGTGCTGCGAACGAAACTCCGCGACCATGGTGTTGGCCATATCGATCTGCTCGTGGCCACTCACGGCGACATCGACCATGTCGGTGGTCTCACAGAGTTGCCGCTCGACGTAGGCGAGCTGTGGATTCCTGCGCAAGCCGAACGCGGGGAAGCGCTCGGTGCAGTGCTGGATCGTGTCGCTCACAACGGTGGCGAGGTGCGTGAGGTCCGCGCGGGTGACGGCGCCGAGCTGGGCGAGTTCCGGCTCGAGGTATTGGGACCCCAGCGTCGGTATGCGGCAGACAACGATGGATCAGTCGTGCTCTTGGTCACCGTGGGGCACGAGTCTGTGCTGCTTCCCGGCGACATCGGGGAGCACGCCCAGCGGGACCTCGGTGGTGTGCATGTGGACGTCCTCATGGTGCCGCACCATGGCGCGGCCACCACCGATCTCGATTGGCTCCGGGATTCGTCGGCGGATCTGGCTGTGATCAGCGTGGGGCCCAACACATATGGTCACCCAGCACCCGAGGTCGTTGCGACGCTGGAGCAAGCCGGCATGCGTCTTCTGACGACCTGGGAAGCGGGAGACATCTCCATCCCGCTGCGGTGAGGCTCGTGTCGGCGGCAGAGGCTACGCTCGGGGCCATGAAGCCTCTTGTCGTTGTCTCCGGGCCCCGCGACGCCGGGCCGGGGGAGCGGGACCTCATGATGGAGCGTGCGACGCTTGCCCTCGAGCAGCTCGGGGTCGAGAGCCCGACCCGAATCGATGTTCCCCCGAAAGGGGCAACTGCCAGCGACGACGATGACTCTGCAATGCGTGGAGCGGTCCAGGAGATCGTCCCGGCGCTGCAGAGCGGGTCGCTGTTCGGCGGCGCCGACGGGGTGCTCGTCGTCGACGCCGACTCCCTCCTCAAGGCGGAGGCGGAAGTCATCGCAGAGCTGCTCGATGTCTCGGCCGACCCGATAGCTGTGTTTGTCGCCGCCGGCGCCATCCCAGCACCGCTGGGCTCGCTGTTGAAGAAGCAGGGCGAAACGATCGCAGTGAAGCGCATCACCGAGCGAACGGCGGGGGAGTGGCTCGGACGTGCCGCAAGAGAGCGGGGCCTGCGCATGGATCGAGATGCGTCGTCGATCCTGCTCAACCGGTTCGGCACGAACGTAGCCGCGCTCGGGCAGGCGCTGGACCAGCTTGCTGTGGACGGTCCGGACGTCGACGTGGAGAGCGTCAGGAGTCGGTTCAAGAATCGCCCCGATGAGCCAATGTGGCACTACATGGATGCAGTGGTCGCCGGTCAGCACGGCGAGGCGCTGCGCAGACTGGCCGACTTCCTCCAGCATGGCCACCCGCTTCAGCTGCTCGCCTTCGTGCAGAACGATGTGCGCAGGAGATCGCTTGCCGCCGCCGCCCCGGATTACGACGCCTTTCTCGAGTGGGATGGGGGTCGAGCCGGTTGGGCGATGGAAAAGGTCTGGAAACAGCGCAGCCGGATCAGGGGCTCAGATCTGAAGCTCGCACTCGGGGCACTCTCGCGAGCCGATCTTCAGTTGAAGACAGCGCCCGAGGCTACACATCGAGTCACGATGGAGCGTCTCACAGTTGCGATGTGCCGGTGGTACGGCGGGGCGAGACGTCGCTAGCTAGCTGATCGACGTCTGCAGGTAACCGTTCTCGTCGAGGTATGCGTGGACCCAGACCTCGCCGTCGTCCCAGCGCTCCCAGAGATGGATCGTGAGGCTGCCGTCGCCGTTGCGCCACATCGATCCACGCCAACCCCAGTAGAGGTCGTAGCCGTCGAGGTTGATCTCGCCGTTGTCCAGCTCGAAGCGAAGCCAGCCGCCCGGGGTGTATGCCGTCTCGGTCTGGTACGGAGGGGCGCCAGGGGGTGACGTCGTTGTCGTCGGCGGCGGTGCGGTCGTGGTTGTCGTCGACGTGGTCGTGGTGCTGGTGGTCGTTGTGGAGGTTGTGGTTGGCGCCGCAGTGGTCGACGTGGTCGACGTCGTCGATGTGGTCGTTGTCGTCGATCCTCCGCCGCTCGTGGTCGTCGTCGGGGCTGCGGTTGTGGTCGTGCCGTGACCGGCGCTCGCCGCATTGTCCTCGATGGCGTTGAACTCCTCGTTCATCGTGGTGGAGATGGCGTTCATGGCCGCGACGGACGGCAGTGCTATGAGGGAGGCAACCAGAGCGTACTCGACCAGCGTTGCTCCGGTCTCTCTGCGCAATCTCTTCATCAGTCTTGACATGAGGCCCACCTATACGGCTTCTTCTACCTCTTGATGTCGGCAACTGAAGAGGATTCATCAAGGGTCATTAGCCATTCCTTCGTTGTCACTAGTGCTGACTAGTGAGAAAGGGCTAGCTATCCCTCGTAGACCCGGACCGCCTTGACTGTGAGGGTGAAAGTGCCGCCGGGCGCCTCGTATGTGGCTTCCTCCCCGGGAGCTCTGCCGAGCAGGGCAGCGCCGACCGGGCTCGTCGGCGAGGCGAGGATCATCCCGGGCACCTTGTTCTCGGCCGAAGCGATGAAGTAGTCCATCTCGTCCCCGTCGCCGTCGACGACGGTTGCGACCGTTCCGACCTCCACCCGGCCGGAGTCCTCGGCCTCGCGCACCTCGGAGTTCTCGATGATGTGCCGGAGCTGGCGGATTCGAGCCTCCATCAGGCCCTGGTCGTTCTTTGCGGTGTCGTACTCGGCGTTCTCGCGCAGATCACCATGATCCCGCGCCTCGGAGATGCGCTTCTCGATGGCGCGTCTGCCGTCGGTGGTCAAATACTCGAGCTCATCCACCAGCTTGTCATAGGCTGCCGGAGTCAGCCAGGTTGTCTCACTCATGATGGTGGCGTTACCCGATGGTTCTGGCTACCTGCTTGGCCAGACGCGACTTGCGGCGTGCGGCAGTGCTCTTGTGCAGGAGTCCCTTGCTGGCGGCCATGTCGATGCGCTTCTGCGCATCACGAAGTGCGGCGTTGGCGGCGTCGGCGTCGCCGGCCTCGGCCGCCTCGATCGCAGTGCGGGACCGAGTCTTGAGTTCGGAGCGCATAGCGCGATTCCGCTGGCGGGCGGCTTCATTCTGACGGTTTCGCTTCTTCTGAGACTTGATGTTGGCCATACGAAAAAAGACCTCTGGGGGTTGGAGGAACGGCGGAACAATAGCATTGTGACCGACCGGGTACAATGCCGCTCCCTCCCGGAGCCTCATGACTGATCCAACGCGCATCCGCAACTTCTCCATCATCGCCCACATCGACCACGGCAAGTCGACGCTGGCCGACCGG
>JASJBC010000110.1 GCA_030066715.1 Acidimicrobiia bacterium
TCCAGTGAGCTCCTGGCGGATGCCCGCGAGGTTCGCCCTCCTTTCGCCTCCGACCCCAGGAGCGCCCACACGAACCCCGCTCCCGACAACTTCGTTGTTGATGACGACGGCAACGTCACTCTGATCACCTGGGAATGGGCGACCGTCGCACCCCCGGAATGGGACTTGTCCAAGGCCACCTGGCTTCTCGGACTCAACGCCGGGCCGCAGGCGGCTGCCGCGTTCCAGGAGGGTTACGGGCGTTCGCTGGATCAGTATCAACTCGACCGCTGGGTCGTGTACCACGCCGCAATGACGCTCGTGTTCCGGGTCGAACGAGCCATGGACGCTGCCATCGGCACCCACGAGCTGTATCTCACGGAGTTCAAGCGTGCCGTGGCGGCGGCGACGCTCAGCGCCGACACCACCGAATAGCGGTCAAGCCCCGTCGGCGGGACCGAAGGCTTCGATGACGCGTGTCGTCTCGAATCCCATTCCCGAGTAGAGAGCGACGGCGCGCTCGTTGTCAGCCTGGACGTAGAGCTTCACCCGGCTGACATGCCGAACGTCACTCAGGTAGGTCAACCCATGGCAGACGAGGGAACGGCCAAGACCGCGCCCCTCCCAGCCGGGAACGACGCCAACGATGTAGATCTCGCCGACACCGTCCTCGTGAATCTTCGTCCAGCAGCTCCCGGCAAGTCGATCGCCATCCCACGCCAAGAAGAAGCCATCCACATCGAACCACTTGCGTGCGATTCGATGTTCGAGGTCACGGCGTGTCATGGAACCGTTTTCCGGGTGGCCGGCAAAGGCGGCATTGTTGGCTTTCAGCCATGCGCCTTCGTCGACGCCGAGCCGAAACGTGGTCAGGGTCAGCCCGGTGAACGAGGCAAGAGGGCAGTCGAAAGGCAACGATCTGCGCATCTCGAGTAGCTCACGCTGGTGGTGCCAGCCTGCCTTGCGCGCTGCGTCTGCCACGTAGCCGGCGCGAGCCCAGAGGGTCATCGGGGCATCACCAGCCTCGCGGTGGAGCGACTCGACGAGCTGTTGCGCCACACCCCTCCCGCGGTGCTGCGGCGCCACCACGACCTCGACGGCCCAGTGACCTTCATCGCCTCCTAGCCCGCGATGCCAAGCTGCCTGTGCGTATCCGACGATGCTGCCGTTGTCGGCGTGGGCAACGTGCTCGCGGGCATCCAGTCCCCCCTCGATCCTCATGGCCTTGTATTCGGACAGCGCCGGCTCCCCATCGCTCGTCTCCACGGCGCGCATGAACTCACGCAGCTGCCCTCTCAGGTCCGGATGAAGTCGAGATGTTGTGACCGTCATTGTCCTCCGCACGGATCTCGGCGGACCCGCCGCCCGTACCGGATTGGTCGCACGCGAGGCGGTATCCGCCCGCAGCGATACCCCCCGGCACCCTTCTCTGCTCCTGCTCACCATCGGCTCCCCGCCCGGCGAAGGCAAGCAGTTCCACCGTATCCTATGCATCGTGAGCAGAGTTGGTCTTGTTCTCGGAGGCGGAGGGATTACCGGTGCGGCTTTCCAGTTCGGCGCCTTGCTGACGCTGCAACTGGCAACGGGATGGAACCCGAATCAAGCCGAAGTCGTAATCGGTACCTCCTGCGGCGCCCTCACCGGAGCCATGGTGCGGGGCGATCAGCTCAATCTCCACACCTTGGTCGGTGACGCAGAATCGCGTGAGGAAGTCGCCGAGACGCTGCGGGCGCGTATCTTCACGCGAAGCCGGCCCACGGGCGTCGTCCGTTGGTTGCGCCGCGGCGTCATACCCGGGCTGCGCCGTCCCGACCTCAGCCTCGTGCTTGGCAGCCCGGCCCTCTATTCGACGGTGGGTCTTGCGGAGTGGGTTGGTGATGCGCTCGGGGATCGGGCCGCCAGTTGGCCTGATCGGCCGACCGTGATCGTTGCCTACGACCTCGAGGCGAGAGCTCGCGCCCCGTTTGGCACGGATGCGGCGCCGCCGGCCCAACTGAAGAATGCCGTCGCGGCCTCAGCTGCCGTCCCCGGCATATTCCAGCCGATCCTGATCAGGGAGCGGTGGTACGCCGACGGCGGTCTCGCCAGCGGCACATCGGTCGATCTGGTTCTGGGTTTCGAGCAACCGCTTGATCTCGTGCTCATCGTTGCGCCGTTGGCCGCTTCGGAGCGACGACCCGGAGCCAGGTTCTACGAGGACATCTTTGACCGATTCGGAAGAACCGCTCTCGAGGCCGAGGTCGAGCTGGTGAAGCAGACCTGGCCCGAAACAGACGTGCTCGTCCTGCGTCCCGACCACCGGGTACTGGCAGTTGCCCGACCCAACCCGATGGCGGCCGACGCGGCCATGCCGTCGTTTCTGCGGACGATCAGATCGATGAAGCACGAACTGGCGGCGCCTGCGACTTGGCGGCTTCTGAAGAAGCACCTAGTCGGCAGCTGAGCTCAGGTGACCTCGCGCAGCTCCTCGAGCAGCCGGTCTACCTTGTCGCTGATATCGGCGCTCGACTCAGCTGGGGCGCCGTCCTGCTCCTCCGACTGGGCGACGACCTCGAGATGGGGTTGATCCTCGGCTACGTCTTCGCCCGCCTCACCTTCGGCAGCAGCGGGCGGCTCTCCGTGATCCGGACCTGCCTGTTCCGCAACCGCATCGGCGGCTTCGTGCTCTGCGTCCATGGGCTCCGGTGCCGGAGGCTGCTCTTCGGCGGGAGCCGAAAACGCTTGATTCTCGGGCTCGGTGTGCGTCACTTCCTGGGTGGGGACGTTGGCGGTGTAATCGCCGACCGGCGCCTCCGGCTGCTCTTCGGGCTCTACTGCCGGCGCAGGTGCCGCCCTGGCGAGGAGTTCGGGGTTCTCAGCAGTCTCCCGAGCGTGCTGGAGCGCCCGATCTAGCGTTGCCCGGGCATCTTCGAGGCGAGGATTGGCTTCTGCGTGCAGCGCCCGCAGCGCATCCTCTGCCGCACCAACCTGGCCGCGCAGCTCGTCTATTCGACCTACCAGCATCTCGCTCTCCGCGAGTGCTGCGCTCGCAACCTCTTGCGCGCTCGCTGCCGCACCGGAGGTGACCGCATCGGCCTGTGCTTGCGCCTCAGCGTTGATGGCTGCTGCGCGCTGCTCGGCGTCGGAAACGACCTGTTCGGCCCTCTCCTCGGCTTCCCGCTGCGTTGCCTCGGCCTGTTCCCTTGCGCCGGCCAGGAGCTCCTCCTTGGCGTGGGCTGCGGCCTTCAACGTCAAGCGAAGAGCCTCCTCCGACTCGTTGGCGTCCTGCACCTTGGCCTCGAGGGCTGCGATGGTTCTTTCCATCTCGGCGAGCTTGCTCTCACGTTCGGCCACGGCACTTGCGATCTCGGCCAGATGAGCGTCCACCGCATCTGGGTCGTAACCGCGGCGATTCAACTCGAATTGGGGGCCGGTGATGCTCTGCTGTGATAGATCCACGAGATCCCTCTCGTTGCGCTTGCTCGATTGTACGACCAAGAGTCGCCGTGTGGGTCGGCTATTGGAATAGGTCGCTCGACCCCTAGACGCTTCGGCACAATCGTTGTTTAGTTGAGGAGAACTACTCACAGCAGTCAAGACGACAACGCAACGCGACCAAGAGGACGGCTCCGACATGAGCGTGTTTGTATACGTGAAGACACTGGTAGACGGTCTGCGAGACCGCGAGAATGGCGCCAGCCTTGTCGAGTACGCACTCCTCGTTGCCCTCATCGCCATCGTGGCGGTCGTGGCAGTGGCTGCCTTTGGTGGCTCCCTCTCCTCCGAGTACTCGGACATCGCCGACTCGCTGCCCTAGACGAGACCCCAACGCCGATACTGGAATCCGCTGCGGCCTCCTCAATAGAATGCCGGGCGGAGGCATTTGATGATCCGACAGACAGCCGCAGCTGTCGTCGTCTTTTTGATCGCACTGGTGGTCGGCATGATGATCGCTGGGACGAACGGCGATGCGAGCGCTGCCCCGACCACGGTCCCGATTGCGACCACCACTACCACCGAGCCGCGCGCCTTTTTCGTCGCCCCGGAGGAGACTGTTGTCGGGCCGGTCGTGATCGTCGCCGAACCACCATCGCTCGACGGTAACCAACTCACCATCGACTTCTCCATCACGAGTCTGGCCCCTACCGCCGACGCTGCGGACGTCACCCAACAACTCGGCTTCGGCAACACGCTCGTGGTGCCACCGGAGGAACTGAACACGGTGTTCCTCGACAACTGGGTCATCAGCGCTGGGGAGAGCGTCATTGCGGGAGGACCCGCCAATCCAGCGGCTCGGGCGGCGAGGTTCGACGTCGGGGAGGGCTTCGATCTGAACTCACTGGATTCGATCACGATCGACTCCTTTGCGGTACTCACGCCAATCAACGTTGATCTCGAGCTGGCCGTGGGAAGCGAGTCTGCCCGCGTTGCCCCGGGGGTCACTGCTCGCCTCCTTGCGGTCACAGAACAGGCCCGAACCATCGTCCAAGTCGAGTTGCTGTCAGAGCGCGGGTTCAACCTCGACAACCTGCGAGTGGCCGGTGCGGGTCCGGGGTGGGTCTCCGCCGTTCGGGAAGCCGAAGGTCGACCCCGCTGGAATCTCACCTACGACGGAACGGTGGCCCCCTCCCCCATCCCCATCCGCGTGGAAGGCACGGTCTGGGTAGCTGTTGACGGCGGGACACAGGTAGCTACGGGAGACGAATCTTGAGCGACAGCATTTGGGAGGAGCTGGCCCGCTCCCCCCTCGATCCGGATCCAGACGAAACCTCGCAGCTGCCGGACTGGCTTCTCCCCGTCGGCCTGGCTGCGGTCCTGGGCGTGCTCCTCGGGCTATTCGTCCTTGGATCCAACGACTCGGCCACGACGACCACAACGGTGGCATTGGAGACGACCACCACGGTCCCGCCGGCACCTGCGTACCCAGACCCAATAGTGCCTGCTGGGTACGTTGACGCTGCCGGGATCGGTCTCGATGCAGTGGCTGCGTACAGCCGCGGCGGCAACCTCTACATCGTTGTCAACGAGGCAACCCGGAGCGACCAGGACCCGCCGGCGCAGGCTGCTTTCCACGCCTCACATTGGGCACTGGATGGCGACGGCACGACAGTCGAGGCAACCCGTACCATCGAATCGTCGCTGGCGCCCGGCATGAAGGCGATCGAGTTCCCCGGCCTGACTTCGCTCCCGGCCGCCGACCCGAGCCTGGTGGTTCGCCAGGCTTCTGAGATGGTTGTGCGCACGGGGTGCCAGGGGTGCGGGGCCACATCAGTGGATGAGGCTACGGGTGAAGTCACGCTCGACGGGCTTGACCGTCCTTACGCCACCTCCGAATCGCTCTTGATCGATGTGGGCAGCGGAGTCACATTGTCGATCGATCGTCTCGAGTTCACCGACGAGTGGGGCTACGTCGAGTGGAGCGTCATCGACGAGAACGAAGCCCGGATCCGAGCCGACATCCGCATCGTCTTCGCAGGCACCGACGATCCCGCCCGCGAAGGCGAGAACCCGACCCAGCTCGTGCCTGAGAACCTATTCCAATCCAGCCAGCAGAATCCCACCACGCCAAACCCACAGCCGTTCACAAGGGATGGGTGGTTGCTCCTCGATCGCGTCGGCGAACTCATCTCAGACGAGAACTCCCCAACGAGCCTCCTGCTGACCTGGGCCGTCGAGTGGCAGCATCCGGTGGGTGAGCCGATCGTTCTACCCCTGACCGATCTCACGGATTTGGGAATAGTCGACTGAGGCTTTGCGCTTTTTCAGAGACGGTCCAGAAATTCTTAAGTCGTTTCTTAGGGTCTGCCCCGAACATACGGTGTAGATCAATTGCAAAGAGGACAGTGATGGAACCCCGCGCTACAGAGCCGATGCCGTCGGGACTCCCCGAGACCCCGGTACACAACGAACCAAACAGAAACCAAAACAACGAGCGTCGTGGGTATTGGCGCTGGTACGCAGCCGCCGCCGTCGTGGCAGCTGCGGTAGCCGGCGGCATATCTGCAGCGGCCACCAGTGATAGTTCATCGGTCGTCGCCGACGACGAACCTGTGGCAACCACCACCACAACCGTGGTCGAGGCACCCTCCGTCGCACCGGCGACCGCCACCGACACCACGGTGATCGAGGCGCCCCTCGCCATCCCGTCACCAGCGCCGCTGCTCCTCGATGCGTCTGCGGTAGGCGAGGCCGTCATTCCGTCTGTCGTAACGGTTCAAATCACCGGCACTGCGTTCAACGGCCAGGAGGCCGTCTTGGGATCGGGCTCGGGCGTCGTGTACGACAACAACGGCCATATCCTGACCAACGACCACGTTGTTGCGGCGGGCTCCAACTACGAGATCGTGCTTGCCGACGGGCGCATCTACCCCGCTGAGATAGTGGGAACGGACCCGTCCACCGATCTGGCAGTCCTCGAAGTCACCGCTCTGGACCTCCAGCCAATTGCAATCGGAAGCACCGACGCTCTCACCGTAGGCGATCCGGCCGTAGCCGTCGGCAGCCCACTCGGCCTCGACGGTGGCCCGTCGCTCACTGTTGGCGTGATCTCCGCATTCGGACGTCAGGTCCAGACCAGCGCAACATCGATCCTCTACGGAATGCTGCAGACCGACGCCCCGATCACCTCGGGTTCGAGCGGCGGGGCACTCGTCGACAGCGCCGGTCGTCTCGTCGGCATCACGACGGCAGTTGGCGTGAGTGACGTAGGTGTCGAGGGGATCGGCTTCGCCACCCCGTCCGAGATCGTCACTCGGGTAGCGGACGAGATCATCGCAACCGGTTCGGCCTCCAGCCCGTACCTGGGGATCTGGCCGGAGCCGGCCCTCGAAGACACTGCCGATGGTGGCAGCGAGCCACAGGGCATCCTCGTGACTCAGGTTGACGCCGGCACTGCGGCGGCGGCAGCCGGGATCAACGAGGGCGACGTCATCGCAGCCATCGACGGTATCCGCATCGACACCTTCAACGATCTCGTTGCGGCGCTGCGGCGCTTCGGCGCCGGCGACACCATCCGGATGACTCTCGACGACGGAACCATCATTCCCGTGATACTCGGAGACCGTCCCGAGGGGCTCTAGACCCAGGCCCTTGCGTGCTTGGTACTCTCATGGCCGAGCACGCAAGGGGCTGAAGCAATCGACACAGAGCCGGCCTACCACGAGGTTTCCAACGAGCATCTTCGCCTGACCGTGGATGCGCGTTTCGGCCCCCGGATCACGCACTTCTCCCTTCCCGCGGCCGAGAACGTATTTGCAGATCTGGGAGACATGGGCATCGACCTGCCCGATGGGCGGCGCTACACCCTGCGTGGTGGCCATCGGCTGTGGGCAGCGCCCGAGATCCCCGAGATCACATACGAACCCGACGACGACCACGTGACCATCACCGCGGCGGCCGACCGGCTCATCGCATCAGGACCCCCTACCTCGTTGATCGGCAAGTCGATCAGCGCCCAGCTCACAGGCAACCGAGTCGAGGTCAACCACACTCTGACGAACCAGAGCGGGAAGCCAATCGACGTCGCTCCGTGGGCGATCACCCAGCTGGTACCGGGCGGGACCGCCATCGTCCCGCTCGCGGAGCCACCCGCCGATCCCCATGGTCTTCAGCCGAATGCGTCCGTCGTCGTGTGGCCGTATACGGGTGTCGACGACAGCCCCTTCGTCATGCGCAACAGACTCCTCCTGCTCGACGGTGATCGTGACACGGCGACCAAGGTCGGGGTTGCGCTGACTCGAGGCTGGCTGGCCTATGTGAGGGAAGGGATGGTGTTCGTCAAACGCGCCAAGGCCCTGCCGGGAGGCAACTACCTCGACCGTGGCGCCTCCGGTCAGTGCTACTCGGGCGCTGATTTCCTGGAGCTGGAGACGTTGGGCGAGCAGGTCTTGCTGGGCCCAGGCGATTCCGTCACCCACGTCGAGACGTGGGAACTCCACGTCGTTGCGTCCGACACTCCCGCTCATCAGATCCCCGCTGTACTCGACCTCGACGGAGGGCGCACAACATGAGCTACGTGATAGGCATCGACTCCTCAACCACAGCGACCAAGGCACAGCTCGTCGACCCCGACGGCAACGTCGTTGCCGTCGTCTCCAGTGAGTACGAGTACGAGACGCCACAGCCGCTGTGGTCCGAGCAAAGCCCCGAGCTCTGGTGGACGGCGACTTGTGAGGCCGTGTCCGGAGTTCTCGCTGCCGCCGCCATCCAAGCTGATCAGGTGGCAGCCGTTGGCCTCACCGGGCAGATGCACGGCCTGGTGCTCCTCGACCGGAACGGCAAAGTCCTCCGCCCCGCGATTCTGTGGAACGACCAGCGGACCGGCGCCGAATGCGACGAGATCCGCGATCGGGTGGGTAGGGACCGCCTGATCCAGATCACCGGGAACGACGCGCTGACCGGGTTCACAGCACCCAAGATCCTGTGGGTCCGCAACAACGAACCCGAAGTGTTTGCGAGGGCGGCGCACGTGCTGCTCCCCAAAGACTACGTCCGCTTCCGCTTGACCGGCGAGTACGCAAGCGACCGTGCCGGTGGAGCGGGGACGATCCTCTTCGACCTTGCGACCCGCACCTGGTCGCCCGAGGTGCTCGCTGCTCTCGACCTCGAGCCTGATCTCTTCCCGAGGACGTTTGAGGGTCACGAGGTGACAGGGACCGTGACCGCAGCGGCAGCTGCGGCCACCGGATTGGCGGCAGGAACCCCTATCGTCGCCGGGGCCGGGGACCAGGCCGCCAACGGCGTTGCCGTCGGCGCCATCGATCCGGGCGTTGTCGGATTGTCGTTGGGCACATCCGGTGTCGTGTTCACTGCCACCGACTCCCCGGCCGTCGAGCCGCAGGGACGCCTCCATGCCTTTTGTCACGGCGCGGCCGGCCGCTGGCACTTCATGGGAGTCATGCTCTCCGCCGCAGGCAGCTTCCGGTGGTTCCGGGACACGCTTGCCCCCGGAGAGGACTTCGGGGACCTGGCTGCAGCGGCCGGCGCGGTACCGGCCGGGTCCGACGGCCTGCTCTTCCTCCCCTACCTCACCGGGGAGCGGACCCCTCATCCGGACCCGCTGGCCCGGGGCGCCTTCGTCGGACTGACCGTTCGGCACGATCGCCACCACCTGACCCGAGCCGTTTTGGAGGGCGTATCGTTCGGCCTTCGCGACAGCTTCGAGCTGATCCGGGCCTCCGGCAGCGCAGATCTGACGGAGGTCAGGGCCTCAGGCGGAGGCACGCAGAGCCCGGTCTGGCGGCAGATACTCGCTGATGTCCTCGAGACGGAGATTCGCACCGTTTCCACAGCAGAAGGAGCCGCTCAGGGGGCGGCGATGTTGGCCGCAGTGGGTGCCGGGTGGTTCGCCTCGGCCGCCGAGGTATCTGCCTCTTGGCTGCGAGTCGATCCACCAACAGTCCCCGGAGCTGAGGTGGCCGTCTACAACGACCTCTACGGCGCCTACAGCAATCTGTATCCGGCACTGCGCGACACAATGCACCAGCTCAGCGCATCGACTCCCTAGCGGCACGGGACCCACGGCGAGGGCAGGTCCCGTGCCGGCCTAGTCCTACTCTGCGGCCGGCGTCTCCGCCTCGACCACCCCGACGAGGTTTCCCGCCGGGTCGGTGAAGAGCCCGAAGACGACCATTCCGGGGACCACGGTCCGTGGGACCGCAACAGAACCACCGTGCGCCGTCGCCGCATCGAGAGCTTCCTTCACGCCTTCGACCTCGACGTAGAAGGTTTGGTAGCTGGGCATGTGCTCGTTGCCGCTGCCGATTGCTCCGCCTAGCCCGGCCGCCTCGCCGGCCACCATGTTGTAGCTGTCGAAGCCTGTCACCGGCTCGGACCTCCAGCCAAACAGGTTCTCGTAGAACGCTGCCAGCTTGTCGCCATCGGTGCCCATCAACTCCCAATGAACAATCTTGTGTGACGCCATGTGTCCCTCTCCTCTTTGAGTTTTCGCCCGCCTTTCGGGCGATTCGTCCATACGACGAACGAACCACCGCCGTTTCGACAGACTCACCCGTTTTCTTCCCCCGGTGCGTCCAGAGCCACGACTAGCGTTGCTTGCGATGACCAAGCGTCGTGATCCGTACGTCGACTTCCTGCGAGCGTTCTCCCTCGTTGTGGTGGTCATCTGGCACTGGGCCTTCACAATTCTCGAGCTGAGCCCGCAGCGGGTGTCCCCCTCCAACCCCATTGGGTTCACCAGGGGCATGTGGGCGACAACGTGGTTGCTCCAGGTGATGCCGGTGTTCTTCTTCGTCGGCGGCTTCACCCACCGATTGGCCTTCGACAACTACCGGCGCGGGGACTCGCGCAGGTTCCTGAAGCGGCGGACCAGGCGGCTGCTCCTCCCTGCGTCGGCACTCGTTGCGGTGTGGGTCGCTCTCGGCTTCGTCATAGCCGGAACGCTGGAGGCCGAATGGACGTGGTCCGCAGTGATTCTCGTCCTGTCGCCACTGTGGTTTCTCGTCGTCTACCTCGTCCTCGTGCTGATCGCCCCACTGGCGATCCGCGCCCATTGGCGTTGGGGTGAGCTCGTTCTCGTCTGGCTCGTGGGACTTGCCGCCGTGTTGGATGTGCTCCGCTTCCACCACCTCCAGGGCTGGGCAGCCTGGATGAACTTCATCGTTATTTGGGGTCTTGCCCACCAACTCGGCTTCTTCTATGACCGCCTCGTCGCCGCACCACGACGGGTGGGTTGGATGTTCTTCTGGGGCGGTCTCTTTGGTCTCGTCGCCTTGACCAACATGGGCTTCTATCCCCGGTCAGTCGTCGGCGTGCCGGGGGAACGGTTCTCCAACATGGGTCCCCCGACGCTGGCCATCGTCGCGTTGACTCTGCTGCAAGTGGGCTTGGTCCTTCTCGCTCGCGATTGGGTGATGACGAAGCTCGACACGAGCCCTGCCTGGCAACGCACCTTCCGGTGGGTCAATGGCAACTCGCTGCCCCTCTATCTGCTGCATACGACCGGAATGGCGCTTGCGATTGTCGTCATCTTCGTGGCAACCGACTACCTACCGCCCGCGGAGCCCAATGCCGAATGGTGGCTCACGCGACCTATCTGGTTGATCGCACCGGCCCTAGCCACCTACCCGTTCCTCGTCCTCTATGCACGAGTCACCGAGCCAAGAGACAGCCGGGAGCATTCACCGACTAGCTAGGGACGCCGGTGATTTGCGCCTGTTCGAGAATCAGGGGCTCGTGACCGGTGGCCGCAAGGAAGCGGAGCAGGTCTTGCGAGGCAATTCGGGTCGTCTGATCGTTCACCAGCGGGTGGAAGTTCAGCAGCTCGTTCTCGAGCAGGTCGGCAGAGATGGCGACGGTCACATCACCGGCCCGATCGTTGACGACCGCAAACGGGGTGACCGAGCCCGGGACAACTCCGAGATAGCGCATCAGTCGGTCCGGACTCCCGAAGGAGAGCCGCCTGGCGTCCAGCGTTGCGGCCAGCACCTCGAGGCTCACCGGCTGGTCCTCGGACACAACCACGAGCCACATCTGCCCCTTCTTGTTCTTCAGGAAGAGGCTCTTGGAGTGCCCTCCCTCCTGTGCGCCCCGCAACTCTTTGGCTTCGGCGACCGTGAAGACCGGAGCGTGTCGGACCGTGCGATGCTGAATCCCCAACTCATCGAGTCGATCGAGCAGTTCCGCCGGGGAGAGATGGGTGCTTTCGGTCACGGGGCCAAGTTAGCGGGCAGGTATGCTCCTCGACCGTGGGCAGGCCTTTTGCAATCGGTGTACAGCTTCCCGAGGTGGAACGCGAGGTGACATGGCCCGAGTTGCGGGACATGGCTCGCACGGCCGAGGCGGTCGGGCTCGACTCTGTCTGGGTCGGCGATCACCTTCTCTACAGAATGGCTGCGGGCCCTCGCGGCCCTTGGGAGGCATGGTCTCTGCTCGCCGCCATCGCCGCAACCACTGAGCGGGTGCAGATCGGCCCCCTCGTGGCAGCGACTTCCTTTCACAATCCCGCCATGCTCGCCAAGAAGGCCGCCACGGTCGACGAGATCAGCGATGGGCGACTGATTGTGGGGCTCGGCGCGGGATGGAACCCGGTCGAGTACGAAGCGTTCGGCTTTCCTTTCGATCGACGCGCCAGCAGGTTCGAGGAGGCCTTTACGATCATTCGCCGTCTCCTGCGGCAGGGATCGGCCGACTTCAGCGGCGAGTTCTACACGGTGACCGACTGCGAGCTCGTGCCGAGACCCCGGCCCGGCGGCCCTCCGCTGATGGTCGGATCACAAGGCCCGCGGGTTCTGCGGGCGGCACTGCCTCACGTCGACATGTGGAACGGCTGGCACGCATGGTTTGGGAACACGCCTGCCGGTCTCAGCCGGCTGCTCGATACTGTCGACGGTCTGTGCCGGGAGGTCGGGCGTGACCCCGGGGAGGTTGCGAAGACTGCTGCCATCATGATCCAAGCTCCCGGCGGCACCGGTCGGGTCTATGGCGATCGCGAGCATGAGGGAACCCGCGGGATCAGCGGATCCGCTGCCGAAGTAGCCGCCGGCCTCGCCGCCTTCTCCGTAACCGGGATCGACCACGCGCAGCTCGTAGTCGATCCCATCACTGTTGAGTCGATCGAGTGGCTCGGCGACGTGCTGGAGCACATCGACGACCGCTGATCAGCGTGGTGCTGCCCCCTCGAGAAACAGGGCAACAACGCGGTGCGCCAGTTCGACCGCAGGCGGGCGCCCGCCCCCGCGCTTGTCGGGGGGCATGGCGACATCGTCGGGGATGCCCTGAACCGCACCCGCCATTCCGAAGAACGTCTCCATGAGTAATTCGGGATCTTCCTCGCGGAGGTCGCCCGCCGCTACCGCCGACGCCATCATCTTCCGCACCGGCGCCAGGAGACCCGCCACGTACCGGCTGGAAACGACCGTCCGCGTGTCGTCGCTCACGTACCTCGTGGCGTCGTAGATGCGCTGGTCCAAGGCGACCTTCCGGGCGTCATCAGTGTGGAGCATCGCCAGGGCCACCAGACGCTCCTCGAGGCCTTCGTTTTCGGTGAGTGCAGCTTCGACCCGCGCGGCGTCCGCATCGATGATCCGCAGCGCTACTTCGGTGTAGATCTGCTCCTTGCCGTCCGGGAAGTGGTGGTACATGCTCGGACGCTTGATCCCAACCGCTTCCGTGATCACCTGAAGAGACATGCCCCTGTACCCAACCTCGAGCAGTTGATCGGCAAAGCCGTCCAGAATGCGGTCTCGCGTTGCCTCGGGACTCATTGATCCACCTCCGCGGAGTTTCTCCTCAGGCCGAACCATACCGCCGCCACTCCGAGTAGAAGCATCCCCAGCGCAGCCGCGACGCCCTGGGCGACGACAGTGGGGTGCCACCCGGGACTCAGCGCATCGCGCATTCCCTCCAGCAGGTACGTGAGCGGGTTCAAGTCGGCAGCGACCGCCATCCAGCCTTGCAGTTGTTCTCGGGGCATGAAGGTCGTGGTCATGAAGGAGAGCGGGAAGAAGATCCACGTCACCATGTTCACCGCAGCCATATTTCTGGCGACAAGTGCCGCGGCCATCGCCATCAGGAGAAACCCACCTCCGGCTATGACGGTCAGCGCGACGAGCACACCCAATCCGGCGAGCCCATGAGGTTGCTGCAAACCGAGCAGCCACCCGAGGAGCACCAGGAC
>JASJBC010000111.1 GCA_030066715.1 Acidimicrobiia bacterium
TAGGGGGGGTGGACCGGAAGTGCCTCATTGCAGCACCTCCTCTTCCTCGACGCTCGGATCCTTGCGGGCCAGCACTATGCCTCCGATGAGTGCAGCGAGCAGAACAAACGAGACGACCTCAAACGGGATGACAAACCGCTCGAAGAGCGACAGGCCGACGTCGCCGGTCCGAGTCGGGTCGACGGTCGGCAAGAGATCGTCCTCATAGGCCTCTAGCAAGGACCCTCCGATGAGGACGAAGAGGGCCCCGGAGGCGAGAGCTGCGGCAACCCTCACTCTGCGGGGATGGCTCAGCTTTGTCTCGTGTCCCATGGGCGCTCTGGTGATCATGATTCCGAAGAGGAAGAGAACGATGATCGCGCCGATGTAGACGAGCACCACCGTCCAGGCGACGAACTCGGCGCCGAGCAGGAGGAAGAGCGCGGCCGAACCACCAAGCGTGACGACCAGGTAGAGCGCTGCGTGCACGACGTTCCTCGTGGTGACAACGCGGACGGCCGAGTAGATCATCGCCACTGCAAGCACGGCGAAGACCCAGTTTTCGACCTCTCCGGCCCAGTCGCCGAATGTCACTCCGAAAAACATCACTTCTCCAAAGCGGGGGGGTCAGGAACTGTTTGCAGCCACTCGTCGAGCTTCTCTTTGTCGTGGAGTAGGTCGGAGATCTTGTACTCGCTGTACTCGTAGTCCGGGCTCCAGAAGAGGGCATCGAAGGGGCAGACCTCCACACAGATCCCGCAGTACATGCAGAGGCCGTAGTCGATGTCGAAACGGTCGAGCTCATTCCGGGTGCGCACCCGGCCACCGGGCTTGTCCGGTTGAATCTCCACCTTGTGTGCCTCGATGTAGATGCACCAGTCGGGGCACTCGCGGGAGCAGAGCATGCACGAGGTGCAGTTCTCGATGCTGAGGGCGATGACACCACGAGCGCGGGGCGCCAGCTCCTCCTTCACGTCTGGCCACATGACTGTGACCGGCTTGCGGAACAGCGCCTTCAGCGTCATCCACAGACCTTTGGCCAATCCCAGACCGGGGATGTTCATCAGAGCACCACCTTCAGAGTTGCGGTTGCGATGATGTTGAACAGCGTCAGCGGGATCAGCCACTTCCAGGCGAGCCCCTGCAGCTGATCCTCCCGGATCCGCGGCCAGGTCCAGCGGAACCAGATGAAGAGGAATAGCACGAAGAAGATCTTGGCCAGCAGGATGAACGGCCCGGCGATGTCCAGCGCACTGTCGCTGAGACCGGGCATCCAGTAACCGCCGAGGTACACCGTCGAGACGATGGCGGCCATCGACACCATCCCGGCGTACTCACCGAGGAAGAACATCGTGAACCGGAGACCGGAGTATTCGGTCACGTAGCCCATCGTCAGCTCGGATTCGGCGAGCGGGAGATCGAACGGGGTGCGATTCAGCTCGGCAAGGCTGGCAATCACAAAGATGACAAAACCGATGATCTGACCGCTCAACACGTACGGCAGCGCGATGTCGACACCGCCGATCGTGAACAGCGGCGTAGCTTGGGCTTCGACGATGCCGGTGAGGGAGAGTGTGCCTGCCTGAATGGCGACGGCAACCAGGGCGAGCACGAGCGGCAGCTCGTAGGCGATGAGCTGGGCACCGGCGCGGACCCCGCCGATCAACGAGTACTTGTTGCCGGAGCCCCAGCCGGCCATCAGCACACCAAGAGTCGACAGCGATGAGATGGCGAGCAGGTAGAAGATGCCGACGTCGAGGTTACGCGCCACCCACTCCGGCCCAATGGGGATCACCACGAACGTGGCTACGGTGCCGGCGAGCATGACGTAGGGGGCGAGCCGGAAGACCTTGTCGTCGGCCTCCTCCGGGACGAGGTCTTCCTTCTGGAGGAACTTCACCGCCTCCGCGAGCGGATGGGCCCAGCCCCAGCGCCCACCGACGTACCAGGGTCCGACCCGGCTCTGAATGTGCGCAGACCACTTCAGCTCGGCGTAGATGAGCACGAGCGATACGCCGAGCATGAGGCCCAATACCACCAGGACTTTGATGCCGAGCAACAGCGCAAAGGGCACGTTCTCGATCATCGGTCCACATCTCCCAGCACGAAGTCGAGACTGCCCATGGTCGCGACGAGGTCGGGGATCAGCTGCCCGACGGCCACCTTCGACATGATCGAGATGTTGGAGAACGAGGCGGAGCGGATCTTCACCCTGTAGGGGACGCGGCCGCCCTGCGACACTATGTAGTAGCCCATCTCGCCCTTCGGGTTCTCAGCACGCACGTAGATGCTGCCGGCGGGCACCTTGAGCACGCGGGGTACCTTCGCCTGCAACGGCCCGGCGGGGACGCTGTTGACAGCCTGACGGACGATCTTGATGGACTCCCGGATCTCAGCGATGCGTACTAGATAGCGGTCGAAGCTGTCGCCGTTCTCCCTGGTGATGACGTCGAAGTCGAGACCGGCGTACGGCAGGACATCTGGTTCGAGCTTCCGCAGGTCGGTCGGCACTCCGGAGGCCCGGGCGTTGGGCCCGGAGATGCCGTACGCCACGGCGTCCTCGTAGCTGATGATTCCAACGTCCTTGGTGCGGATCTGAATCATCTCGTTGCCGGTGACCAGCTCATCGAGTTCATCACAAGCAAGCTCTGCCTTGTCCATGGCGTTCTCAACGGAGGCGTAGAAACCGGACGGCAGATCGAGGCTCACCTTCTTCTGGGTCTTGCCGCCGCCCGCCGCCGGCTTGACGCCGCCGACTCTGTTGAAGTTGGGGTGGAAGCGTCCACCGGTGACGCTCTCGATGACGTCCATGATGTGCTCGCGCTCCCGGAACGCCCACATCAGCGGTGTGGCGGCACCCAGTTCGAGAGGGTACGAGGAGGCAAACACGAGGTGGTTCGAGATGCGGGTCAGCTCGGTGAGGATGAGCCGAATCATCTGCGCCCGCTCGGTGGGCTCGATACCGGTCAGCTTCTCGACGGCACGGATGAAAGCAACCTCGTTCGCAAAGCCGGACACCCAGTCGATGCGGTTGATGAGGGCGGTGATTTGCGGATACGTTCGGACCTCGGAGAGCTTCTCCTTGCCGCGATGCATGTACCCGATTGCGGGATCGAGCTTGGAGATTCGCTCGCCGTCGACCTCGGCGACGAGCCGGAGCACACCGTGTGTGGAGGGATGCTGCGGGCCGATGTTGAGCGTCATCGCCTCGCCCTTGAGCTCTACGGACACTCCCCCGTCCGAGACTTCCACGATGCCGCGGCTGTCGAGCTGGGTCATGACCCCTCCCCGGCTTCGATGTTCTCGGTGCTGGGCATGTCTTCTACATCAACGTGGCCCGGCCATGGCTTGACCTCACGGGCGCCGAGGGCAAAAGACTTGCGCAGGGGGTGGCCCTCGAATGCCTCCGGCAGGTAGAGGTTGATGAGGTTCGGGTGCCCGGGGAAGTCGATGCCGAACATCTCTGCGGTCTCCCGCTCGTGCCAGGCGGCGCCCGCATAGACAGGAGTGAGCGAGTCGAGGCGGGCCTCCTCCTTGTCGAGGACGGTGGCCAGGATGACGGCGTCGCTGTTGGTAGATGAGGAGAGGCGGCACAGCACCTCGTAGCGCTCCTCGAGGTTGTCGACGTCCTCCGCAGGCTCACCGACGGCAACCTCCCGAGACCAGTCGACGGCCGACAACCAGGAGAAGAAATCGAGTTCGCCCTCGTCACGGGCCGCGATGGCAGCGGTCAGCCAGTGCTCACGGTCGACGTAGACGTGGACGGTGCCGTGGTCGGCTGTCCAGCGTTCGGCGCCGATCTTGGCGGCGAACTCACCGGCAAACGCGTCCAGTTCGGTTGTCTCAGACGGGCTGTCGGTCACGCTGGTTCCACTTCTGCTTCGGGTCTTCGCTCATGATCTTCTGCTGGAGCAGGACAATCCCCTCCAGGAGGGCTTCGGGACGTGGCGGGCAGCCGGGCACGTAGACGTCAACAGGGATGAGTTGGTCGACACCTTTGGTGACCGAGTAGCTGTCCCAGTAGGGGCCACCGCAGTTCGAGCACGAACCCATGGAGATGACGTACTTGGGCTCGGGCATCTGCTCGTAGAGACGCTTGATGGCTGGAGCCATCTTGTCGGTGACGGTACCGGCCACGACCATCAGATCGGCCTGCCGGGGTGAGGCCGGGAAGGGGATGATGCCGAACCGCATCATGTCGAATCGTGGTGCGGCAGCGGCGATCAACTCGATCGCACAGCAGGCCAGACCGAAGTTGAACATCCACAGCGAGTACTTGCGGGACCAGTTGAGCAGGGTAGAGACCGGCTTCGGGGTCCCAAACTTGTCGATTACTCCCACTTGAGGACCCCTTTGCGGATCGCATAGAGCAGACCCTCGAGGAGTGTCCCGATGAACAGGAACATCACGACGAGAACGAACAGACCCTGACCGTTGGCGGCAAAGGTCTCCAGCTGAAGCGCCCACGGGAAGATGAAGATTGCCTCGACGTCGAAGATGAGGAAGAGCAGAGCGAAGATGTAGTAGCGGATGTGTGTCTGCGACCAGCCGTCGCCGACGGGAACGATGCCGCACTCGTAGATCTCGGATTTCGTCTTGCTCGGCTTGTTGGGCCGGATCAGACCGGCGACGAGGAGACCCGCTCCGACGAGGAGTCCTCCCGTGGCGAGAAAGACGGCAACGGTGATGTAATCACCGAAGTATTGCTCCAGCACTCAGACCCCTTCGTCCTCTCCACAGACAGACCCTCTCCGGCCCGTCGCGGGCGAGTATAGGTTCCCGCGCATGTGGTCCCAAGCCACAGTGGGAGGGCGCCGGGCCGGGTACGGCACATCGTTGGCCTCGGCAGCGTTATGGTCACAGCGCCCTGCGCACTGAGGAGCAGCCCGCATGCAATTCACAGACCGCAGCCGCCAGCGTCTCAGCCGCGAGACCGTTGGCTGGTTCACAACCGTCAACCCTGCCGGCCGTCCGATCACGCTTCCCGTTTGGTATCTGTGGGATGGCGACGACGAGATCCTCATCTACAGCCTCACCAACGCCGCCCGGCTGAGGAACATCGCGGCCAACCCAAACGTCTCGTTCCATCTCGACGGGGACAAACACGGCGGCGAGATCGTCGTGCTCGAAGGCGTGGCGGAAGTAGACCCGATGCGACCGCCCGCCAACGAGGTCGCCGCCTACCTCGACCGATACCGCGGGTACATGGCTGCCTACGGTTGGACCCCGGAATGGTTCGCCGGCAGGTACTCCGTTGCGATCGGGATGAAGATCGACAACGTTCGCGCCTGGTGAACGGCCTCCAATCGCGCCGACAACCCAGATAAGGTGAAACGTATGAGTGAGCGGATCTATCTGTCGCCTCCCGCGCAGACGGGCACTGAGATCGAGGCTGTGACCCGGGCCATCGCCAGCAACTGGATAGCACCACTCGGACCCGAGGTCGACGCCTTCGAAGCGGAGCTTGCCGCCCAATGCGGAGTGGGTCATGCGGTAGCCACCGCATCGGGCACCGCAGCCATACATCTCGCACTGCACGCGATCGGGGTGAAACCCGGAGATGTGGTTGTCGCCCCTTCGTTCACATTCATCGGCACCGTCACACCGGCCGCATTTATCGGTGCAGAGACCTGGTTTGTCGATTCCGAACCGGGGACGTGGAATCTCAATCCCAAGTTGCTGAACGTTGCCCTGGCCACTGCCCGCTCCGACAACCACCGCCTTGGTGCGGTGATCGCGGTCGACTTGTTCGGCCAGTGCGCCGATTACGACCAGATCCAGGAGGTCTGCGATCGGTACGGCGTGCCGCTGATCGCAGATGCGGCCGAAGCAGTTGGGGCCACCTACAAAGGAAGCCCGGCCGGATCGTTCGGCCGCGCCGGCGCTCTTTCCTTCAACGGGAACAAGATCATCACGACCTCCGGGGGTGGCGCCCTGGTTTCCGACGATGAGGAGCTCATCGTCCGTTGTCGCCATCTAGCGACCCAAGCGCGAGAGCCCGAGCTGCATTACGAGCACGTCGAGGTCGGATACAACTACAGGATGTCGAATGTCCTTGCCGCCCTGGGTCGCGCGCAGCTGAGCAACATCGAAGAGCGCGTCGGCAAGCGCCGCGCCCTCTTCGCCCGGTATGTCGAGGAACTCGGCGACCTGCCCGGCTTCGACTTCATGCCGGAGGCGGAGTACGGCCTCCCCAACCGCTGGCTCACCACTCTCACCATCGACCCGGATCAATTCGGTGCCACCCGCTCCGACGTGATCGAGGCTCTCGCCGCCGACAACGTGGAGGCCCGGCCGGTGTGGAAGCCGATGCACATGCAACCCGTGTTTGCTCTTGCCCGCATGTTCGGCGGCGAGGTGTGCGAGCGGCTCTTCGCCAACGGGCTGTGCCTGCCCAGCGGCACCGACATGACCGAAGAAGACATCGCCCGCGTCGTGAGCCTTGTGCGCAGCGTGAGGGGCTAGCCCGAGTCGGACTACCCGAGCAGCAGGGCCTCGACGTCGTCTCGCAACAGTGGCGTCGTCGCAATGAAGCCGGGCACCAAGGGGTCCTCGTCGTTCCAGGTCGGAGCGGAGCCGTCCTTGAGGACCGCCCAACCGCCCACTGCCTCCAGCAGGGCAACTCCGGCTGCGAGATCCCATTCGTTCTTGGGGACCAGCGTCCAAGTGGCATCGAGCCGACCTGCGGCTGTCAGGGCGAGCTTGTAGGCAACGGACCCCATGGGCACGATCTCGAACGCCTGCCCCGTGAACTCCTCCCACTCGCCCCGGCGCATTTCCGACCTGCTGGCCCCGACACGGGCTCCCTCGAGGCTCGTCTTCCCCGACACGGGGTTGGGGCCCTCATACGTCAGGCCGGTGTCAATGGCTCCGGTGATGCGCTCCCCGGTGGCCGGGTTGTGGATGCCCCCGGCAACCGGCCGGCCGTCTTCGATCAGGCCGATGGACACGCACCACTCGGGAATACCCTCGACAAACTCGCGCGTCCCGTCGATCGGATCAACGATCCAGACACGGTGCTTGCCGAGCCGGTCCTTGTCATCGACGCTCTCTTCAGAGAGCCAACCCTCCCCCGGCTGCGGCAGGATGCGCTTCATCTCCGCATCGACCCGCACGTCGGCCTCGGTCACCGGGTCGCCCCCGTCCTTCTTGATGGACGCAATCTGGCCGGGGGTGAAGTCTTCGAGCACCAGCAACGCTGCGTCGAGCGCCGCGTTGATTCGATCTAGGTCGGCTGCGTATCCCACTTGTCCCCCTCGACGGTTGCTGCCGGTGCCAACCTACCGGATTGCTCCGATGCCGCCACAAGAAGCCCGGCCAGATAGCCGGTTACGAGTGCCATGCTCACGACCTGGCCAAAGTCCTCTGCGAACAGCCACTCCCGGTTGATCCCGGTGGATGCAATTGCATTCACCGGCCCGACGAAGAGCCCAAGAACGAACAGGAGTGCAATCAGCACCACGAGAGACGGCTTCTCCGCCGGGCGGGCCGCCCGCCACGAGGCCAGGACGAGTCCCCCGGCGATGACCGCAAGGGCTGAGAACAGGGCGGCGAGCTCAACGAACCCCGAGGAGACGGGCAGGATGCGTTCGAGCGGTGCCGAGAACGTCTCGAGTAGGTCACCAAACCAAGCTGCATCCACCAGCAGACTCCCGGTCGCCATCAAGGCGAGTAGCAGCGCGATCAGCGCAAAGCTCCGGCTCGCCAGCTTCCGCGCCAGGTAGAGAAGCATCGCAACGCTGAGCAGCTTGGACAGCATCGCCAGCGCGTCAAGTGGAGCGGCATTGCGCTGCGGTGCGGAGGCGAAGTCGGCGCGTGCCGCCCAGAGTGCAGCGATAAACAGCACCAGGGTGACCAGAACGCCGACCGCAACCGCCCGTCGCGTCGGGTGCAACCCGGGCTCACCTGTCATTGCCTCGACCACACCGGTGATGTTGCCACGGTCCCCGACCGGGCGGCGATACCCCCTCCCGCTATGGTCCAGCAGATGCACGTCACCGTTCCCGACTACGCCGGCGGTTCGCTGGTCAACCTCATCGCCGAGCTGGAGATGCGTCTGACGGGGACATCCGTATCTCCGCCGCTGCATCGGCGTCTCTCCGCTCACATCCCGGAGGGCGACACGTACGTGCTCTGTCTGTTCGACGGGCTGGGTTCGGGCCAGCTGTCTCATCCCGCCGGTGCGCCGCTGCTGCGCTCGCAGCGAGCGTCACTCGATTGCCCTTTTCCCGCCACAACAACCGTCAGCCTCTCGGTCTTGGCCACCGGGCTACCCCCGAGCCAGCACGGTCTTCTTGGCTATCAATCGTGGCTTCCCGAACTCGAGGTGGTCGCCAACACGATCCATTGGACCACCCTGTGGGGCGAGAAGCTCGACTACCCCCTGGAGACCTTCCTCCCGTACCCCAACCTTGCGGAGCGATTGACTGCGGCCGGGATAGAGGTCGTTACGATCCAGCCGGCCCATTTCCACGACTCGCCGCTGACAACAGTCCTCTTTCGCGGCTGCCGGTTCGAGGGGGTCTACACCATTGGCGAATGGGTCGATGCCGTTGTGCAACTATCCGCGGAGCCGGGACGGCTCGTCGTCGCCTACCTGCCCAACGTGGACTACGCCGCACATGTCGGCGGCCAGAAATCTGCGGCCTACTCCGAAGCCATGGAGACGATCGCCTCTGCGTGGGAGAGACTTGGGATCAGGCTCGCCGACCATGTTGTGGCTGTTGCGACTGCGGACCATGGGCACATCGACTTTCCCAAGCCGAAGCAGTTCAAGATCCCCAAGGGCGATCACGACGGTCGTATCTTCTACGGCGATGGCCGCGCCATGTTCGTGAAGGGCGACGGCGAGTCACTCGCCGCACGGATCCCCGCAACGTGGGTTCCGCTCGAAGACATGATCCACTGGTGGGGCCCGGAGCCACGTCACCCTGATCTGGGCCAGCGGCTTCCCGACGGCGTTCTGGTCGCAGACGACGACATCCTCTTGTTGCATCGACACTCCGACGATCGAATGGTCGGCAACCACGGCGCCCTCACCGACGCCGAACGACTCATCCCGCTAATGGTGTCATCAGGCGGGGTCGATAGCTGAGTAACCACAAGAGGCAGGGAATGCGGAATCTCCTCATGGCCGCGCTGTTGCTCGGCGTCGTTGCCTGTGCAGACGCACCGGCAACCGACACCCCAAGCAACGCCGAGAACTCGACCACGACCACGACAACGACGACCACTACCACTACCTCCCCGCAGGCGCCGATCACCACCTCGGCCGCATCCGCCGAGCTGTCGTTTGAGACCCTGCCGGGGACACCTCCGGATGCCTTCGATAGGTTTGCCGCAGAGATGACGATGACCATGAGTCTCGGCGACGTCGCCATCGACGTGTCCAGCGAAGGGGTTTGGGTTGGGGATTCGTTCCGGTGCACCGTCACGTCTGGCCTCGGTGGGCTCGCCTTCAGCGAGTCGCTCATCGCCACCACCGACCAGATGTGGATCGATACCGGCAGCGGCTTCGAGCCCATCGATCTCTTTGCCCCATCTGCTCAGGAGATACTGTCGAGTTGCCCGGCGTCACCTCTGTTCTGGGTCAGTTTCCAATCAGACGACATGCGGGGGCCGATCGGAGAAGCCGACAGCGTCGCCGGGCGGCCGGCGACGCGGTTCGACATCGGCGGGCTCACCGGCGGCGCCGATCTGGGGGCGATGACGGGCTTCCCCGGCGCAACGGTCAACGAGCTCATTGTGTGGTTCGACACCGCAACCGATGCCATCATCGCCATGGTCTCCGACATGCGGATCACCGAGGAGCTGGCGAGCGAGCTCGGAGCCGGCGACATCGGAGCGATCGGCACGGTGATGGAATTGACCGTGTCGAGGATCAACGACCCTGCGCTGCAGATCGAGCTGCCGTGACGACTACGCCGGCCTAACCGGCCCGCATGCTCCCGGTCAGCTTGGCCAGGTTCGCCGCATAGAGGACGCACAGCACTTCGCGGTCTCCACCATTCCAGGAGTCCTCGGTCGGGCCGAGGTAGAAGTAGTCGAGCGCAGAGGTCGCATAGCTCTCGCCGACGTAGGATTCGAAATCGGCGAGGCAGGCATCGATGGCGAACTCGCCGACACCGTCATCGCCGGGAAAGGCAGCTCCCGACATCTGCAGCTTGGCGTAGATCTCGTTGTCGTGCGGCTCTGCGCAATCGACGATGTCGAGCGTGCTCACGATCTCAGAATCCGGGTCGTCGAAGCAGTCGCCGACGGCAACGTCGAGCACCGATGTCCCTCCGCTACAGGCCGCTACCGCAACGGCCACGACGAAGATCCCCACCACTCGCTTCATACGGTCTCCTCGGAACGACGGGCCCAACCGTAGCCGCCCCAACCCGTCGCGTGGCATCATGACTTCATAGCCATGGCAAACACCAACCGCCCAGAGTCGATCCGCGTCCTCGCCTCGAGCGAGATCTACATCAAATCGCGCCGTACCCGGCAGCGATTCATGCCGATTCTGCAAACGAATCTGGAGAAAGCCCTCGGAGCTGCCGCCCCGGACGCCGTGCTCAGAAGACACGGCAACCAGGAATTCGACGTGGCTGCGGGTGACCTGAACGCCGCAGCGGAGGCCGCGGCGACTGTATTCGGCGTCGATCGGATTGACCGCATCCGCACTATTCGTGTGGCAGGTCTGGATGACCTCGCCACAGCGGTGCGCGATCTTGCGCAGGGGGCGGTTCAGGGCAGGACGTTTGCCGTTCGTGTCCGCCGCGCCGGTAACCACTCCTGGAAGTCGAAGGACGCTGAGGTGGCAATTGGCAACGCCCTCTTCGCCGATTCGGCCGGCGTCGACCTGAGCGACCCGGAAGTGACGGTACGGGTCCGAATCGAAGGCACGCGAGCTGCGGTCGTTTCCGACTCCTGGGCCGGACCCGGAGGGCTTCCCATCGGGACACAGGCCGGCTGTCTGCTGATGCTTTCGGGAGGCATCGACTCACCGGTGGCCGGGTGGATGATGCTGCGCCGGGGATGCCCTCTAGACATGCTGCACTTCCAGCTCGAATGCAATCAGGCTGATCACGCTCTGGCGGTTGGTCATGAGCTTGCTGCGCGGTGGGGGCATGGCGCCGCGGTCAACCTGCACGTCATCAATTTCGAGCCGATAAAGAAGGAACTCAGCGCAGCGGTTCACCCGCGCCTGCGCCAGGTGCTGCTCAAGCAGCTGATGACCGAAGCGGCGCATCGTGTGGCCCAGCAGCTTCGGTTGCCGCTGATCGTCAACGGCGACTCGATGGGGCAGGTCTCGTCGCAAACCGCGGCAAATCTCATCGAGATCGATCGGTACGCACAGGCTCCCCTGCTGCGCCCGCTGCTGGCATTGACCAAGCAGGAAATCGTCGATCGCGCCAGGGCGATTGGGACCTACGAGCTGTCCACCCGGGCTCGGGAGGTGTGCGATCTCTCCGAGGGACGCCCGGTGGAGACGGCCGCCCCCTCGTACCGGCTCCGTCAGGGCATGAATCAACTCCGAGAGGGGCTGATCGAAGATGCGCTCGCCACCTGGGAGTCCGTCCCCGCAGCAGATTGGGTTCCCGGCCTACCGCTGACCCCGGTGCCCCAGCAGGCCTGAAGCCGGAAAAACCCTTCATAGAGGCTAGTTACCTGCCGATCAACAACCCGAAGGGTTCTCTGACTAGGACGTGTCCATGTCATTTGGAAGCACACGGGTGAGGCTGCTGATCGTTGCCTGGCTGCTGCTGGTTGGCGCCGCAGTAGCAGTAGGCGTCAATGCCGAGCAGAACGATCTCGGCACCAAGGCCGAAGCCGAGCTCGCAGCCGCTGGGATCAGCGCCGCAGTCGAAGTGTCCGGACGCGACGTCACTCTGACCGGAGTACCCGCAGACCGCGATCGCGCCGAGGAGTTGGTCGGCCAGATCGATGGGGTTCGCGTCGTGAATTGGCGCGACACCACAGCCGACGTCGCCGCCCAGCCGGAAGCACCCGCAACAACGGCGCCGGCAACGTCTGCACCGTCGACAACTGCGGCGCCGTCGACTCTGCCGCCAATCGACGAGAACGGCGACACCGAGGTTGCCCATCTGGATGCCCGCCTCCAGGACGGGATGCTCGTACTTCGCGGAACGATCCCCGATCCCGAGGTGGCCGCCAGGCTCGGAGCGGTCGCCGACCTCATCTACGCCCCGCTCATCGACAACCAGATCGTCGTCGATCCCAATGTTGACGCAGCATCGTGGGTGCCGGCGGCACCGTCGGTCATCGCCGTCCTCCCCATTGTCGGCACATCGGGTTTGTCGGTGTCCGGCCAGGAAGCCACCGTCTTCGGGTATGCGCCGAGCGAGGAACGCCTCGGCCAACTGCAAGGGGCGCTCAGCCAGGCGCTCGGGCCCGACGTGACCCTGACCAGCGAAGTGGTGGTCACCGGACTCGAACCGCCGAGTATCAACGCGGTTGTGGCCGGCGACGGCATCATCGTTCTCACCGGAACGGTGCCCAGCCAGAGCGTCGTCGACTTCGCTCAGGGCCTTGCCGTCGAGAGCTACGGCGCCGAGAACGTCGTCAACAACATCGAAGTCGACCCGGGTGTCGACACGACATTCTCGCTGTTCAGGTTGCCGCTGGTCTTCCCGGCCTTTGCCCCATTCCCCGAATGGGATGTCCAGATATACGACAACGTCATCAGCGGTCAGCTGCTCAACGGTGCAAGCTTCCCGTCCGGGAGTGCAGAGCTCACACCGCAACTCGAGCAACTGATGCCGGTTGGCACCGGAATCCTGACCAGGAATCCCACCCTCGTCATCACCGTCGAAGGCCACACCGACAGCATCGGCTCCGCGGAGTCGAACCAGGCGCTCAGCGAGGCCCGGGCGGAGGCCGCCAAGGATTGGTTCATCGCTTCCGGCATCGAGCCGGAGCGGGTGTTCGCCGTTGGCTACGGCGAGACGCGCCCCATCGGCGACAACGAGACACCAGAAGGTCGTGCGATGAATCGCCGCATCGAATTCAGACTCGGACCACCCGAATAGCGAACCGGAGGGAACGGATGCTTTATGCCGTTGCAGAGATAGCCGCCTTCATGGTCGGCGCCACCATTGTCGGGTTCCTACTCGGCCGGCTGACCAAGAAGAGTGCGCCAGAGATCGTCCCCGGCGAGGACGCAGCCGAGCTTGCGGCTGCCGAGGCCACCATGCGCGAGTTGGAGTCGGAGCGAGCCTCGCTGAAGGATCAGCTGCGTGACGCCAAGGAGCGGACGCGACAGCTTGCCGCAGAGACCACCACGGCCGAGAGCGCCGAGGACTTCGTAGCCGAGAAGAAGAAGCTGGAACAGGCACTGTCGGATGCCGAGGCCAAGGCCGATCGACTTCGCGCCACGATCGCCGAGCGGGACAGCAAGATCGCCTCGCTCACGTCCGGAGAGGGACAAGCCCAGCCCGAAGTCGCCACCGGCAGTGTTGGCTACAGCTCGAGTGCGGGGACGCTCGCCGACACACGCATCGTGTTCGGCGGTGAGGAAGAAGACTAG
>JASJBC010000112.1 GCA_030066715.1 Acidimicrobiia bacterium
TCTCCGCTGCGAGACGGGTCGCCAGTAGAACCAGGGACACCGTCACTGCGGTCACGATGGCTTGTAGTGCGACCATGAGGTCCCTATCGCCTGACGTGACTAGATCCTTAACGGTCGGTTTTCGCGTTCTTGGAAACCAGGTCGAGAGACCTATGAGATGCGGTTCGCAGCGTCCTAGCGAGCTCCCGGACCCTCGCTCTGCCAGGTGACTGTGGCGGCCGGAGCATCGGTGAAACCCTTGAAGGAAGGTGCCCGCACCCGTCCGGCAGCCGTCCATTGCTTGTAGCGCACCATCGCCACGAGACGGGGCTCTACCCAGGTCGACCCGGCCGGGATCGCCGGATCGTCATGGAAGGGCGAGGCGACGACCCGCATCTCGTCGAGCGCGCTCCTTATTGCACGAAGAGCCTGGTCGTCGAAGCCTGATCCGACGGCGCCGATCCATCGCAACTTGTCGTCATCGACCAACCCAAGCAGCAACGACCCGAAGGTTGCGGCCCGCCCCCCGGAACCCGGTGTGTAGCCGCCGACCACGGCCCGCAGCTGCTTGAAGTGCCCGACCTTGCGCCAATCCGGTGATCGGCTCCCCGGGACATACCGGCTGCCCAGCCGCTTGGCCACGATCCCCTCCAGGTCGTGCTCTTGCACGAAACTCCAGATGGCAGCCGAGCTGGCCGGATAGCTGTCGGCGACAACGATCGGCGGCGGCAGATCCAGACCGCGGAGTTGTGCCGTCCGCTCCTCTAGGGGCAGATGAAGCGTTGAAGTTCCGTTGACGAGCAGATCGAAAACGACGTAGGTGATCGGCACCATCGCGCCTCCGGACGGAACGACGTTCATTCGGCTTTGCAGCAGCTCGAACGAAGGGTGCCCGGCGTCGTCGAGCGCGACTATCTCCCCATCGAGTACCAGATCGTCGGGCAGAGCCAGCCGCGCCAACCCCGGATATCGTGCTGTCATGTCGTTCCCGGTGCGGCTCGTCAGGACGACACCGTTTGCGCTGGTGAGGATGCACCGGACCCCGTCCCACTTCAGCTCGAAGACCCATTGCTCATCGTCGAATGGGGCGGGCCAAGCCGTGGCCAGCATGGGCTCGTGGCGTTTCGCTATGCGCCCAGCTCCTCACGCACGATGCGGTTGACCAGCCCACCGTCGAGGTCACGTCCGGACTTCATGATGTGACCCATCACCCGGCCCACCATCTTCGGATCGTCGACTCCCAACTCATCGATGGCCCCTCTCACGATTTGGCGAGTCTCGTCCTCGCCGGGCAGTTGTGGAGTCCATCGCGAGAGGTATTCGACCTCGAAAGCCAGCTTGGCCGCCTGGTCGGCGCCACGTTCGCCCAACTCCTCGTACTCGAGCCGAGCCTTCTCCATCTTCTTGACGTAGGAGACGATCGTCGCCTTGTACAGCGCATCGTCCACCTCGCCTTTGAAACCCGGGGCAGCCTTGGCAACAGCGACCTCGGTCTCGACCTGGCGGATGACGGCCGTGCGCGCCTTGTCTCGTGCCTTGATGGCGTCTTTCAGCTCTGCGTTGAGCTCGTCCTGGATTCCCATCGGCAACTCCTCATGATCAGCGGTTCCACAGTAGCGACCTGCTCCCCTGTGCCTGCTCCCAGCAATAACGCGGGGGTCCCAACAAAGTCCCTAGGGAGGGGGGCCGAAATACCCCTTGAATCGCACTGACTCACCGTCTTAGACTGCGCATCCCGGCACAAGCACACGTGCAATTGAATTGAGATCAACTTGTGAATGCGTTCACATTCACAAGGGACCTGAGAAGAACGAGGCAGCATGCTCACATTGACCGACTGGAGAGAACTCTCCGCGTGTAGAGACAGCGATCCGGAAGTGTTCTTTCCGATCGGCACCACCGGCCCCGCGGTCGGGCACATCGAGAAGGCTCGCGCCATCTGCTCAGCCTGCTCGGTGAGCGAGGAGTGCCTGCAGTACGCCCTGGAAACCAACCAGGAGTCGGGTGTTTGGGGCGGTTACCCGGAAGAGGATCGCCGCCGTCTTCGCAAGCGCTGGCTGGCCGAGCGTCGTCGCCGCCGCCAGGAAGCCGAGCGTCAGGCCTCCTAGAGACCGAACCCGATAGAACGGTCGCTGGTCTCTTCGACTTCGACAAATGCAAGGCGTCCGGCCACGATTCCGTGGCGGTCGCCTTTGCTGTCTGTGAGCCAAACCATCGAGCCGTCGCTGAGGCCCTTCTCCAGCGCGGCCACCGCGGCATCGAGATCATCGACTTCGATCTCCAGCTCCCGCGCCCCCTCGACGCCGATCCGCATCTTCCCGTTGCTCATATTCGATCCTGTCCCTTGGTTTGCCGAGAATCGTACTTGCTACGAGATCACCAGTTGGGGATGACTGCGTAGCCGCGGTTTGCGCTTCTCGATCTCTTCGGCGAGATCTGCGAACGCCGTCGCGGCCTCGCTACCGGGCGCCACGACAGCGATCGGCTCGCCGGCATCCGCTGCGGCACGAACCTCGGGAACAAGCGGGATCTTGCCGAGCAGCGGCACATCCATCTCGTCGGCGAGGGCCTGACCCCCGCCTTCGCCGAAGATCGGATATCGCTTGCCGTCGTCGCCGGTGAACCAGGACATGTTCTCCACTATCCCGAGGATCTCCTGGTTGACCTTGAGCGCCATCAACCCAGCCCGCTTGGCGACACGCTGGGCCGTGATCTGTGGTGTCGTCACGATGACCGCCTGCGCCCTGGGGAGGAACTGTGACAGCGAGATCGAGACGTCGCCGGTGCCTGGAGGCATGTCAACGAGCAGGTAGTCCGGGTCGTCCCAATGCACGTCGGAGAGGAATTGCTCCATGGCCTTGTGCAGCATCGGGCCCCGCCAGATCACTGCCTGATCGTCCGGCACGAAGAAGTCCATCGACATCGCCTTCACACCGTGGATCTCCGGAGGAAACAGCACCTCGTCGACAACGGTCGGCGGGCGGTCCACACCGAGCATGCGGGGAATGGAGAATCCCCAGACGTCGGCGTCCATCACTCCGACGGTGTTGCCCCGCGCGGCGAGAGCCACGGCAAGGTTGGTGGTCACTGATGACTTGCCGACACCGCCCTTGCCGGACGACACGGCGATGACCCGAGTCTTGCTGCCGGCACGAGCGATCGGGATCTCCGCCGGCTCCTCGCCGCGGAGGTCTCGGGTCAGCGCGTTGCGCTCCTCGTCGGTCATGGACGTGAAGTTGACCGTGACCCCGGTCACACCTGCAACGGTGCGGGCTGCTGCGGTGACGTCTTCAGTGAGCTTGCCCTTGAGAGGGCAGCCCGGGATGGTGAGCGCAACGAGGACACGCACCGACCCGTCGGGCTCGACATCGAGCTCGCGGAGCATGTTGAGCTCTTCGAGGGTGCGATGGATCTCCGGATCCTCTACCTGGCCGACCGCGGCACGCACAGCTGCAACATCGATCACTTGTACCTTCTCCTATGGGCGTAGTAGATAGAAACTATAGTGAGCGCCGGAACCTTCAATTGGCCCCTGCGGAGAGCTCACGAATGGACACAACGCAGCTCAACCAACAGATCGGTGACCTGGCCTCCACGCTTGGCGACGCAACACGGCGAGGCATCTACATCACCGTCAGGGAATCGGTGGAACCGGTGACCGCGGCGCAGATCGCCGGGCTGTTCGACATCCACACTAACGTCGCTCGGCACCATCTCGATCGGCTCGTCGACGATGGCTATCTGCAGGTGACGAGACGGCATCGCACCGAGCGGCGCGGCCCTGGGGCCGGTCGTCCGGCCAAGCACTACGAAGTCACCGACAAGGAGATCTCGGTGCAGTTCCCGCTGCGTCGCTACGACCTCCTCGCCGAGTTGCTCGCCCGAATCGTCGAGCGTGTCGCACCTGATTCGGCAGCGGAGATCGCCGAGGAAGTCGGCCGGGAGTACGGACGCGAGTTGGCGGCGGAGGTCGGCTTGGCCAAGGACGCCGGCTTCGAGACCGCCGTTACTGCGGTCGCCAAGGTGCTGATGGGGGTCGGTTTCGAGAGCGAAGCGAACGCAACAGACAGAGTGATAGTGACCCGGTTCTGCCCGTTTGGCGAGGCAGCGTCGAAGCACCCCGAAATCGTCTGCAAGCTCGACCAGGGTATTGTCTCCGGACTTCTCGAATCGGCAAACGCAAGCGGGGTTCCGGTTGTCACACCGCACCTGTCGGCAGAGGAAGACTGCCTGACGGAGATCTGACCCCGGCCTCAACCGTCGGCCATCGGTGCCGATACAACATCCAGATATGCAAAGAGGCGGCGTGCGCGCCAAGACCCAACTCCAAAGTGGCCTGATCATCGCCACCGCGGCTCTCGCAGCAGTCGGATTGGTTGGTGTGATCTTCAACGCTCCGGTGGCCGTGATCGCCGGGGCCAATGCTGCTGCGGCCACAACGGCAATTGCTGCTTGGCTTGTGAACGGCCGCAAGGACAATCAGCCCGACCTCATCGCCGAGGTCTCCCATGAGCTGCGCACTCCGCTCACCGGGATCCTGGGCACGCTGGAGCTGCTCACCGATTCGACAATCCCGCTCGAGCCGTCAGAGGTCGACGAGTTGCTGATAGCTGCCCACAGCGACGCCAATCATCTTCTGCACATCGTCGGGAATCTCCATGTCCGCTCCCGGCTGGATCGGGCGGTGTTGGCCCCAGACGCGGTTGCCACCAATCTGCGGTCGATCATCGGCAAGGCTGTTGCCCGCTCCCCGCAGGTGGCGAAACGCTGCTATCTGTCCCCCGGCGATCAAGCGGTCGCGGTGGGCGACCCGCAGCTGATCATGCAGATCGTGACCAACCTGGTGCAGAACATCGGGCGCTACTCCCCCGAGGGCGAGGTCAAGATCTCCTTCGCCCGCAGCAACGGCTTCATGACGGCCTCGTTCCGCGACTCCGGGCCAGGAGTTCCGGCGCACCGGGCAGAGCGCATCTTCGACATGACCGCCAGCATGGAAGGGCTCGGACTCGGGCTCTCGCTGAGCCGGCAGCTGGCGCGAGCCATGGGCGGTGATCTGGTCCTCGACAACCCCGGGAAACCAGGGGCGTCGTTCACGCTGCGTCTGCCGGCCAGTGACGAGATCGTCCCCGCCGATGACAGCGACGAGATCCTTCCTGGGGACCGCTCGCAGGCACATTCGCCGCGAGCGCGACTGCTGGTGAATCTCGCAGACGCACTGGAGGGAGACTCGCTCGACCAGGTCGTCGGCGGGATCAACAAGATCTACAGGGAGCTGCTCGGTTCGACCGGCGCCATCCTGCTGGTTCCCCGCCAGGACGGCACCTTCTACTCCGCCGGTCCCTACAGCGACGATGCCGACATACCGATCGGCGCCTCGCGGCCGCTCGAAGAAGTGATGACCGCCGGAAGCACCGTTCGGGTCGACAACGTCGACGACGAGGCTTGGGTAACGGCTGACGCGCTCGGCGGCAATGCGGCGATGCTGCTTCCCGTGCACGATGCGGGGCGAACGGTCGCCATCCTCGCCGTCGGCTGGAAGAGCGCCGACCTGATGCCGAGCGGATCGGCAGTCAGCGTCGCCGAAGCTCTGGCCGATATGACAGCTTCCGCAATCGCCCGTACGGCCTTGACACGAGACATCGTGTTCGAGCGGCGACTGCGCTCGTCGGTCATGGACGAGCTCCCGATTGCGGTGTCGGTCTTTGCGGGGGATCCGCCCGAGGTGATCGACTGGAACCGCAAAGAGCGCCAGTTGCTCGGTTTCGACGACGACACCATGCGACCGAGCGACCTCGCCGCCAGCCAGCACCTGTTCAACGTTCGTTTTGCCGACGGAACTCCCCTCACCGTCGACAACGCCCCCGTGACGAGGGCGATCCGCACCGGGAAGGCGACGGGCCCGTTCATCCTCGCCGTGCGCCGTATCGACGGCACCCAAGTGCATACCCGCACCTATTGCGCCCCGTTCTTCGACGGCGAGGGGAATGTCGCCGGTGCGGTGGTGACCTCCGAGCCGATGGATCTGGCACTGTCCCCGGACTCCTAGCCTGCACCCAAGGAGGTGCGGCAATGGCGTGGATCGAGACGATTCCCGATGACCAATGGGACGATGGCTTGGTGGGGTTGGTCGACGGGGAACCCGGGCGCGTCGACGCCATCATGGCCGTCCATTCGCTGAATCCGGCCGGTATGGCCGCCCACCAGGCCGTGTATGCGTCGGCGATGCGGGGCACGCCGACCTTGCGCAAGGTGGACCGGGAGCTGGTGGCACTCGTCGTGTCGCAGATCAACCAGTGCCACTATTGACTAACTCACCACCGGCGCGGTCTGCGCCGGCTGCTGAAGGATGATGATCTGCTGGAGCGGATCGAGGGCGGCTGGCGCACGGCCGACCTGGACGAGCGACGCACGGCGATACTCGGCTACGCCGAGAAACTGACGATGAGTCCGGGCGCAATGATCGAGCAAGATGTGGCGGCGCTGCGGGAGGCCGGGCTGTCGGACCGTGACATCCTCGACGTCTGCGAAGTGGTGGCGTACTACGCGTACGTCAACCGCATCGCCGACGGTCTCGGGGTGGCCGTCGAGGATTGGTTCGAGGAGGCACAGCCATGACGGAACTGCACGAAGAAGGATTGAGTGACGCCAATCTGGACGAGGCGATCGGCTTCATGCGTGCTTCCAATCCCTTCGCCCAATGGGTGTGGGGATGGGACACCGGTCGATTCATCGACTTCAGGTGGGGTTCCAACGCATTGCGGGCCGCAGGCGACGATGCCTGGTTCGATACCAACTGTCGCATCTTCAGAGACGGATCGGCGATCGTGTCCATGGCGATCGCAGAAGAGGGCAGCGAGTACGTGTGCATCATCACGAAGGGCGCCGAGCCCGGTCTGGTTGCCGAGGTCCTGGCGCTCCGCATCGCCGCCCACCGGGACCGGGGTGTCAGCATCTCGTTGGAGTTCACCAGGGACGAGGAGTGGCTGCGGCAAGTGTGCAAGGAGACGGGGCTCACCGAGGCGGTCGACACCGGCTGCGAGTGGGAGTACGACCTTGTGGGTGTGGACACCGCGTGGGACGTCCCGGCGGGATATCGAATCGAGACTCTGGCCACTCGCCCCGACACCGACCGCTCCGGGATCGGCGCATGCATCGCGGCGGCATTCGGCTCCGAGCGGGACCTCGAGTCGATGGTGCGCAGCATCGAAGAGAACCCGATGTTCGAGCCCGATCTGAGCGTGTTTGCGATCGACTCGGCGGGGACGGTGGCGGCTTACTGCCGGGGGACGGTCGATCCGGACAACGGAGTGTGCGGCATCGACCCCATCTGCACGCACCCCGACCATCAGAAGCTCGGCTTGGGCAAGGCAGTGGTCCGGAGGATGTTCGCAAACCAGCGCCGACTGGGGGGCCGGTTCGCCTACATAGGCTCGGCGCCACCGCCTGCCCCGGGCACCTTTCTTTATAGGTCGCTGGGCCCGAGCCGCCTGTTCATGGGGTGTGAGTGGAGCGGTTGAGGCCGGTCCGAGGATCGGGCGTGTCTGTCCGGTAACCTCAGTCGCATGGCCAAACTCGTACTCACCGCAATCGGCGACGACCATGCCGGCCTGGTGCGGGCGCTGTCCGGCGTCATTGCCGACCACGGCGGCAACTGGGAAACGAGCCGCATGGCCCATCTCGCCGGGAAGTTCGCAGGGATCGTCCTGGTAACGGTGCCGGATGGGGATGCCGACGCTCTGATCAATGATCTCCAGCCGTTGCAGGAACAGGGTTTGCTCGACATCACGGCTGAGATCTCCGCACCAGCAGCGCCATCTCGGGGAACAAGCCTGACGTTGGAGCTGGTGGGCTTGGATCAGCCCGGCATCGTCCGCGAGGTGTCGGATGCTCTGGCGGCGCGCGACATCAATATCGAGGAGTTGCAGACGGAGACGGTGGAGACACCGATGGAGGGCGGCACGTTGTTCCGCGCCAGGGCCTCACTGGTATTGCCCGAAGCGCTGTCGGTGGACGAGCTCACAGACGAACTCGAGGAGCTCGCCGTGCAGTTGATGGTCGACATCGAGATCGACGAAGCTGGGTGAAGGGCTGATTGCGCCTCGTTTGGTGCCGAGCGGTTATGGCGCCCGCGCATTGGCCGGCTCTCGGCCGCTTGTCGTGTAGCGGTGCCCAACCGGGCTGGTGAACTCGAAATCGCCATCGGCAACATGCCGGTACGACCAGCCGAAGCTGTGGCGGATGACATGGTGATGGCGGCACATAGGGCCGAGATCGGCGGTGCACGTAACCCGATGCTCGGACCAGGGTTGCCGGTGATCGAGGTCACAGTCGGTCGATGGCATCCGACAACCCGGATGAACACAGGTGGGGTGGAGCATTTCCGCTTGGCGCCGTTGCGACACCGTGGGGCGACGTTGGGTCGTGCCGCCATCGACGGGCAGCCCGGTGTCGGGATCGACGAGCGTCCACCGGTAGTCGACGTGTTCTTGGTGTTCGACAACCTGACGAGCTACATCGCCGATGACGGGACCGAACCCATTAAGCTCGCCCGCCTCATCTGACTGGCCGCTGAGGGTCTCGGCGGTGACCCGCATATCGAGGTTCCCGAAGTCGGCACGGGTGATCTTGCCGGCACGGTGCCGGCGTCTCAACAGATCGGTGAAGATGTCGGCGCGGAGTTGATCCATGGACCGGGTGTCACCGAGATTCTTGAGCCGCACCGCTTCGCGATGAATCCACCTCCTGATGGAACTGGCGATGTGCGGGGCCACGTTGAGACCAAGGATGTCGGCGGTTCCCGACTCGTTCGGATGCACCTCGAACCGCCGGTTCGAAAGCGACCGGTCGTAGTAGTCCCGCGCAGCGTCCGGGTCGGCGTCGATGCACAACTTGGCAATGCGGTGTCGCAGCTGCCCCGTGGTTAGCCGGGGGGCTTCGGAGAGCACCTGTTCGATGGCGGCGTTGGCAATGGCATCGGGAAGGTGCAGCGTGGAATCGACGAGGACTCGAGCACGGCGCATGTCGATACGACCGAACAGCAGTGCCTCGAACACCAAGGGGCGGTACCGCAACAGCTGGAGCGAGAAACCGGTCTCGATCTCAGCCGCACGGCGAGTCAGACATAGAGCCGCCCCGACCTCGGCGGCGGCACCAGCGAAGGCAATGCCGGCCTCGAACGACCCCTCCCGATCTCCCTCCTGATAGCGCTGGGTTATCTCGTCGATGGTCCAAGCGCGACCTGCCTGGTAGTGCGAGACCAGCCGGTCCTGCGCTTGCAGGACACGGATGAGGTCGTGGTCGGACAGCCGCTCCCAATCGAGGGAGTCGAGCACCCGGGCAAGGTCCGCCCCGGGCGGGATGTCTTCCAGGTTCTCTGGAATCGTCGATGCGTGAGGATCGAACATATGTTCGATGATATCAGTGGCCCACGACAGGAACTAGGGGTTCGGTGGGCGAGTCTGGGGCTCTGTAGCGCGAGCTGCTTCGCTACGCATTCCGCCGAGCCATCGCCACCGCCTCCCTTGGCTCGCCACGCCAAGGTTCGCCGTGACCCGGCACAACCACATCGGCATCCAGATCAACGAAGCGGTCCAGAGATCGGATCGCCTGGTCATGGTTGTAGCTGAACTGCCGGCGGATCATCTGCGGCCCGCGCCGCTCTGGGTCCCAGAGGTCAACCGTGACCAGCGCATCGCCGCTGATCAGGACACCCTTCTCGGGCAGATAGAAACCGCAGTGGCCTTCGGTGTGGCCGGGGGTGAAGACCGCAATCGGATTGCCGGGAACGTCGAGAACTTCTCCGTCGGCGAAGGTGGATACGGCGGTCACGTGTTCCGGACGCAGACCGCCATGGCGGATCGCATTGACGGCGAACCTGAAGATCGTCGGGCGCCATGCCCGGCGCAGCTCCCACGTCGAGATCTGCTGTTTGATCTCCCCACGGGCGAGCCGAACCTCGCTGCCGTGGCAGTGGACCGTTACGTCATGGTCGAGCCGGAGGCGTTCCGCAGAACCCTTGTGATCGACGTGGCCATGCGTGAGCACCATCGCCTGCACGTCGGCAAGCGACCGCCCAATTTCGGCCACGGATACGTCGACCAGGCCCCGATCCTTCGGATAGCCGCTGTCGACCATGGTGACGTCGGACCCGTCGACAACCAGGACGAGATTGGTGTGCGATGCCTCAACCCAGAACACGCCACCGGCGACTTCATCCAATTCCACGACGTTCCTCCCGAGGTCAGCCTATCGGGGCCAGGGCGGGGCCGGACAGGGATCATGGATCGGCTTCGGTCGCACCGATCGGGAGCGGGAAGGTCAGGGGTGCTGAGGCGGCGCTGACTCGTCTCATAAGCGCAAGGTCCCGAAGCAGCCCCTCAGCTGTCTTCGAGCGGCTCCGGGTTTTCGACGCGGACGACATCGATCAGGCTGGCCAGCATCGTCGCATCATCAACGGGGCGCTTGAGGGCGATCACGTTTCCCCATCCGTCCGGGTCCGGCTCACGCTCGCCGTATTGGAACAGGCGGCGCCATTGGTGGTTGATGCCGTACCTGATGATGGGATGCCATTCGCTCACCCATACCTGATAGCCCTGGTCTGTGAGAAGCGCTACGAGGTCGGTGAACCGATACCCGAGAGGGACCGTCTTGTGGTCTTCGAACTCGGCCATGATCACATCGGGGTGTGATCGCTCGAACGGGTAGCCCTGGAGGACGAAGAGGTCAAAACCCTCCGTGTCGATCTTGAGCAGATGGACACGTTGGTCGCCCAGGACATCCCGCAGCGCAACGGTCTCGACCGTGCCGACGGCCACATGGGAGTCTCGAAACGCCGACAGTCCGCTGATTCCCGGGCTCTCTTCGGACATGTAGAAAGTCACCCTCTCCCCCGAAACCGACGAGACGGCGCGACCGTCGAGAACGATTCTGTCGACCCCCTCGATTGCCGTCGACAGTGCCTGGTGATGTCTCGGGTCGGGCTCAAAGGCCACGATCGTCCATCCCGCCTTCCAGAATGGCGCCAAGGACCCACCGCGATGAGCGCCCACGTCGATCATCAGACCGCCTGTGATGGAGTTGGGGCGGATGAGACTGACGAGGAGTTGGGTCTCGTCAATGTGCGCAAGAGCCTGACGCGGGAACGCCAAGTCGCATGGGCGCTGGGCGGGTGCATTGTCGATGGGCGGTGATTGCTTACCGATTGGCACTCGAGGCTCCCGAATCGACAGCTAGGTCAACACTATTTCGGCTTCCGGCCAGCGTGCTTGAGGCGAACCTATTGTCAGGAAGATGGCGGCACGGTGCGCTGAATAGCTAGCGCCGACCTTGCTCAGTAGCTGCGGGCGCAGTAGGCGACGAGGTCCGGCTCATTCTCGTTGTCGGGCACGGTGCCATCCGCCCGCTCGATGCAGCGGACCGTGACTGCCTTGTCGGCGAGGGCGGCCTTGGCATCCTCGCCGGCGACCACCTGCCAGGGGACCCTGGCGAAGCCCGTGGCAGCAGCGTCGAGTACCTCGTTGATGGTGGCGGCATCGGCGGTGTTGCTGTCTCGGAACTCGGTAGCGGCGGCGAGCATGTCGTCCTGGATTTGGTCCATGAGCTCGGCCACAGCGGCAGACGCGCCTTCGACGCTGACCCTCTGTTTGTCGCCCGTGTCCCGGCGGACGACAGTGACCTCGTTCCTCTCCAACTCACGGGGACCAACCTCGATCCGGACTGGCACGCCCTTGAGCTCCCAGTCGGTGAGCCGCCGACCAAGCGGGGCGCCGGTCCGGTCGTCGAGACGAACCTTGACGCCGTGGTCGCCAATGTCCGCCACGAGCTTCCTCGCTGCGGCATCGACCTCGTCGCCCTCCCGAACCATGATGACGACAGCTTGGATGTGGGCGAGTGCGGGCGGAATGCGCAAGCCGTTGTCATCGCCGTGAGCCATGATCAACCCACCGACCATCCGGGTGGAAGCACCCCAACTTGTGGTCCAAGCGAGTTGCTGGTTGTTGTCTCCGTCGAGGTAGAGGATGTCGAACGCTCTCGCAAAGTTCTGGCCGAGTTCGTGGCTGGTTCCCATCTGCAGCGCCTTGCCATCGCGCATCATCGCTTCGCATGCCAGGGTGTTGACGGCGCCGGCGAAGCGGTCGTAGCTCGGCTTGATGCCAAGGTAGAGCGGGATGGCCAACACATTGACCATGAAGTCGGCGTACACCTCGTGGAGGATCTTGGCCGCATAGGCAGCAGCGTCCTCCCGCGTGGCGTGAGCCGTGTGTCCCTCCTGCCACAGGAACTCGCTCGTGCGCAGGAACACGCGGGGCCTCAGTTCCCAGCGCACGACGTTGGCCCACTGGTTCAGCAAAAGAGGCAGGTCGCGGTAGCTCTGGATCCACTTGGCCATGAACTCGCCGACGACCGTCTCGCTCGTGGGCCGGACCACCAACGGCTCCTCGAGTTCCTTGCCCCCGCCGTGGGTCACGACCGCCAGCTCGGGGCTGAACCCCTCGACGTGCTCGGATTCTCTGGTTAGGTAGCTCTGGGGGATGAACAGCGGGAAGTAGGCGTTCTCCGCCCCAGCGAGCTTGATCCGCCGATCGAGCTCAGCTTGCATCCGCTCCCAGAGGCCAAACCCGTAGGGTCGGATGACCATCGTGCCCCGGACCGGACCGTTGTCCGCAAGCTCGGCCTTGTTGAGGACGTCCTGGTACCAGCGGGGAAAGTCCTCCGCCTGTGGGGTGATTACGGGAGCGCGTCTAGCTGCAGCCATGGATCGGACATCTTACGACCTGCCGGTCCGCGGAGCCGATCAGCAACCCGGACCCGCCCCGGCGGTGAAGCTGGCTATACGCGAGGCGGGGCCCAGAGGCAAGTCCTCGAAGCCAACCCTGATTGAGATCTGACCGTCGGCAGGTCTCAAATACGCAGCTGTCGGAGGGCCATCAGAGTCGCACTCAGCGTCGAGAACTACCTCATTCGGTAATGCAGATTGAAGGTCTGCGAGGGTGGAGCCGATCACGATCTGTTCGGCTCCCACCAAAGCCAACGACGCGGGACCGTCATTCCGAGCCGCTTGGTCCCCGATGTGGCGGCTGTGTGTCCATCCGGCCAGATGCTCCTGACCGTCGTCGCGGAAGAAGGCGTAGTCGCTGAAGACGACCGCCAGGCGTTCGTCCTCCCAATAGACGAAACGCAGAGGATGACCTCCAAACGGGTACTCCTCCCCCGGATCGGGGGAGCCGAGCAGGTTCACCAGGGCCTGCATCACCACCTCAGTCGGGGTGCCGAAGTCGAGGTCGCCAAGACCGTCGCCGCGCAGCGCAAGAGGGAGCTGGAAAGGAGCCGTGGTCGCCGTCGATGTCGCTGGTGCCCTCGATGTCGTCGGAGACGACGTCGTGACCGTCGTCTCGGGAATCGTCGAGGTCGTCGTGGTCGATGACTCTGCATCGACGCCTCCCACCGCCGAACCGCAACCTGGGACGAACACCAGACCGACAAGAAGTACGGGCCAACGCCCGCCGCAACGGCGCCGAGGGCT
>JASJBC010000113.1 GCA_030066715.1 Acidimicrobiia bacterium
CTCAGCGCCGTCGCCGCTTGCCGCCACCGCGCACCCGGCCGCCCCCGCGGCGCCGGCGCGAGGATCGACTCGGGCTCGAGGAACTGCGTGTGCTGCGACGCCGCGTAGGAGCCCCACTGCCTTGGGAGTGCGACGTCGACCCCCGAGATGCCCTGCCCCACATGCCGCCATACCCGCCACCCCTGCGACCGCTGCTGACGAGCACCTGGCCGGCGAGACCGACGAGCATCTCCATCACCCCGGGCCCCATGTAGGAGCTGCGGCGCCCCGGCCGGCGTTGGTAGTCGTCCCGTGGGGCCGGTGCAGTCACCCGATCCCCCGCCGGCTGCTCGGGTTCGAGCTGCTTCCGCTCCGGTCTTGGTGGCTTCGGCTTGCCGTCGAGCAGAGCTTCGGCGCAGTCGAGTTGCCAGATCGCAACGTCGAGGTCGTTGGACAGGTCCACGAGCTCGTGTGGGGTGTCCGCCTGCTGCATGCGCTCCGTGATGGTGCGATAGGTCGCGCTCGCCTCGTTGTAGAAGCTGTCGACCTCGGCGTTGTCGGCAGCGCGAACTTCGTCCTCCATATCGAGAATGTCGTTGGCGATGGCGTCCACCTGCTTCTGGACGACGGCTCTGGCTCTGGCCATCTGCTCGGCCGCTGCATTGACCGACTGCGCGGCACTGCGCCGCACCAGCCAGAACAACAGCAGCCCGCCGCCGACCACGATGATCAACAGCCACATCAGCCCGGATCCCCCGCCTCCCGAGGAGTCCGACGTCGCCGGTTGTGACGTGGGTGCGGGTATGGCTCCCGACTCGGCAAACAGGCCGATCACGAAGTTCGCCGCATAGTCGGCGTCGCTGCCGCCCTCATCGCTGGCGAACTCAAAAGCGGCCTCCATGTCGGCCTCGGTGAATCCGTCGTTGTCGGTGACCCAACCCACATCCTCAGGGGAAAGGACGAGAATCGTCCCGGAGTCCACATTCAGGTCGTCTAGCACCGCCTCGGCAAACGTCGTGTTGCCGCCGGGCGGCGTGTCGTTGAGCACGACGAGATAGAAGCGGGAGCCGTTGTTGCGGGCCGCCGAGACTATGTCGGTGGCGTCGTCCTCGCTGATCGACACGTCGTCGTCCAGATAGAACCCGGTGGCGGAAACATCGTCGACGACCTCAGAGGTCGTGGCAGCCAGCAGGCCGGTGACGCCCAGCGCCAGCAGGACGGCGGAGAGGATGGTCGTGAAGCCGATACGGCGGAGCCAATTCATGTCATCCATCGTACAACCGCAGACCGGCCGCCACTCAGCTGCGGGACAGTGCCGCCCGCATGAAGAAGCTGATGTTGGCGGGCCGCTCGGCCATCCGCCGGGTCAGATACGGGTACCAGGCAACGCCGTAGGGCACATAGATCCGGAGGGGATCTCCTGCGGCGAGCATCGTCTCCTGCAAGCCGGTGCGCACCCCGTAGAGCATCTGGTACTCGTACGGACCGGACCGGTTGGCGACGAGAGAGGCGGCGACATCGAGCCGGTCGGTGTCGTGCGATGCGATTGCGGGCTTCACCCCATCGTCTCCCATGAGGAGATGGGTGAGTTGGTCGAAAGCCGTGTTGACTTCGTCCCGAGACTGGTAGGCAATGTCGGCCGGTTCGGCGTACGCGCCCTTGCACAGCCGGACGTGCCCGCCCAGCGGCATGATCACGTCGAGGTCCTGCTTCGTTCGGTGCAGGTACGCCTGCACGGCCAGGCCGAGGTTGCCGTGCCGCTTCTGAGCTGCGGAGTAGATGTCGATAGTGAGGCTGGTGACGTCGCTCTCCTCCATGTCGACCGACACCGTCGTGCCGACTGCCGCAGCCCGTTCTGCCAGTTGGTCGAGGGAGACGGCGGCCAGGTCATCGTCGAGCCCCATCCCGAGCTGCGAGAGCTTCACCGAGATGTTGCCGTCGAGCCCGTGCTCGCCGATGGCGTCGAGACAGGCGAGGTAATCGTCCCGAGCGGCTTCGGCCTGCCCCCGGTCGGTCACATGCTCACCGAGATGGTCGAGGGAGACGGTGGCACCCTTGGCGTTCGCCTCCTTGGCGACGGCGATGGCCTGCTCCAAGGTCTCTCCGGCGACGAATCGGGTGGAAAGCGCTCGGCCCGGACGTGTTCCTGTGATGACATTGCGGACGAAGCTGCGGTTGGTGACGGCGAGAAGACCGCGTCCGAGGATGTTCACTTCTCGGTGCCCGCCTGCTCCAGGGCGATTTCGCCTAGCTCGCGGGATCGTTGTGCCGCCGAGCGGACGGCTCGCTCCATGAGGGCGCGGAAGCCTCCGTCCTCCAGCATGTGCATCGCGGCTGCGGTCGTGCCGCCGGGCGATGTGACCTCGGCACGGAGCCGGAATGCGCTCTTGTCCGAGACCGAGAGCAACGCCCCCGCGCCCCGCAACGTCTGGATGACCAGCTTCTCCGCGGCGTGGTGCGGCAGCCCCTCGCGGATGGCCGCCTCAGTCAGTGCCTCGGCGAGCAGGAACACATAGGCGGGGCCGGTGCCGGAGACGGCGGTGACGGCGTCGAGGAGGTCCTCCGACAGGCGGATGGTCTCGCCGACCGCGGACAGCACCATGTCGGCAAGCGCCAGCGCGTCGTCGTCGGCGTGGGAACCGCCGCAGAACGCGGTCATACCCTCGTCAACGGCGGCAGGCGTGTTGGGCATCGCTCGCACGACAGCGACGTCCTCGAGCGCTTCCTCGAAGACGTTGAGCGGCACGCCGGCGGCCAGGCTTACCACCACCTGCCCCGGCCGCACCAGGTCTTCGATCTGTCGCAGCAGGTGCTCGACGTCCTTCGGCTTGACCGCAATCACCAGCACGTCGCGTTCGTCGATGGCGACGGCGGGGTCGAGCGTCGCCTCGATGGCGGTGCGCCGCTCGGCTTCACGAGCGCGCTCCTCCCGGCGCACGAACAGGATGATGTTCTCGGTCTCCCAGCCGGCCCGGACCAGACCCTCAGCAAGGATCTCGCCCATCGAGCCGGCCCCGAGCACGGCAACAGTTGGGTGAGTCATAGCGACGATGATACGCGGCGAACCGGCCAGGTCCGAAACAGATCCAGCCCAATCGGGGGGTACCCTGCTGGTATGAAGCAGCGCTCGCCTGCACTCGAACCCACACTTCTGTGGATCGTCACCGGATACCGGATCTTTGCGGCGGTGTGGCTGTCGATCCTCGGTGGGGTGGCGCTCGGCAGCGAGACAACAAGAGTCGAGCGCCCGAGCGTTGTGATCGGGACGATCGTCCTGGCGCTCATCTGGGCCGGGCTCACCACAGCACTGCGGATCGTGCGTCCGGCTCTCGCGTCGACCTGGTGGCTGGTAGCGATAGACATGCTCATCAGTTGCTGGACCGTCGTGGCCGGGGAGTTCGCCGGGACGATCCAGTTCGCCGGCGGCTACCCGCTGGTGGGCGCCCTGACCGCCATCTATGCGTACGGCTGGGTCGGGGGCGCCGTGGGCGCTGCGGCCCTCACCGCAACGGGTTTGGTTCGGGTAGTCGGTGGTGAGCAGTCGGTTCCCCAGGACGTAGCCAACTCGATCGCCTACCTGTTCTCCGTTGGTGCGGCCGCAGGCGTTGCGGCCATTCTGCGGACCTCGGACCGGAGACGGGCTGCTGCCGAGGAGGCGCTGGAGCGGGAGAGGACGGAGCGGATTCGTGCCGAGGAGCATGCCGAGATGGCGGCGCATCTCCACGACTCTGTGCTGCAGACCCTTGTCCTCATCCAGAGGGACTCGGCGGCGACACCCGACATCCGTGGCCTGGCTCGGCATCAGGAGCGGGAGTTGCGGGCGTGGCTCTTCCCCGAGCAGGGGGGCAACGCGGCCGCCTCCGGCGGCTTCAAGGAGGCGCTGGTTGCGGTGTGCTCCGAGATCGAGGACCTCGGCGCCGCCCGGGTGGAGACCGTCGTCGTCGGCGACAGCACGGCTGCCGTCGAGCCGATCGTGCGAGCAGCGCGGGAGGCAATCCTCAACGCCAGCAAGTACTCCGGGGCCGACACCATTGCGGTATACGGCGAGGCCAACACCGACGAGGTTCTCGTGTTCGTCAAGGACCGCGGCATCGGCTTCGACCCGGCTGCGGTGCCGGAGTCGCGGCAAGGGATCCGCGAGTCCATCGTGAGCCGGATGGAGCGCCACGGCGGCTCGGCCGAGATAGTCTCGGAGCCGGGAGCCGGGACCGAGGTGCGGCTCCGGCTGCCACTAGGGGAAGCATGACCACAGTCTTCATCGTCGACGATCACGATCTTTTTCGGGCCGGGGTGCGGGCCGAGTTGCCGGACGATCTCGAGATAGTCGGCGACGCCTCCGAGGTGCAGCCTGCGATCGAGATGATCCGGGAACGGAATCCCGATCTCGTGCTGGTCGATGTGCACATGCCGGCGGGGGGCGGCAGGGCCGTCATCACCGGCGTCCACAGCACCCATCCCGACATCCCCTTCCTGGCCATCTCGGCGTCCGATGCACCCGAGGATGTCGTTGCGACGGTGCGTGCCGGTGCCCGGGGCTACGTCACCAAGACCGTGTCTCCGTCCGATCTCGCCGACGCCATCCGCCGTGTCGTCGACGGCGATGCCGTCTTCTCCCCCAAGCTCGCCGGGTTCGTTCTCGATGCGTTCTCGGCAATGGATGTGAAGGACCTCGATCCGGACCTGGACAAGCTCACAAAACGGGAGCGGGAGGTGCTGCAACACATCGCCCGCGGCTACACCTACCGGGAGGTGGGCGAGCAGCTGTTCATCTCGGCCAAGACGGTCGAGAACCACATGTCGGCAGTACTGCGCAAGCTACAGCTCTCCAACCGCCGGGAGCTGACCCGCTGGGCGCAGGATCGGGATCTCATCTGACGAGTTCGACCTCGTCGTAGCGCCCGCCGACGATCCGGGCCAGATTGGCGAGCGTGCCCGCCTCGAAGTAGCGGGTGTGCCCAAAGGAACCATCGGTAGTGAGCCTGTCGGCGCCGAAACCTTCCGCCGCGGGGTTAGGACCGTGCCAGAGATGATCAGCGCAAGGGAGCAGCGTCGCCAGGGTCAGGATCGGCAAACGGATTCGCCGCCACCACGCGGGAGGAATCGGGTCGACCCCGAGGACGATCGGGTCTCCCGGCGCCAGAGCCGCCCAGACACGGCCATTGGGACGAAGATCCGCCTGGCCGGCATGATCCAGCGTCGTCCCCGGACTGCCGACGAAGACGAGATTGTCCGCCTCGAGCCCACCCGCACTGGCCATGCCTGCCACGACTGATCCGTAGCTGTGGGCAACAACGGTCACCTCGAGCCGACCTTGCGGATCGATGCCGGCCAGAAACCTCTGTAGCGCCGATGCTCCCTCCTCCGCAGCCGTCAGGCCCAACGCATCGACACCATCGGGAGTGTCGTAGCCGAGCCACGCAATCGTGGCGGTGCCCGGCTCGCTCGCTGCGGTGTGGAGAGATGTTGCGTTGGTGCGAAGTCCATTGGGATCGGCGTAATTGCCCAAATCGTTCGCCATGCCGGGGACGATCACGGCCAGCCGCCGTGCCGACGTGAGGTCGCCGAACACCTCGACCACCCGCCCGTCACCCGTGGGATCGAACAGGAGTATCCGTCTGCCGTCTTCCAACCAGCCGCGGTACTCGTCGGCACGATCTCGCAGCCGCCGCAGCATCGTCTGTGAGGCAGCGGAAGCCTCCCCCTCGAGCCGCTCGGCGAGGGACTCCAGACGATCGATCTCCAGCTCGACCAGCATGCGACTGGCGGCGTAGCGGACGTCCGGGGGAACGCCGTCCAGAGTCGCGACGGCCTCGGGTACCGCAGCAACGAGGTGCCGCTGCTGATCCGGCGAGACTGTGGCAAACGCAGCTGCAACTGCGCCGGCTTCGGCATCATGTTGCAACGCAATCCACTGTCGAGCTCTCCAGTCGACAAACGACTCCGGCCACCGATCCAGACTGACGAGCGCCGTAGCCGCGAACTCACCGAGCCAGTGCGGGCTAGAGAGCCGGGCCGGCCCCGGCGGGTCCGCCTGGATCAGCTCGATGACTCTCGACCGCCAGCGCAGCTCATCGGCGCAGCGCACGAGACCGGTGCTCACCTCTCGCAGCGAAGTGGAGTCCGATGAGCCTGCACTCTCCACCTGCGATGCCACCAAGCCGACCCGTGTCGCGTAGCCGTCAGCTGTGTCGGCGAGGCCGATGAGCCCTAGCGGATTGATCCCGACGTATGTACTCACTCGCACCCGAGTTGAAAGAGCTCGGCATGGCCGTTGGCGACCAGGTATCCACGACCTGCCGGAAGGCTGCTGTTGCAGGTTCTCGGCAGCTGGATCTGCCAGAAGTCCCCATCGGCCACCGTGTCGGGACGAAGGGCACAGCCAATCCGGGACCGCCGCATGTCTTGGGTCCAGTGGCCGTACATGCTGCGCAGCGCGTCGGTCGACCCGGCGGCGACGATCCGGAGTCGGGAGTCTTCGTTGCGTAGTGCGGAGCGGAGTACGGCAGCGTCGGCGACATGCTCGGCGTCGTCGATCAGCAACAGCCCCACGTTGCGAAGAATGACCGCGGCCTCGAGACAATCGGGATGGAGTACTTCGTCGACAACGGGGCAACTTCTCAGCTCCGACCGCCGACCGGCAATGGCGACGATGGGCAGGTCCGCGTCAGCGGCACGCGCGACGGCCGCCAGGGTGCGCAGCGCCGTGGTCTTCCCGGCGCGCGGGGGTCCGGTTATCAAGGCGTGGTCGCCGGTGCGCAACGTGAGGCCGACCGGGCTGAGCGTCGTATCGCCGATACCTAGGGGCAAGAACCATCCTTCACGGGCAATCCGGCTTGCCGCAGCGAGGTCTCGAACGGGAACGTCCCGCGGCAGCACGGAGACAGTCCATGGCACGTGGGTCTTTGCCGGCTCCGCGCAGACGGAGGAGATGTCCTGCCGATCGGGAAGGGCAACCTGTAGCTCTATACCGGTACCGGCTTCGAACGCCCGGCCCGGACACCGGGGCGGCTCGGTTGGAGGCACCCCGATTGCGGCGTAGTCATAGCGGTCGGCGAGCCTGAAGGCGATGCGGTTCTGCACCGAGCCGGCGATCCGGGAGGGGATCTCCATGGGCTGCTTGGCTGTGATGATCGTCGTCATCCCGAGGCCGGGACCATCGGCGACGAGCCTGGCGAGCGCGTTGTGAAACGTGGTGTCCGCAGGATCCGCAAAGGCGTCGGCAAAACCCGCGTAGTTGTCGATCAGCGTCACTATCTGCGGTTGTGGATCGAGGGCAGTCGGGTCCTCGGCGAGCGCATCCCGTCGTTGCCGCAGCTCGACGGCGAGACGACGCAGCAACCGGACCTGCCGCTCGCGATCGTTGCCGCTCACCATGGCTCCGACATGCGCCAACGGTCGCAGCGTCACCAGATGCTGGTCGTCGAAGTCGAGTCCGTGGAGGTGAAGCCGCTCCGGGGTCTCCACAGACGCCATGGTGATCGCAAGCGAGATCAGGGCGGTCGTCGTGCCGCTGCCGGGCAGGCCATAGATGAGCAGGTTCCCGTGCGAAGGCGACCAATGCGCGGGGGTTTGCAGTTGCGCGGCGGGCTCATCGATCAGTGCCCATGCTGCCGACCCCTCCCGACTGTTGGGCAGGCTCGACAGCGTGACGATTGTGGGCAGAGGTTCCGGCCACGGCGACCGCGGCGGGGTGAAGCTCCCGGCAACGGCGACACGACGACAGGCCGACACGATCTGTTCGAGGTCGGACGGGCCGTCCCCCACCGCCGGTTCCGCCGGGGCGGGCTGCTCGTGCCGTGCCACGAATGGGCGAACCGAAACCGTTGTGAACGCTGTCGCCGCCGTTCGACCAGACGCCAGCGCCGTCTGTGCCTCGACAACATCGTCGGCCCCGCGGCGGATGATCGCTCGCCCCGGTTGTTGCGACGAGATAGTCGCCGCCTGCGGCGTCCCGACTACATCCACCGAGTCGTTGCCATCCTGGACCCGAAGCGCAATCCTCAGGTTCGTGTTGGCCTTGATGTGATCGCTGATGATGCCGGCGGGGCGCTGCGTGGCAAGCACCAAGTGGACACCAAGACTGCGGCCCCGTTGGGCAACGCCAACGAGTGCGTCGACGAAGCCCGGGACGTCGGTGGCCAGCGCCGCAAACTCATCCACAACGATGAGCAACCTGGGCAGCGGCGGTCGATCCGGCGGGTATGCCGCGATGTCGGCAACGCCCGCATCGCGCAGCGAGTGCTCGCGATAACGGAGTTCTGCGTTCAAGCAGGTCAGCGCGCGGCCGGCCAGGTTGCCGTCGAGGTCGGTGACTACGCCCGCGGTGTGCGGCAGACCGGCACAGACATCAAAGGCACTTCCACCCTTGTAGTCGATGAGAACGAAGTTGAGCACGTGCGGGCTCACCGACGCAGCCAGCCCTGCGACCATGCTGCGCAACAGCTCTGACTTGCCCGACCCGGTTGTGCCGCCGAGCAGAGCATGGGGACCGTCACGGACGAGGTCGAGCCGCAGGTGTCCATCGGGTCCGGCACCGAGAGGAAATGGAAGCCCAGCGACATCCCGTGCCCACCTCTCCTCGATGACTCTCTCGGCTGAGTCGCCAATCCCGAGCAGGGTGCCGAGGCGAACGGTCTCCGGCAGCCGTACCCCGGCGTCCACAGCCTCGGGGTCTTCGAGTCTTGCCAGAGAACGTGCCAGGCGACGGGCGGCAGCTGAGCCCATCAGCCAGGGGACAAAGGAACGAGGCTCTTCCCCTGAAACGCGCAACTCTGCCCTTCGCGATCCCAACGAGACGATCGTCGTCGTCATCGAAGGCAGGTCGTTCTCCTGAGGCGCCAACGCAATCGCACAGATGCCGGACGCGTCGCCGTTCTGCACAATCCGCCTCAGCTGTGACCTGGCGCCCGCAACGAGGTCAGCCAGATCCAGCACCACGAGGTTGCGGACGGTCGGGTCGCCGACGGCGGGCAGGAGCTCAGCCACGGCCTTGATCTCTTCATCCGTGACTGCGATCCGCAACCGGCCCGTGCCGTCGGCCGCCAGGTGAGGCAGCCACTTCACCCAATCCCAGTCCTCCACCCAATCGGTTGCCACGGTCAGCCTGAGATCGGCCGGACCGTGATGAGCGACGCTCTGCGCCAGGAGTTGCCGAGCAACTCCCAGCTGCCGTTGCCTGCTGCCCGCCACTCCAACGACGGTTCCTGCATCCAGCGTCACCTCAACCGGCACGGAATGCAGATGCGAATGCTCGGCAACAACCTCCGCCGCCGGACCCGACGGCTCGTCATCGAGCGCCGGCCGCCACGGCACGCAGCCAGTTCCCAGAGGCAAGGCCATGAAGTCGGCATGGTGCGACCGCCGCTCCCAGAGCGTGGAGTCGACCCTCTCCGCAAGTTCGGGTAGGGCACCGGGCATCACAGCCCGAGCGCGCCGCCGTCGGCTCGCCGCTGTATGAGCAGCCACCACGTCAGCGCGAAAACGGCGCAGACTATCGGCCGTCGTGGCCTCGCTGTCCCGGCGGTCCCTGCGCAAGCGGCGCCGCTCCTCGAACCAGTTGCCCAGGAGCATCGCCGGCGCAAAGAGGGCGAAGAGCGCCATTCGAGGATGAACCAGGACCGCCATGAGCAACCCCAACAGAAGAGGCACGGCCAGCGCCGACCAGGCGAAGCGCATCGGGTGCGAGGGCGGCGCCACCCGGGGCGGCGGGCGCAGCGCTACCTCATCGTGCACAGGCAATCGTCGCGGCGGCCGGTTGAAGATGCCTCGCGGCCCGTACTGACGACGCTCGGCCACCGGATCACCTAGGGGAGTGGCAAGCACAGACCCATCGCCAAGAACGAGTTCCGCAAGCGGTGTCGCCTCCGCCACCGTCCGCCCGTCCACGGCAATCGCCTCTGATGCAGGCGCGCCAAGCGCACGAGCCAGATCGGCCACCGTCGCCCCAGCCTCGGCGATACTCAGGACGACCTCATACTCTGCTTCCCCCCGGCGGACGACCACCTTCACCTCAGTACAGCCCGACCACAGCAGCACCTGCCTGGGCCGCCAGCGCACGTGCCTTGTAGTCGCCTGCCTCGCCACGAGCGCGATCGGCCCGCACCTCCAGAAGGACGGCGGATGCTCGCAGCCGTCCGACCTGCACATCGAGCTGGCGGCTGAAGGCCCGCACCCGGTTTTCGAAATCGTCGGCCGCAGGGCCGACCCAGACGCGCTGGGATATCGAGAGCAGCGGGTCCAGCAGTCCATCCAACTCGGCAGCGTGAGCGCGGAGGCGTCTTGCCGTGGCGACCAATCTCGTGGCCTCGACAGCTTTGTCGTTGGCAAGGCGGTGGAGCTCCGCTGGAGTCATTTGGTCACCGGGTCGCCATCTCTATGTTGTCCCGGTACCTCGCAACCGCGACGCCGGCCTGGACCAGGGCTTCTCTGAGATTGCGCAACGCCGGAGCGAACTCCTGCTCCCAAGCCGTGCGGAACTTGTCGGCCCCCGGGCCCTCCCATGCGGTTGCACCAGGAGCGACCTTGGCTGCCAAAGCCGACTCGAGCGCCTGCACCTCGGAGGCCTTGTCGCTGAAGACCGCACGCAGCTGATCCAAATCCGCCAGATTTGCGCCGAACATGCCACTCACATCTGCTCCTTTCGAGTGTCTGATCGGGAACGTATAGCGATGTTTAGTAAGAGTCAACACTGTATAACTATTGACAGCGGCGCAGTGCCTACATACGGTCGTTGCCATGAAGGGGAAAGCAGCCACCGTTCCAGTTGTGCTGGTCATGGCCACGACCGCACTCGTCCTGGCCCTGCATCAACTAGGAAACGTGACGGGACTGAGCATCGACTGGAGCAACCCGGCCGGTTGGGCAGACACGGCAACAGCGGAAGCGATGGTCGGAGGTTGTGCCCGCCAACTCGGATTGTTCATCGGCTATTGGGTACTGCTCACTGTTGTCGTCTCGGTGCTGAGTCATGGGCCGCGCAGACCCCGTTGGGTTGAACTCATCACAGTTCCGGCGGTGCGCCGGATGGTGGATCGAGCCTTGGCTGCCACGATGGCCCTATCGATCGTGACAACATCATTGCCTGCCGCGTTGGCCGAGCCCCCTCCGCCGATCGTCTCCGAAGCGCACACCGACGGGATACCGGTCCCGCACATCACCATGGTCGACGTCGACGCCCCCAAGCCCGATAAGCACGATGCGGGGTCCGACACCGTATCGGTTCCCATCAGAATCCCGACCCCCAGCCTCGGGGATGCCACCGCTCGCATCGCGCAGACAGGATCTCATGTCGTACAGCGCGGAGAAAACCTGTGGACGATTGCCGCCATGCACCTTGCGACCGAACTGGGCGACGAGCCTGATGGCCGTAGTGTTGGGGAGTACTGGCGACTGGTGGTCGCAGCTAATCGCCTCACGCTCCGCTCGGGCGATCCCAACCTGATATATCCGGGCGAGGTCCTCTCGCTCCCCGATATACCCGGTTCACCTTGAGCGGGACCTTGCCGCATCTGGGACGAGCCATCGCGGACCTGGATGAGGGTCTGGCTGCGAGTGAGGACTGGTCGTGCGAACCCCCGGTTCGTCCTCAGCCGCCCGAGCCGGCCGGCTCTCGCAGTCGCCTCATCGCCGTCGGCACAACAGCCGCTTTTCTCGTTGGCGTTGCACTCGGCTGGCTTGCGTCGGCCATGGCGGGACCAGACGGCTCCACAACCATCATGGAGCCACAGCAGATGCGACCCGAGGTCGCCGCAACTGCTGAGCAGTTCATCCGTCTCTACCTTGGGGGAGACGCCGACGACGACTTGGCGCCTCTGTTCCCCGGCGAGGCGCCCAGGCCGTCTGGAGCCTGGGTCGAGAGCACCGCAGCCATTGCGGCCAATGCGCGCCCTGACGGACTGTGGGACGTCACAGTGGCGGTGGCGTTGCTCGAGCCCGTTGACGGCGAGTTCGTTGCGGCGCCACTTGCCTACTTCACAGTACCCGTGACGACTTCGGGCAATCGCGCCGCTGCTGCTGGTCCCCCGGCTCGCGTACCGCCGCTTCCACCCACGACGCTGAGGCCGGCGAGGCTCACGGACGTCTCTGCCGAGGAGGCGAACACTGCCATCGCCTTCTTGGATCACTATCTGACCGGCGACGCCGAAGCAGCCCGCTACCTGGCTGCGACCAGCGACGTGGCGCTGTTCACGACAGCGCCATATGCCGAAGTGGCAGCGACCGTTGCGGGAGCTGATGCGCAGGGTCGGGTCGTTGTGGAGGTCATGGCAAGCAGTCCGCACGGGGTCACCCACGCGCTCGCGTACCACGTCAGCCTGACGAACAACGAGGGAGTCTGGGAAGTCCTCGGCGTGGGAACCGCGGCATGAGCCGACCCGGGATCAATCACGCTCTCCAAACGATCAGAGTCCCTCGTCGGCTGATGCCGACGCTCCTCGCAGCTCACGCCGGAAGCCGGGGCATAGCATCAGAGATTGCGGAGCTTCGTGCGACGGGTTTCGTCACCGGGACGGATCTGGCACCCCTGGTTCGCCGGCTCGTAGATGTTGTGGCAGAGCCGACGCTGGTGGTCAGCGTCGAGGTAACCGAGGACGGTGTTGCCCCACGCCTGTTCACATTCTGGAGCACCGGACGGAGAGCAGCCCTGGGTCACTGTGCAGCGGACGACCGGTTCGAACTCACCCTGCTGCAGCCCGGGTTGCTGCCTTTCCATGTCGCCCAGGCCGTGCAGCTGACACCTCGTCGCCATCCCGCGTTTGCCGGGTCGGTCTCAATACCGCAGGGCTTGCTGGGTAGAGCCGAAGATCTCATCGAGCTCGATCCCACGGAGATAGCTACCAAATGGAGAGCGGCCGGTGTCACCCAACATTGGGTCGACCGTATCGTCGCCGCGGTCATCATGCGGCGTGCGGCGTGGACTATCGAATCTGTCTGGATCGGTGGCACGATTGGGTCCATCGGATCGCGGTTGGAAGTGCTCGACGGCGGACACGCCGGATACTGGACCGTGAAGCCGTCCCCGAGCCGCAACACGGTCCTCGCACCGATCGGTTTCGATGACCTCCTGAACCGCATCGCCGCCCTTCTGCCTGCACCCCGTCTGCGCCGCTAGATCCGTCGTATCATGACGGTCATGAAGAAGCTGATCATCGTTGCGATCGCAGCCTTGGCGGGAGCCATGGTCTACAAGCTCCTCAACTCGGAGTACGAGCCTCCCGTACGGGCGTGACTGAGCTGGCCACCCGTCACGGCGTCATGTGGGTGCGGACGTTCGGCGCCGGGCCCGTCCGGGTTGTCGCCCTCCACGGCTTCACCCTCCACGGCGGCATGTACGAGCATCTGGCCGGCGTGGCCGACACGACGGTCGCCGCTCCCGATCTCCCGGGGCATGGCAAGACCGCTGTCACGCCGATCACCACCCGCGCGGCTGTTGACGCCGTCGCCGACCTCCTGGGCGCCATTCGGCCCCAGCCGGTGCTTCTCG
>JASJBC010000012.1 GCA_030066715.1 Acidimicrobiia bacterium
ACGAAGACAAACGGCAACACCGACGGCAGCGAGCCCACCAGGAAGGTGAGCCCGGAGACGATCATGGCGGCGGCAGGGGAGCGCTCCTCGGAGTCCACCATGCCGAACTCCATGACCTTCATCGAGTTCAGCAACCGGTCGTCGTCGCGGGAGAAGATCGCAACGGCGGTCTCGAGATCCTCACCGCCGATGGAGAGTTCCTCGAGCATCTCCCGCAGCTGGTTGACCTCCATGTCGCGGTGGTCGCGGATGTGATCCCGTTCCAGCTTGAGCTCACGAGCCAGGACCTCGGACTGCGACTTCGTTGCGAGGTACTCGCCGGCCGCCATGGAGATCGCACCGGCAATCGCACCACCGACTGCGGTCAACAGCACTTGGGTGGTCGTGAGACCACCACCCACTACGACCGCAACGAGAAGGATCGTGGAGACAAGCCCGTCGTTCACGCCGAGGATGATGTCCCGCCAGTACTGCCGGCTGGTGCCGACGTGTGGCTCGTACGGGAGGTCGTTGGTCGGCTGTTCTAGCGTCGGCATGGCACGTCGAGGATAACCGCGAATCCTGGCCGGTTATCAGATGGAGAATCCGCCGAGCTTGGTCTCGAGGTACTCGGCAATGCCCTCCCGGCCGCCCTCGCGGCCGATCCCGGAGTGCTTCATACCACCGAATGGAGCGGCGGCGGCGGTTGGGTTGATGTCGTTGATCCCGATAATTCCGTAGTCGAGGCCTTCGAACATGCGCATGGCTAGTCGCAGGTCCTCGGTGTACACGTACGCGGCTAGGCCGTAGTGGGTGTCGTTGGCCAGGGACAGCACCTCTTGCTCGTCTTCGAACTCGATGACGGGGGCGACCGGGCCGAACGTCTCGTTGCTGTAGATCTCCATCTCGGGGGTCACCCCGGATAGGACGGTCGGGGAGTAGAAGAAACCGCGGTCCAGGCCGTTGCTAGTGAGCCGAGAGCCACCGGTGCGGAGTTGTGCTCCCTTGGCAACGGCGTCCTTCACCTGTCGGTCCACCTTCTCCAACGATGGCGCATCCACGAGGGGCCCGATGCTGATGCCGTCCTCGAGGCCGTTCCCGGCCCGCATTCCACCGACGCGCGTCTCGAGCGCGGTGAGAAACTCGGCGGCGATGCTGCGATGAACGTACATGCGGTTCGGGCTGATGCAGGCCTGACCGGTGTTCAGGAACTTGACGAGCGAAGCGCCTTTGGCGGCGTAGACCGGGTCAGCATCCGAGAATACGATGAAAGGAGCGTGGCCGCCGAGTTCGAGCGACAGCCTCTTCATATTGGCTGCGGCCCGCCCGGCGAGCATGGTGCCCACCTCCGTCGAGCCGGTGAACGTGATCTTGGCCACATGCGGGTTGGAGACGAGTTCCTCCCCGATTGGTGCCGGATCTGCGGTTGGGATCAGGTTGGCGACGCCGGCGGGGATTCCGGCGTCGTGGATCACATTGAAGACCTCCATCGCACAGAGTGGGGTCTGTTCCGCCGGCTTGAGAACGATCGTGCAACCCGCCGCCAGCGCAGGGGCCACCTTGCGGGTGATCATCGAGACGGGGTAGTTCCACGGGGTGATCGCACCGACGACGCCAACAGGCTGGTGCAACACCATGAACCGCTGGTCGGGACGCGGTGCCGGCAGGACGTCGCCGTATACCCGCTTGGCCTCCTCGGCGTACCAGAGGAAGAAGTCGGCGGCATACTGGACTTCATTGCGGGCCGCCCGCAGTGGTTTGCCCTGCTCCTCGGTCATGAGCCGAGCGAGGGCCTCCCTGCGCTCCATCATCAACGTGTAGGCACGATGCAGGGTGTCGGACCGCTCAAACGCGGTGAGTTGCGACCAGGCGGCGAAAGCCTCGGCTGCAGCCGAGATGGCGGCGGCGGCATCCTCTCTGGTCCCGTCGGCGACGTCGCCGATCGGCTCGCCGGTTGCCGGGTTGGTTACCTCGAAACTCCTGCCTGAGCGGGCTCCGCGCCATTCACCATCGATGTACAACATCACGCCCTCCGCCTCCCGAGGATACCGGCTCAGTCTGCTTCGGGCCGGGGGGTGACGCCGTGGGCGGCAAGCGCTTCGGCGGGGTCGGCGCGGATGGCCTTGGCGGTGTCGGTTACGGCAAGGGGGAGCGTGAGCTGGAACGACGCCCACCTTCCGTCATGGCTGTAGCTGACGTCGCCTCCCATCATCCGGGCCAGCTGGCGGCTGACAGTGAGACCGAGCCCGACGGAGTCGGTACGGCCCGGCCGGTCATGAGCGCGCCCGTATGCGGCGAATATGGTGTCGAGGTCCTCCGGTGGGATGGCCGGCCCGTCGTCCTGGACGGAGACGATTCCGAGCACTCCCCGCCGGTGGAGGGCAACCCGCTTTGTTGGGCCTCCGTAACGCATTGCGTTGCTGACCAGGTTGCGCAGCACCTGGCGGACCCGGACGGGGTCACCGACCACCACGAGGGGCCCCGATACGGTGACTTCGACTTCGTCGCTGGTGACCGACTGCACCTCCTCTGCCAGGTCGACCTCGCCGACGACAAGCGCCAGATGGCCGCTGCCCGCCCGTGCCGCCACGAGCAGATCCTCCACAATCGAGGCAACCTCCTCCCCCTGCTCCACAATTGTGTCGACGAACTCGTCACGCTCCTCGACGCTCAGCTCTCCGTTTGCCTCCGCAAGAGTGTGGGCGAGCCCGACGACTGCCGTCAGCGGGGTGCGAATCTCGTGGCTCACGCTGGCCACGAACCGGTCCTTGTCCGCAAGAAGCTGATCCTTCTCCCTGGCCAGCTGCTCCTGGCGGGCGCGAAGCCGGTGCATCCCCGCTCCGGCGCGGAGTTGGGTCCAGATGGATGGACCTGCGGCGAGGATGGCAACCACCACGACGAGCAGCATGGTGTCGCCGGCGGTTCGCTGCTGTGTTGGATTGGCGAGGTTGATGGCCGTTGCGATCCACGCCAGGACGAGGAAACCAAACGCAGCGACGAGGGCAGCCCGGCCGGGGACGAAGAGGAAGAGGATGAAGAGCTGCGACATCGCCACGAAGAGAGGCAGTTCGGGAGCGTCGGCGAACACCGTTGCTCCAACGTAGAGAATCGTGTCAAAGACGATCATCTCGAGGAGCGAAGCGCGCTTGCGCACCAGAGCGTGGAGCAGAACCGAGAAGCACATTCCGAGTATTCCGCCGACGGCGATCGTCGGAGATTCGAACCGGCCCACCGTGAACATGACCGCAACGACGACCACAGAGACTGTGGCGACGCGCGTGCGTCTATAGGTTGCCCGGTGGTGCTCCAACTCAACCGCCGGCCGGCCCGACCGGAGGAAGGCGCGGAGATCTTCTCTTGCGTCCACCTAACACCTGTCGGAAGAAAAGGGTCGAGCTTCAGCTAACGAGAGCACGGTGATTCTCAGATGATTCTTAGACCCGTGAAAGCGCTCGCTTAATACGATGTTGGAGAGTCGTTTCGTACACCCCGAAAGGACTGAGACAATGACCATCAAGAGTCTTCGGACCGGCATCGCCGCTGCGCTGGGTGGTGCCGTGCTCCTAGCCGGTCTCCTCGTCGGGGCTTCCATCGCTCTGGCAGACGATACGGAGGGAGCCGGCGTCGACGAGAAGAACGTCGAGAACTGTCGCGGGCACTTCCACGGCTTGACGGAGGACATCGCCGATGAGCTCGGCATCCCCCTCGAAGACATCAAGACTCAGCTGCGAGACGGGGCGACGTTGCAGGAGGTCGCCGACGACCTCGGCGTCGACCTCGAGCAAGCGATCTCGTCCGTGAAGGACCGGATCCTGGAGGAGCTGGACGAGCGAGTTGCCGCCGGAGACATTTCCGAGGAGCGAGCCGACGCCATTCGGGAGCGCGTCGAAGACTTCGAACTCGGTGAGTTCCCCGGACCGCGCGGTTTTGCCGGCTTCGGCCATGGGTTTGGCGACATGCTCGGGTTTCACGACCTCGACATCGACCCCAGTGAGCTCCGTGAGAAGCTCGAGTCCGGGCTGAGCCTCGATGAGGCCTTGGAGGAGATGGGCGTCGACCTCGAGGCGACGCTACAGGATGCCAGGGATGCCGTCCTGGAGCGGATCGACGAGTTGGTTGCCGATGGCGTGATCACGCAGGAGCGAGCCGATCTGATCAAGGAGATGATCGAGAGCTTTGATGCCTCCGCAGGCTTCCCGTTCGGCGCACGCGGCTTCAACTTCGATTTCGAGCGCTTCGAGGACTTCGACTTCGGTGAGTTCCAGGAGCCTCACCGCCGTGGCTTCGGGTTCTTCTTCGGTGACGACGCAGAGACAGACGCGGAGAACGCCCTGTTCAACGTCTGAGTCATCGCAGAGACGGGTCCGGATGTCTTCCCCCGGGCCCGTTTCTTGCGTCTAAGCCCCGAACTCCTCGTAGAGGATGGGGCCCGGTTCGGCATCCGCCATCTGCTGTGCCACCTCGGGCGGGACCGGGCGGTTTGCGGTGTCGACGTGGACTACCTGTGGGACGTACTCATCCAGCTCGGACTCGTCGTAGTCGGCGTAGCTGATCACGATGATCTTGTCGCCTGGGGACACGAGCCGGGCAGCAGCTCCGTTGAGACAGACATCACCGGGGCCACCTTTGATGGCGTAGGTGACGAGACGGTTGCCGTTGTCGATGTCCAGGACGTGGACCTGTTCCATGTCGCGGATGTCCGCAAGCTTCATGAGATCGACGTCCAACGTGATCGACCCGACATAGTTGAGGTCTGCGTCCGTCACGGTCGCCCGATGGATCTTGGATTTCATCATGCGTCGCCGCATGGTTGTTAGCTCCTTGTGCTTGGCGCCGCCGCAGCGGTCACCCTACGTTTCCGGTCAACATTAGTGCCACTACTAACAACCGGACCAGGGGATTCTTCATTCCTGGACGAAATCAGTCCCCCCGCAGAGCGGGGGGAAGGTACCGCCGAGCGAAGCTCGGGGGTAGGGGGGTCTTGGAGAAGCCCCGCAGAGCGGGGGAAGTACCGCTGGCGCGGAGACGCCAAGGGTAGGGGTTTGTCAGTCCCCCCGCGGAGCGGGGGGAAGGTACCGCCGAGCGAAGCTCGGGGGTAGGGGGGTTCTTGGAGACCCACGCATAGGCGCGATTCAGGAACGTTGACGAACGGACAGCGCAATCACGAGCACGGTGGTGGCAAGGGCCGCCGAGATGCCCACCCAGAGCGGAGACATGCTCGTCGGCCGATCCGGGTATGGAGCCAGCGACAGCCTGCGCACCGGGACTTCCGCCGGATCCACGTGGATCGCACCTCCCACCAGATCTCCCAAGCCCGTCGTGCAGGGGTCGTTGCAGACAACCACCTGGTACTCACCTGCCGGCGTCTCACCGGGGATGACGACGCTCGCAGAAACCGCAACGCGGCCGCCGCGATCATCGACGATGAGTTCTCCGAGGGCGACATCGGTTGCCGTTCCCCCGTCTGCCGCGACGGTGACGATGCCGTATTCGGTGCCGTGCAGGTAGACGAAGAAGGGTCCATCGTCGACCCAGCCGAGTTGCCCGCGCGAAACCAGACCCGTCAGTTCTACCTGGTCCCCCGCATTGACTCGTTCCTGTGAAGGCTCGAGCCATGACTCCCCCGCCTGAACTGGGCCCACTGATATCAGAATGAACACCGCTGCAACAGCGGCGAACAGTGTGCGCCGCAGAATCAGCCTTCCTTTGCCCGGATTCATGAAAGCTAACTACCCCGGGGGATTAAGTGAGCAGTTTCTCCCGGGCGTCAAGAACCGCCGGCCGGGCTCCACCACCAAGCTGCGGTGGCGGTGTCCCACCCACTGTGGGGCACGATGCCCTGGACACGTTCCGGCCAGTAGGGAACGTAGAAGAGCTGGCGGAGCACCAACGGGTAGACGATGGCGTTGTCGGCCAGGATGGTCTCCGCCTCGACCAGCAACTCGCGGAGGCGGTCCGAGTCGAGGGTGACCCGGGCCTCAGCCATTAGGTCGGAGAACTGCTGGGCGGGCTCGCCGACGGAGGACCAGTCGAAGAGAATCTCATCGTCCGGTCGGAGCGGATCGAGGAACGACAGCATCTGCGCCAGCTCGGCAATGCCGTCGCCGGCGAACAGCCGAATTGTGAAGAGGTCGTTGCGACCTTCAGGCAGGTAGATGCTGAAGAAGTCCCAGGTGAACTCGGTGGTCACAGCAAATCCGGCCGATCCGAGCTGATCAGCAATCGAGTTGCCGATCACGAGCGTGGCGTCACCCGAGCTGCTTGTGAGATGGGCCGTGGGCGTTTCGGTTGCGAAGTCCCGACCGAGCGACTCTCCTAGCTGCTCGAGGAGGCGGTCGGTCTGGGCCTGGTCGTCGTATTGATCCCAGGCGGTGACTTCGAGGAGCCGTGAGGCCGCTCCGCCGATCGATGTGACGGTGCTGCCGGTCGCCGCCGCCAGGGCATTGCGATCGATGGCGCTGAGCACCGCCTGCCGGTATGCGAGTTCCCGGTTGAGCGAATCTGGATTCACCTCGAGCCGCGTGTCCCCCATCTCGAAGGCGAGAACCTCGTAGAGCGAGTCCCAATACTCGGCGAGCACGAAGCCCTCTTCGTCGGGATCACCAAGTGACGAGACGAAGTAGCGAGACACCACGCCGCCCATCATGGCGTCGACCGACTGGGTCGTGAACCAAGTCGCGATGGTTGCATCCATCACGTTGCCGGGGGTGAAGACCCGCATCTCGATGCCGTCGAGGTACGGCAGCTGATTGCCCGAGTCGTCGGTCTCCCAGTAGCTGTCGTTCCGGCTCAACGTGATGGTGCCCGGCTCCGTCTCCGGCTGGGTGGATGGGATGTAGGCATCGAACACAAAGGGCCCGCCGGACAACCAGAGTTGGTCATTCCACGCGTCGGCAAAGGTCTCCGCATCCACCGCATGGGCAGGAACGAGCCACGGAAACAGGCGCTCGTAGCGAGGGTCGGGGCTGACGAGGTCGAAGGTAACGCTCTTGCCCGCACCGGTGAGGGTCGTGCCGTCGATGATCTCGTGCAGGAGGCGCAGCTCGGAGTCGATGGGCAGCTCGTCGCTCATGATCAGCTGATGCGTGAACAGGAAGTCGTCGAACGTGATTGGAGTGCCGTCGGCCCAGACCGCGTTCGCGTTGATCTCGTAAGTGACGGTGGCGGTAGCGCCGTCGACAACCACCCCACCGTTGCTCAGGCTGGGAACCGGGTTCACCACCCATGGCTTCGCTTCGCCGGTACCCGGGTCGACGCGGAATGCCCCCGGCACAGTGAGGCGGGCAACATCGGATGCGTTCCATGGTTCGAGCAACGGGTTGATGCTGGCGGGTCGGAAAGTGTCATCGATGTCGACGTAGCCAAACTGCAAGTCGATATCGGAGGCGACCGTGACCACCCCTCCGTACACCGGCTCCGTGGGCAATGCCGGGGCGCTGGTGGTCGTCGTTGGCGACGGCGCCTCGGTCGTTGTGGTCGTGTCTGCTGGGATCGTTGTCGTCGTTGTTGTCGTGTCCGCGGGCAGTTGGTCGGGCTCTGTCCGCATCAACAGTGCACCTACGCCGACCGCCACCACGATGGCCAGTGCCGAGGTGCCGATGGCGCCAACGGCACGTGCCCGGCGGCGACGACGGATGGTCCGGTCGAGATCGGGTGCGACAAAATCGGAGCCGGCGCGACGGGCCTCGTGACCGGCGCGGCGTCCCAGGTGGTCGTTGCTCACGGTGCCTCCTCCCTCGATCCGAAACGGTCGCCCAGGGTCTGTCGGGCGCGGTGGAGATGGGTCTTGACCGAGCCGGGGGTGATCTCCAGCAACTCGGCCACTTCGTCGACCGAACGGTCCTCGACGTAGTGGAGCGCTACTACCTGTGCCTGCCGTACCGGCAGCTTCCTCACCTCGGCCCAGAACTCTGTCGCTTCGGGACTCATCTGCGTGGTCATCGAACGAGGCTGCAGCCGCAGCAGCGCCTTGGCCTCGCTGCGCATCCGGCGAAACCGTGACATCGCCAGGTTGGTGGCGACGCGCCGCACCCACCCTTCCGGGTTGTCGAAGTGGGAGACTCGGTTCCAGTCCCGGTGGGCTCGGAGAAACGCATCCTGGGCGATGTCTTCGGCGGCGGTGCGGCTTCGGGTCAACACCATCGTCAGCGTTGCCACCGCCGCATACTCGCGCCGGTAGAACACACCAAAGTCGGGAGTCGATCGAACGACCGGCATCCGCTCGCCGGTGTCATCGTTCGCCTTTCTCCCCACACTGCCTCCGCTGATCAGGACTTCCTCCACACGGTACTAACGCACGAGAGGGGTCCCCTGGTTGACGGCCGTCGCAGAGCGACGGCTTGGAGTTCGACCTCGTCGAACAGCCGCCCACGTACGAGGCTGGGATTGTGACGAGGTGTTTCGTCCTCCCTCTGGGAGGACCGGCGGCGGCCGGAGGCCGCTCGCCGAGGAGGGCGTGTTGATAGCAGCAGAAATGCCGACGCCGCTTAAGCTCGTGAGATGGTTGGCAGGCGATGGAACAGGGTGTCCCGGTCGGCGACGTTGGCTGTCGCCTGTCTGGTGGGCCTTGTGGCATGCTCCTCCGGCGACGCCGAGCTCCAACCGACGCAGACATCGACCACGCTTGCGGCGCTCGAATCAGTCACCACAACCAGCGACGCTCCGGCCACCACGGCGCCCTCAACTACCTCGACCACCACGACCTCGACGACGACCACGACCACGGAGCCACCCCGGGTTTGGGACGGCATCGACCAACTGGACATCCTGCTGCTCGGCAGCGACGCCGGAGTCGGTCGCACCGGAACGAGGACCGACACGACCATCCTCGTGAGCATCGATCCCCAAACCGGGGACGCAGCGATGTTCTCGGTCCCGCGCAACCTGACCGAGGCGCCGCTGCCCGAGGGCATGGGCCTGTGGGGCTGCAACTGCTTTCCAGACATCCTCACCCACCTGTGGGCAAACGCAGAGTGGTTCCCTGATTCCTTCCCCGGTCCGCAGGAGCCGCCAATCAACGCACTAAAGGCAACGTTTGGGCTCATGTTCGATGTCGAGGTCGACTACTACGCGCTGGTGGATCTCGCCGGCTTTGTTGGGCTGCTGGACGCGATCGGTGGCGTGCTCCTCGACGTACCGGTGCGCATCAGCGACCCGTCATATCCTCACGAGGATGGAAGCTTCGAGTCGATCGCCATCGAAACCGGCGAGCAGACTCTCGATGGCCATGACGCTCTGGCCTACTCTCGCATCCGCCACAACTCGGGTGACTTTGCGAGGATGCACCGGCAGCGTTGCCTGCTCGGGTCTCTCATTACGAACACCGATCCGGCAGAGCTGGCCGGCGGGCCCTTCGCCGCCGCGATTGGGCAGTTTGTCGAAACGGACATCCCCCTGGAAGCGCTCGGCGACTTCGTCGAACTGTTCTCCCGTATGGAGCCGGACCGGTTTGCGACGCTGCGCATCACCCGTGACAAGTACGCGACGACCGGTCACGCCGGATACCAGATCTACGACCTCGAGCGAATTCGTGCCGACGCCCAACTCCTGATGGACGACCCCACCATCCACCTGGATACGCAGGACGGCGAAGGCTGGGAGGACACCTGCAGCCGGTCGTTCGACTGATTCCCGGAACGGTTGGATTCATTTCGCCCCCACGGTTGATGGCCTCGACTTGTGACTGCTCCACGTGATACGTGCTACACTGATCCCGTGTCCAATCTGACTCTTGCGATAGACGACGAAGTCCTCAAACGAGCCCGGATCCGCGCGCTCGAGCAAGGGACGTCGGTGAATGCCGTCGTTCGCGAGTACCTCGAGGTCTACGCAGGCATTGATCGGGAGCGTGCTGTTCTGGGTGGCCTTGTTGATCTCGCTAGGGCGGTGGACAGTGGTGGTGATCGCTCCGGGCGGACTTGGGTGCGAGACGACCTCTACGAAACCGATCGACGGTGACCTCATTCGTCGACACCAACGTCTTTGTCTACGCATTCGATCGTTCCGAGCCGGACAAGAGGGCAATCGCGCTCCGTCTCCTCGATGATCCCGAGGCGTCGTATGCAACCAGTGCCCAGGTGCTGAGCGAGTTCTACGTCACGGTCACCCGCAAGCTACATCCTGCGCTCTCGTCTGAAGAGGCGAGGGGGGCCCTTCGGCACATCGGAAAGCTGCCGGTGATCGCAATTGATGATCGCCTCGTGATTGCAGCTACCGAACTCGCGGAGCGCGAGCAGATAGGGCTGTGGGATGCGCAGATCGTGCAGGCAGCCGCCAGAGCAGGTTGCGCCGAGATCCTCACAGAGGATCTCAATGCCGGGCAGACCTACGCCGGTGTTCCGGTCCGCAATCCGTTTGCCTAGAGGCCGGGAAGCGACGGGCTGGAGTGGCGCACCGGCATCCCCCCTCGGTCAATCCACCGGAAGGGCCTCGAACAAACGCCAGATGGCGAGACCACTGCGTGCGTCGTGCTGCCCCGAGGCGTTGCGGAAGTTGACCGGGACGTCCTTGCCCTCCCGGGGTCGCCAGTCCTGATAGACGCCGAAGTGGAGATGGGGCCCGCCGGTCAAACCGGAGTTCCCGGCAAAGGCGATGAACTCACCGGCCTGCACCCAGTCCCCGGGCTCGACCTCGACACCGTCCTGCTTCAGGTGCGCATAGAAAGCCACTGTGCCGTCGCGGTGCTCGATGAAGACGTAGTTGTGGAGCCCTCTTCCGCGTCCTGTGTCCGGCGAATCCTCCTTGACCTCCTTGACGACACCTTCCCGCGCCGCAAGGACGCTGGCCCCGACCGGCATGTCGAAGTCGTACGCAAGTTGGTTGCTGTGGCCTCCTTCTGAATAGCAGTACGACTGAGAGATCCAGTACTCCTCACCGACAGCGAAGGGGAGTAGGTACTCCGATTCCGCAGGGTCTCCAAAGACCGCCCGTTGCAGACACGGCGAATCGGGGTCGACACCGTTTGGAGTCGGCAGATCGGTTGTGCTCGTCACGAGTTGGGTTGTCTCCGGAGTCTCCGCCGGCGCGCCCGTGGTGGGCAGAGCAACCGCGGACGTCGTCGCAGTCGAAACCTCCTCGGTGGAGCAAGAGACGGGACAGACAATCAGTAGTGCGAGCAGGACTCTGCCGAGCATCGGTGCCTCCACCGCCAGCGTAACGCGTGGCGACGGGGCCTATGGATCGAGCCGACGCAGCTCTTCGATGTCGTCATACGACATGTAGAACTCAGAGCTGATCAGCGCTCCGTCCGCGGTGTAGCTGTCCATGTAGATGTAGTGGTTGGGCTGGGTCAGCGTCTCGTCGAGCGAAGTCGGATACGTGACAACGTAGTGACCATTCGCCAGCGAAGCGGTCACCTCTGTCCCGTCGGGGAAACGGACCCTCATCTCGCCTACATAGTCCGGTATCGGGCCGCCACTGCCTTGGTGGAAGTCCGGCCAGTCGTCGATGACCTCGATCGAGTTCCGCCAAACCCCATCGACCTTGATCGCCGAGCAGCTGCTGGAGGCTTCACCGGTAGTCGTCTTCACGCCGTGAACAATCGTGGCCGCTACTCCCCGTTGGTCGATGACCCAGACGGCAGGCGGCCCGACCGGGGTGAGAGGCTCGGGGGCTCCGGTCAGGACTCGATCGTCGAACGGGCAGATCTCGCTCGCCCGGGTGGCCAACAGCGCGTCGACAGGGTCCGGAACGGGTGTCCAGCTCTCGGCGATCTGGTCATAGAGCGGTTGGTCCGAAAGCAGCGTTGCGGGGTCCGGCTGCCTCGGCTCCGAACGGCCGATCGACACAGCCGCAACGGCGACGGCAGCCACGGCGGCGACTGAGAGCAAAGCAGTGCCGGCGCGGGCCCTGCGGCGCAGACGGCTCCCCCGCATCTTGACCTGTTCCAAGTCGGCCGGTGCGGCATCCCCGATCGTTGCTTCGTAATGCGAACGGATACGGTTCTCGAGGTTCATCGGGTCACCTCCTGCTCGAGTTTCCTCAGCCCACGATGAAGGCGGCTCTTCACGGTCCCGACGGGCACACGCAGAGCGTTTGCGATCTCCTCCTGTGACCAGTCCATGTAGTAGCGCAGGACGATGACCGATCGTTGGTCGAGGGGAAGTGAGCGCAGCGCCGCATCCAAGTCGTTGTCGGGCAGGTTGTCCGCCGCTGCCGGTGCGACATGGGGTTCGCCCAGCACCTCACGGCGCTGCCTGCGGAACCGGGAACGAGCCCAGTTCAGACCAACTCTGTACACCCATCCCGATGGGTTGCGATAGGTGCGCACCTTGGACCAGCGCTGATAGGCGCGAGCCATGGCTTCGGCTGTTGCATCCTTGGCCAGGTGAGGGTCGCCGATGGTGGCGAGTAGCGGCCGGTACACAGAGTCCCATTCCGCTCGGTAGAAATCCTCGAAGCGCCTCGGGACCAGCCGTGGCGATGCTGGCTGCTCGACCTCTTCCATCGGCTCCGTCCTGATCACAACCGTGTCACCTCCTGCGTTGTCTGTGGACGCACAAGGAGGTGAATTCGTTCCGTGCCGCGGATACTGCTCGACCCGACTATCGGATCAAAGCTCGTTGCCGGACTTCCGCCCCTCGGCGAAGGCGCTGATGTTGGCGATAGTGTCGTGGGCTATTGCCTCGAGCGCCTCCACGGTAAAGAAGGCCTGGTGGCCGGTGATCAACACATTCGGGAAGGTCAGGAGACGGGAGAACATGTCGTCCTGGATGACCGTGTCGGATAGGTCCTCGAAGAAGAGGTCCCCCTCCTCCTCGTAGACGTCGAGCCCGAGGTGGCCGATCTTGCCCGACTTGAGACCCTCGATCGCTGCGGCGGTATCGATGAGCGCACCTCGGCTGGTGTTGATCACCATGACCCCATCCTTCATGTTGGCGATGGCAAAAGCATCGACGATGTGATGGGTCTCCGGGGTGAGCGGGGCGTGCAGCGTGACGACGTCGGCTCGCTCCCACAACTCCTTGAGCTCCACATACTCGAGCCCGAGAGCAATTGCATCCGGGTTCTCGAAGACGTCGTAGCCGATCAGGTCGCATCCGAACCCCTTGAGGATTCGTGCGACCTCCACGCCGATCTTGCCTGTACCGACGACGCCGACTGTGCGGCTGCCGAGATCGAAACCCAGAAGCCCATCGAGGGAGAGATTTCCCTCTCGCACACGCGCGTGTGCCCGATGGATTTTGCGATCCAGCGCCAGCATCAGCGCCACCGTGTGCTCCGCTACCGAGCGGGGGGAGTAGGCGGGGACACGGACGATGGTGAGGTCGAGACTCTTGGCGGCGTCCAAGTCGACGTGGTTGAACCCGGCGCTGCGCAACGCAATCAGCTTGGGCTCGGCGCGGGCGAGCCGCAGCAAGGTCGCCGCCCCGAGGTCGTCGTTGACGAAAGCACACACGACGTCGTAGCCGTCGGCAAGAGACGCCGTCGAGCGGTCGAGGCGCGCCTCGAAGAAGGTGAGCTCGTGGTCCGTTCCTTCGGCGGCCTTGGTGAGGAACTTCTCGTCGTATGGCTTGCTGCTGAAAACTGCTACTCGCATGTGGGTGAGTGTACGGCGTGTCACTCCCGCTGCGGGCGAGAGTGACCCACTTCCTCACAACAGGCAGGTTTTGGTGTCGTCGGCCGCCAGATTCTGCAATGATGCCGCCATCGAAGACCGAATCACCCTTGGCCGAATGCAGAATCCAGTGCGCGGGTTCCTCCACGGGAGCGCCGCGATCACGGCCGTCGTCGGGACGATCATCCTGGTGGTGCAGACCATGTCGCTTGCCGGCCGGGTGGCGATGATCGTCTACGGCCTCGGGTTGCTTGCGCTCTACACCACGAGTTCCCTCTATCACTCGATCCCGTGGACCGAACGGGGGAAGAAGCGGATGCAGCGCCTCGACCACGCAATGATCTTCGTGCTCATTGCGGCTACGTTCACCCCCATTGGCGTGATCGTGCTGGACGGATGGGTGCGGGTGGTGAGCCTCGTCATTGCCTGGTCGATAGCCGCCGTCGGCATCTCCCACCACCTGTTCATCCGCAACCAGCGCTTTCATCTTTCGATCGCGCTGATGGTCACCCTCGGGTGGCTGTCGCTGCCGCTGATGGTCCCGCTCGCCGATCGGGGAGGCCTGGCGCTGGTGGTTCTGGTCGCCGTCGGGGGCATCGTTTACACGATTGGCATGGTGATCGTCGTGACCAAGCGCCCCCGGCTGTGGCCGCGGGTCTTCTCGTCACACGAGCTGTTCCACGTCTTCGTTGTTGCCGCCTCCGTCCTTCACTTCACCGCCATTCTCCGCTTCGTAGCCCCGCTCGCTGCTTAGACGACGAAGCGTAAGTCTTGACTTACGGTAAGCGATCACTTACGATTGCCTCGTGATGTACGAGACACAGTTGGATGCACTGGGTGACGGCACCAGGCGGTCTATCTACGAGCTTCTTCGTGGTGGTCCGCGTTCAGTGGGCGAACTGGCCGATCAGTTGCCGATCTCCCGACCGGCGGTGTCGCAGCATCTCAAGGTCCTGTGGGAGGCAGGGCTCGTAAGGCAAGAGGCTGCCGGAACGCGACGCATTTACTCCATCGACCCGGAAGGGCTCGGAGCGTTGCGGCGATGGGTCGAGTCGATGTGGGACGACGCCCTGAGCAGCTTCGCCGCAGCACTAGAGGAGGGAACTTCCCCATGAACGTCGAACCGATCCGCAAGCAAGTCCATGTCCCCGTCACGATGGATAAGGCCTTTGCCTTCTTCACCCAACAGATCGGCTCGTGGTGGCCTCACGAGACACACTCCATCGGTGAAGTGCACACGGAAACCGTCATCATGGAGGAGCAGGCCGGTGGGCGGCTCTACGAAGTCGTTGACGATGGCACCGAGCATGACTGGGGTGCGGTGCTGATCTGGGATCCTCCGCGCCAGGTGACGCTGTCGTGGCGCTTCGGCGGGGCCGACGGTGTGTTCACCGAGGTCGATGTGACGTTCGAAGCTGATGGGGACGGCACGGTCGTGAACCTGGAGCACAGACACTGGGAGCGAATCGGGGAGCGGGCGCCGGCACTGCGGGAGCAGTATCACGAAGGCTGGGATCCCGTTCTCGCCCGCTTTGTGGAGATGATCGGAGCTCCGGCGGCCTAGCGGTTCCGAAGTTCCCATTCAGCCCCTGCGGTCGTGTCCCGCACCTCGACACCCAGGTCGGCGAGGTTGTCGCGAATCATGTCGGCAGTGGCGTAGTCGCCGTTGCTCCGAGCGTCTGCCCGGATGCGGAGAAGCAACCCGACGAAACCCGCCAGGTTCTGGCGCGGATCTGTGAGCCCGGCGCCCGCCACGTCCACGATCTTGACGAGGCTGGTGCGAAACTCGTCACGAGCTTCGGGTGAGCCTTGTGATGCCTCCTCAGCCTCGAGCAGGGCGGCCAGCACGGCATCTCCGTCCCGCCCTCTGATCGCAGCATCGAGGTCGACCTGCGGGCGCTGCTGCGGGATCGGGCTGTCGTCTGCGACGTCGCCTTCGCCCAAAGCCGTACGAGCGGAGGTGAGCGTGGTGGTCTCTCCCGATCGGAGCACCGTCTCCTCCGCTCCGCGCAGGGTGACCGTCCCCACGCCGGTCACCGCAAGGCGAGAGTTGGCGAAGTCGAGCGTCACCGCCGTGTGCTCATCGACCCCGAGCACGCCGACGTCGAGACCACGCACCAGTTCGCCGAACCTGCGCTCCCCGACGTAACAGCGGCTGGTGTCATGGTTGCCGCCCTCGGCGTTGTTCCAGTGGGGTACGACCGTGCACGGGAACCCCAGCGCGGTCGTCAGGTCCAAGCCGGGGAGCCAGCGCGGGGCCTCGCCGACCTTGTAGATCTCGTAGACGGGGAGAGTGGTCCGTCCCAGCGTCAACGATGCCGCCGACGCAAAGGTCACGGTGCCCCCACCGTTGACCACCGAGCCGAGCACGTCCCTGACGCCGATGTCGCTCCAAACTCGGAGTGCGTAGCTTGGCGAGCCCGGACCCGAGAAGACGTACCGGGCGCTGCGCAGTGCCGCCAGGAAGCGCTCCTTGGTGACTGCGTCGCCCTTCTCGTGTCGCAAGGTCGCCACCTCGACCTCAGCCCGCAGGCTCGTCTCGAAGAACGTGGCGATTCGCTCGGTCAGCTGATCGGCATTCTCCTGGAAGCCGTATGGGGTGTCGAGGATGACCACCCGATCGGTCTCGGCCGCTTCCAGCCCGGCGCGGTGGGTTGCCACCAACCCCGGAGCGAGCTCACCCGAGCCCATCAGAATCACGCGTCCGCTCATGGTGTCACCCTCCGGGCCAGATCGGAGAGCAAACCTGCCACGAGCTCCGGCTGCTGTGCATGGATGTCGTGGTGACCCTCACGCCAGTGGACGGTTGCCCCTGCCGCTTCGGCAAATGCGGCAACGCGGTCCGCCTTGCGCGGGGGTCCGCCGGAGACGGCGACGACGTCGATTGGGACGGTGACGCCGGCTCCAACGGTATCCGGGTCGTGTTCCCAGAGATGGCGAAGGATGGCGATGTGGTTCTCGCGGCTGAGCCGGTTGCGGACCCCGCCTTCCTCGGTCACTGCGAAGTTGGCGAGACGACCGGAGATGCTGCTCTCGGGGAAGCCATCGTCCTGAGACCGCATCCAGGCCTCCATGGCTTCGATCTTCACGCCGTTGAACCGGGGCGGCGCCAGCGCAGCCTCCGCCTCTCGCCATGTCGGGAAGTCGTCACGAAGCCTGAGGAATCCACCGTCGACGAGCCCGACTGCAGTCACCAACCGGGGTTGGTGAGCGGCCAACTCGAGGGCGACGTTGCCACCCCACGACTGGCCCACTGCTACGAAGGACTCCCAGGAGTGGGCCGCGGCGACGGCAGCCAGATCATCGCTCAGCGTTTCCCAGTCGAATCCGTCGTCGACCTGCGTCGATTCGCCGTGGCCACGTAGATCCACCGCAACGGTGTCGTGGCCGGTAGCGGCGAGGCTCTCGGCAACGCCATCCCACATCCGGGCGTTGGAGGCGAGTCCATGGATGAGCAGGAAGGGAACTCGACCGGTCCCGGGCCAGTCCCGAGTATTCAGGCTCACCAATCGGGAGACTGCGACCTGCTTCGAGGTTGCCGAGGGTGGGTTGCTCATAGGGCAGGAGGGTACGGCGTCGCGTGGCGCTCGACGACGTTCTCGGCCTGCGCAGTGGGAGTCCCTGTCGGGACCGTTTCTGCAGCTCAAGCCCGGCGCCCACGCAGGCGGGAAGCGCCGGCAACTACCAGACCGCCGGCAAGGGCTGCGGCGCGGTTACGCAGGCGGTTGCGATCACGCTCGTAGCGCTTCATGTAGGAGCAGATCTCGAAGTCGTCCTCGTAGATGCCCCACATGCTCGGGTGGTGCCCGTTCAGCCGCAGCAAGGCACCGATCTCAAAGGCGGCAACCTCGATGTTGATTTGCTCGAGGCTGCGCCGCAGCGCCATTTCCGAATACTCACGGAGGCTTCCTCCGACAGTGGCGTCGTAAGCGGCAAGCGCATCCGGGATGGTGGTGCTGTTGTCCAGTAGATCGGGAAGTGCTGCCACGGAACTGATCCCGAGGTTGATGAGGTCGCCGTTGCCTTCGAAACCGTGCGCCGCGTCACCCACCAACAAGGCCGAGCCGTGGTGGAACGTCGGTGCCATGACGTGGCGGTACTCTCCGCCGACCCCATCGGCCCATCCCTGGTCGAGAACGTCGTCATCGACCATCGAGCCGAAGAACGCAGCGTTCAGCCTCCTGACGCGTTCGAGGCTGAGGTCGGGCCCGTGCTTGATCACCACGCTCACCTCGGGGCGAGGTTGCGTCATCGCCACTGTGATGACACGGAACTTGGCTTCCGGATCCTGGCGCAGATTGTCGGTGTGGACGTGGAGCGCGTAGCCGTGATCCCCGCTGCCGTAGCGTTCATCGAGGAGACCCTCCGCAGGCAGTCGATATGCATACCAGTGGTCGAGCACCTCTGCGTTGAACGCATCCGGGCCGAAGCCGGGATGAGACCGGGCGAGGAGCTTGCGAGTCTGGCTGCTCACGCCGTCGGCCCCCAACAGGAGGTCGAAGGGAATAGAGCCCAGCGTCGCCTCGGTGCAGAAGTTGTCGGTGAAGTCGATGTCCTCGAGTTCGGAGTCGAAGTGCACCGTGATGCCTTCAGCGGCCAGCCGGTCATACAAGGTGGCCACGATGTGGTTGCGCCAGTGCGAGTAGATCCCGGCCCGCTTCGCCGTCCAGGTGAGTTCGGCGCCAAGAACCCGCTTGTGCACGACGACACCAAAGTACGGGGACCTCTCCTGGTTCATCGCATCGAGCACACCGATCTGCCGGAGAACGGCACGAGCAGCCGGCGAGAACACAATGGGGAATGTGAACCCCCGCTTTCTCAGGAACTTCTCCTTGGACTGACGTTCCAAGACCACGACCCGCTCGAAGCGGTCTTTGAGGAGCAGTGCCGACGCCATCCCGACCGGTCCCGACCCGATGATCACCAGGGTCCCGTGCATCACCTCGCCGCCTTCCCCGTTCCGGGTCGGAGCTTACTGGTCAGGTGTATGCGGCTTCGGTCGGATCACTTCTTACGCAGGACCCAGACCTGTTCGGTGGGGTAGGCGTGAGCCCAATCCATCGATGCGTAGAAGCGAACCTCCTCGCCTGCGGTGGGTGACTGCAGCTCGTGGAAGGCAACGACCTCGAACCCGGTCGTCGCAAACAGGCGCATCCAATCAGAGATCGGCAGGTTGAACTCAGTTCCCTCGTCGCCGTCCTCGTCGTGCCAGTCGATCCGATGCATGCCGAAGTACGGAGAGAGCAGCTCGGTGCCCACCGGGTCGCCGCTGTCGGCGCGCTGGGTGATCATCACCAGCGGGTGGTTCCCGAGGAAGGTGAGGGTTCCGCCGGGCTTGAGCACGCGGTATGCCTCGGGGATCCACTTGTAGGGGTCGGCCCAGATGGCTACTCCATACTCGGAGATGGCGTAGTCGAAATGACCATCCGGGAAGGGAACCTCTTCGGCGTTGCCGTGGATCAGTTGGAGATCGACGCCGTGCTCGGATGCCAGGCGTTGGGCAGTCGCAAGCTGGCGCTCTGAGTTGTCGATCCCGACGACGGTCGCACCTCTGCGTGCCATCCAGGCCGACACATATCCAGTGCCACATCCAAGCTCAACGGCCCGCATTCCGGTCATGTCGCCGGGGAGCAGCTGAAGATCGGACTCCGGTACCCGCCAGATCCCCCAGCTCGGCGCAGAGACCCAGGCCCGCTCTCCGGAGGCCACCCACTGGTCGGCGTACGAGTCCCAGTGGGCACGGTTCTTCAAGACATAGTCGGGTAGGTCCGTCATCGTGCCAGGAGCATAGGACGGCGGGGACTACGTGCTACCTGCCCGGCAAGACGGGTCTGCGGTCGACAGGTCCCCGCAGCGTCGCTTGCCCGCTACCTACCGCCGGCTGACCGGTGGCTTACCGAGCGGCCGGATGGTCGTGTCATGTACTCCAAGACACGACTCGCAATACTCGCCCTGGCCGTCCTTGTTCTCCCGGGTAGCACACCCGGCAGCGCTTCTGCGATCGCAGAGAAGGAGCCGAGGGCAGGCACTGTCGGGGCGAAGCCAATGATCAGGTTCGTCGGCGGCTCCGAGGAGGACCATGCCTTGGCGGAATGGGCAGTCGCCCGGTTTGCCAAAGCCGGTCTCGAACTTCCGCCCATGGTTGTCGAGTTCGCCGGGCCAGCTCTCGACCGCTGCGGAGGGGCACAGGCAACGGTTCGGCTGGCTCACGACCCGGTTCTCGTGATGGTGTGCTGGGGACCGCCCTTCGTGATGCTCCACGAACTGGCACACGTATGGGAAGCCCAGGTGGTTTCCGAAGAGCAGCGTCGGCGATTCGTGAGAACCAGGGCTGGTGTTGTGTCTTGGGCGAATCCGGACGACGCCTGGGAGGCGCAGGGGCGCGAGCACGCAGCGAATGTCATCGCCTGGGCCCTCACGGAAGACCCAATGGTGATCGGCCGGACCTATCCGAACGACCGGGAGTCCTTGGAGGCAGGCTTCCTGATCCTCACCGGTCGGCATCCCCTCCACGACGAGGGCGGCGAGCCGATCATGTTTGACCGCTCTGCTTTCGACAGTGCTGCCGCCGAGCGGGCTGCCGATCTCAGGAGCGGGATTCGATCGGGTCGGTAGCTCCTGGGCACTACGCCCCGTAGCTCCGAGCGGATCGATACTTGGTGAGGTGGCGCAAAGGAAGGGTCTATTGTGTTGTGAGGTCCTTGACGCGAAGCAGACCGGTCGGGTGGAACGGTCTGCTTTGTGGGCCAGCTGGATTTGAACCAGCTACCTCGGCTTCATAGGGATGATGAACGGGGTACTTTGACGTCGGGAGGATCTATCGAGCACGATCGTGTTGGGCAGTGGCCAGGGTGGTCTAGAGTCACGGTGCTCAGGGTCTGCCCCCTGACGATCTGGGGAAGGCTCGCATGGGGAATCTCTTCAACACAGTTGCTGCCAGCCATGTTGCGGTAGCGCGGGTGACATTGTCGACTGAGGGGGCTTGATGGGGAGGTTGCGCAGGCTGTTCGATCGCAAGACGGTCGGGGATGACGCCATGGCGGGCCTCGTGCTGGGTATCGAGAGCGTCCCGGACGGCTTGGCCAGCGGCCTGTTAGCAGGACTGAACCCGGTCGCCGGCCTATATGCCTACTTATACGGCGCGGTGTCGGCGGCCTTCTTCACGAGTACGGCGTTCATGGCCGTCCAGGGAACCGGTGCCATGGCCATCATCGTGGCCGATATCGAGGCAGTCCATAGCAGTGATGATCCGGTCCGCACGCTCGTGACCCTGTCGTTGCTCACTGGAATCGCCATGATCCTGGCAGGACTGTTGAAGTTCGGTGCGATGCTGCGTTTTGTCTCGAACTCCGTCATGACCGGTTTCATCTCTGCGGTGGGCATCAACATTGTTCTCGGCCAGGTTGGCGACTTCACTGGCTATGCCTCAGATGGTGCAAGTCGCGTCACCCGGGCTCTTGACACCGTGTTTCGCTTCTGGCGCATCGACTTCTGGACCCTCGCCGTTGGTGTGGTCACGATCGTCCTAATCATCATGCTCCGAGAGACGAAACTGGGAGCGCTGGGATTGGTGGTGGCTATCGGAGCCGGCTCGGCGTTCGCCGGGTTTCTCTCCCTCTTCGACATCGAGGTCCAACTCGTCGGCAACATCGCCGAAGTGCCCGGAGCGCTTCCCTTCATCACCATGCCCTCATTCTCCGACATTCCGGTACTCGTTGTCCCCGCGATCTCGCTGGCCTTTGTCGGTTTGGTGCAGGGCGCCGGCGTGACGGCAAGCTTCCCAAACGTCGATGGCAGCCCGTCGGACGTGTCTCAGGATTTCATCGGACAAGGCGCCGGGAATGTCGCATCCGGGTTGTTCCAGGGCATGCCTGTGGGCGGGTCGATGTCTGCCAGCTCGCTCGTCGTGTCAGCAGGAGCCAAGACCAGGGCGGCGCTCGTGTTCACTGGGGTCGTCATGGCACTTGTCATCCTCCTTTTTGCCGGCGTGGTCGAGTACATCGCAATGCCATCGCTCGCCGGACTGCTGATTGTGGTGGGCATTGAGACGGTGAAGCCCGCCAACATCGTGTCGGTATGGAAGACGGGCAGTGTCCAGGCGTCCGCCATGACTGTGACACTGGTACTGACCCTGCTGATCCCGCTGCAGTTCGCCGTGCTCGTTGGCATGGGGGTCTCGATGATTCTCTACATCGTGCGCCAATCGAACCAGATAGTGGCGAGGAGGATGGAACTCGACGACGAAGGCCGGATTCGAGAGGTGGCTCCCCCAAAGACCGTTCCGCCTGAGGAGGTTTTGGTCATCCAACCGTACGGGAGCCTGTTCTTCGCAGCCGCACCGTTGTTCGAGGAGGAGTTGCCGACGGTGACCGATGAATCGGTGCACTCGGTAGTGATCATCCGCCTTCGCGGCAAGAGCGACATTGGCTCGACGCTGATCGATGTTCTCGGGCGCTACGCCCAGGCACTCTCGGAGGTCGAGAGCAAACTCATGATCGTTACGGACAGCGACCGCATACGCACGCAGCTCGATGTCACCGGGGCTACCGAGTTCATTGGCAAGGACAACATCTATGCGTCGACCGAATGGCTGACCGCAACGGTGCGACGTGCCGCGGACGACGCAGAGGACTGGATCGCTGCTCAGCGGTCCGATGGCAACTCGGAAGAAGACGCTTGAATGCGGGAAGACGATGATCTTTGCAGCGACGGGGGACTCCTTGAATAGCCCAAAGAGGAAGCGAGCTATCGCAGCGCTTCAGGTACTCCTGCTCCTCGGCCTGGTTGTGAGTGGCTGCTCACAGGCCCCTGACTCACCCTCCACAACCGAGGCTACCGACGTTGGTGATGCGGGGACCGAAGGCACACCTCAAGAACCACCCGACGACGACGGAGCTGCCGAGGGTGAGGGCGGCGGGCCTTCTGACGACGAGGGTGGCGGATCCGAAGTCGACAACACGATTCCCCCCGATGACACCGAGCCGCCCAGTGAGGAAGAGCCGCCGGGTGAGGACGAGGGCCCAGACGCGGCGGAGGAGAACCTCGAGCCGTCGGACGTCCCGGTGGCGACCTGGGCTTTGGCGGGGCTCGTCTTGCTGGGCGCCGTGGTTTGGATGGCCACTCGGCGCGAGACCGGTGACGACGAGGACCCACCCGCTTGACGCAAGGGCGCGGTGCTGCGATGACTGTGCCGGGTGTTCGTTCGATTTCGACAGCCCACACAGGCAACTGTGCCGGCGAAGCCGGTGGCCGGGACGACTGGCGCTGGCGCAGCGTGAAGCTTGACGACGAAGGCTAGGTTGCCAGCCCGAGCACAGTCACAAACGCGTCGGTGGGAGCAGTTCAGAACATGACGATCCTGGCCAGCTCCAGGGCACGCTGGTGGAGACCGGCGTCGACGTCACGGTGCGCTGGGTGCTCGAACCCTATGCGGGGAAGGTCGCCGCCAGACATCTTGCACCGGGACGGAGCCTGCGCCCAAGCCCATTGGAATCGGTGAATCGGGCGCCTCATCACCACCGTGCGCGTAGCTATGATCCTGGGCGTTGAGCTGGGGGCTAGGGAGCTCCGAGTGCGATCCGCGAGGAGTGAACATGTCACCGAAACCTGCGACCCCGTCTACTTCGGCCGCCAACGCCGGAGTGCTCACTGAGTTGCCCTTCGATGATCGCGCGGACTTCGATCAGGCAATGCGTGGCCTGATCGTTCGCGGGTCGGGCCAGGTCACTGATGCCGACGGCGGCGTGGTGTGGGATCTGGACCGATGGAACTTCATCGATGGTGACGCTCCGGACACGGTGAATCCAAGCCTGTGGCGGCAGGCCCAGCTCAATGCGATTGCCGGCTTGTTCGAGGTGACCGAGGGCGTGTACCAGGTTCGTGGATACGACCTGTCCGTGACCACTTTCTTGCGTACGAACTCGGGTTGGATAGTCGTCGATCCGCTGTTGTCCGTCGAGCCGATGCAAGCCGCTCATCAGCTTGTCAAAGATCACTTGGAAGACCTTCCGGTAGTGGCAGTGATCTACACCCACAGCCACATCGACCACTACGGCGGGGTCCGTGCCGTGGTATCCGAAGAGGACCTTGCGTCTGGTCGAGTCCGCGTAATCGCTCCCCACGGCTTCCTCGAGGAGTCCGTCAGTGAGAACGTACTGCTCGGCAACGTGATGTCGCGTCGGGCGTCGTACATGTACGGCAACCTCATCGGCTGGGACGAGCGAGGCGGCGTTGGTGCCGGGCTCGGTCAGCTCACTTCGACGGGCACGGTAACCCTGGTCCCGCCGACGGACATCGTCTCGGAGACGGGCCAGGAGATGACCATCGATGGTCTGCGGATCGTCTTTCAGCACACCCCTGGCGCCGAGGCACCTGCCGAGCTGTGCTTCTACCTGCCGGGCAAGCGGGCGCTGTGTATGGCGGAGATTGCCACCCACACGCTCCACAACGTCTACACCCTCCGCGGCGCCAAGATTCGCGACGCCAAGGCGTGGTCCTATCACATCGCCGAGGCGATCCGTCTCTTTGGGGCCGACAGCGATGTCGTGTTCTCATCCCACCATTGGCCGACCTGGGGCACCGATGCCATCGTCGAGTTCCTCAAGGGTCAGCGTGATCTCTACAAGTATCTCCATGACGAGACGTTGCGGCTTGCCAACCGGGGCCTGACCCCGGTCGAGATTGCCGAGGAGATCGAACTCCCCGACAGCATCGCCAGGCGCTTCGCCAACCGCGGCTACTACGGCACGCTGAACCACAACACCAAGGCGACTTACGTCTACTACCTCGGGTGGTTCGACGGGAACCCTGCCAACCTCCATCCGTTGGTGCCGACCGAGACAGCCAAGAAACTGGTCGAGTACATGGGCGGCGCCGACGCCGTCGTCGAGAAAGCACGCAACGATTACGAGGCGGGCAACTACCGGTTCGTTGCCACCGTCCTCAACGAAGTCATCTTCGCCAACCCGGATCACGCTGCAGCTCGGGATCTGCAAGCCGACACGTTCGAGCAACTGGGCTACCAGGCCGAGAACGGCGTGTGGCGCGACTTCTACCTGTCGGGCGCCAAGGAGCTCCGTGAAGGAGTCACCGTGCTGCCAACACCCAACACGGCGAGTCCGGACTCCGTACGCGCGATGTCGGTGCCGATGTTCCTCGATTACCTTGCCGTTCTGCTCCGCGGCCCCGACGCCGCCGGCAAGGAGTACGAGTTCGACATCGAGTTCACCGACATCGGCGAGCAGTACACGCTCGAGATCCGCAACGGCGTCCTCAACTACCACGAAGACGCGGCCGAATCGCCGACGGCGAGCCTGGTCATGACCCGGTCGGGCCTCGACCAGATTGTCCTTGGCGAAGCCACGATGGACCAGCTCGTGGCCGCAGGCCAGGCAACCATCACCGGTGACGTTGCGGCTTTCGGCGACTTCGTTGGTCTGCTCGACTCCTTCGAACTCTGGTTCAACATCGTCACCCCATAGAGCCCGCAACGTTTGCAACTCTATGGTCAGCAGCAACTGAAAGGGAATGCCACGGACCTGTTTGGTATCAAGGAGCACGACGCCCGCCATGACGAGGCCGAGCGCCAACTCCGCCGCCTAATCGAGCAACTTGCGGTGCTCAGCATCGACCTCGGCGTAACCCGAACTGAGTTGCGTCGGCTATCGCTCACGGTGGAGGGAAAGGTGTCCGAAGCCGATGTCGATCCTGCGCTGATTGCGCTGGACTCGGGCGTCAAGGATGCCCGGGCCAAGCTAGCCAAAACACAAGAGGCGGCTGAGGAGAACTGGGTGGTTTTGAGTGCGGAGCTGGCTTCGTCGATCGATGCGCTACGAGACGAGCTATCCGGCGATGAAGCCTGAGGCAGTTTCGTTTCCGCGGCCGGAGAGCACTCGACATTGACAGAAGCGATTCGGCGCGGAACCGACTAGTGAGCGCGGATCTGACCGCTGCGGAAGGAGAACACGAAATGGCAACGATGGACAACATCCACAATGCACAAGACCGGGTAGCGAGTCTGCAGGAACAGCTCGATAGCGTCCAGCAGATGCTGGAGAAGGCCGAGGCGGTTGCGGCTGCTGGTGAAGCTGCCAAGCAACGAGCCCAGCAACTCCTCGCCGTGTCGGCGGTCCTGGTTGGGGTCGGGCTATTGCTGTTGATCCGAGGGGGGCGCAAGAGACAATCCGGCTAACTGCCCGCGCTGGACCTGTGTACAGGACCACTTGTGCAGTTTGCGATCACCCCCCCAGGGGAGTCCGAGGTAGCAGCAAACCTCCTTGGCCGATGGGTCGGTGCGGGATCGTCTGATCAGGACGATGGGAGCAAATAGGCGCATCCATCGGTGAACTGCGGTCCTCCCGTTGCCGCTCGGCAACAACTAGCTGGAGCTGCCGCCGGCCTTGTTGACGATGGCGCCGACGAGGTAGGCGACCAAGACGACCAGCAGGACCTGCCCGATGAGTGCCTGAACTATCACCATCAT
>JASJBC010000107.1 GCA_030066715.1 Acidimicrobiia bacterium
CGACGCAGTCGATCGCTACGGCCCCAACTACTCGTCGTCGACCGTGTACACGGCGCTGGGCCTGAATGGTGAGCTGGAGAGCCTGCTCGGCGAGATCTTCGGTGCGGCGGCCCTGGTGGCGCCGACAACCACCCTGGCCCACCTCGGCGCCCTACCGGTCCTGGCGTTGCCCGGTGACCTCGTGCTCATCGACATCAGCGCCCACGCCACACTCCACCTTGCGGCGGATGTCTTGCGCGGCCGTGGTGTCGAAGTCGAAACCTTGCCGCACAACTCGGTTGCCGCACTCCAGGACCGTCTCGCCGCAGCCGGAGATGACTACCGCAAGATCTGGTACCTGGCCGACGGTCTCTATTCGATGTTTGGTGACTTCGCCCCCGTCAAGGCAATCGCCCCACTACTCGACGAGCACCCGAACCTCTTCCTGTACTACGACGATGCTCACGCCGTCGGTTGGAAGGGCCAACATGGTCGCGGTCACGTATTGAGCGAGATGGAGTGGCATCCGCGCCTCGTGGTCGCTGCCGGCCTCGCCAAGTCATTCGGCGCTCACGGCGCTGTGCTGGCCTTTGGCGACGAAACATTGCGGGAGACCGTGCTGCTCACCGGGTCCAGCTGGACGTTCTCAGGACCGATCCAGGTGGCATCGCTAGGTGCGGCCGTCGCCTCGGCTCGGATCCACCTGTCGCATGAGATTGCGGTCCGCCAGGCGGAGTTGGATCACCAGATCAGCTGGTTCCGCAACGTGTTGCTCGACAGCGGTCTTCCGGTGGTGGGTCTCGATCAATCACCGATCTGGTACGTCAAGATCGGAGCGACCGATGATGCCGTGCGCACCGTTCGGCAGCTGCTGGATGACAGCTTCTACGTCAATACCGCCGGCTATCCGGCGGTGCCATTCCGCCAGGCGGGCATACGTTTCACCCAGACGCTCCACCACACCCGCGAGCAATTGCTGGCCTTGGTCGACGCGATGACCGCTCGCATAGCCACACCCGATGTCAAGGTGGAGATAGACCTCCGGGACCACGCAAGACCGGAGCCCTCGCTCCAACCTCACTCATAGCAGCCGGCAACCACTAAAAGTAGCGGGCGATCCGCCGATAGCTCTACTAGATGCAACCGGTATCGACCAGCCGCGCCCTGCGGACCCATAGCTCGTCGATCGGGCGGTGGAAGGGGTCCGTCCTTGCCCTGCTCCTGCTGGGCGCCGTCCTCACCCCCTTCTTGCCCAGCGATGCCGCGGCCGCCTACGCAACGATCGGCGTGATTGCAGGCACCGTGACGGCAGGGACGACCATCCTGGCCAAGCTCCCCCGTGTCCCCCAGGAGGAGCGAATCGCCTGGCGCCTCTTCGCCATCGGCTTGCTCCTGGTTACCGGCGGGATGCTGGTGTTTCTCGTCTCCTACGCGTCGGGATACGCCGCGGCCTTCGGCCCTCCCGACCTCGGTTTCCTCGCCGGGTACGGAATCGGAATGGCCGGCATTGCCCTGCTGCCACACACCACCGGCAGCGGTCTGCAGCGTCTGCGACTCCTCCTCGACGGGATCATCGGCGCAGTCGCCGTCGGGGCCCTGGCCTGGGTTCTGTTGTACTCCCAGGTAGCCGAGGCATTGACGAACTCCCCCACGTGGGAGCGTGTCGTCGGGTCGGCCTATCCGTTGTTTGACATGACGATATTGGTCGTGGTGATGATCGTGCTGATCCGCCGCAGCACGTACCGCTTCGATCCCCGCCTCGTCCTGCTCGCCGTTGGATGGATCTCGCTGGCCGTCGCCGACATGTCGTTCCTGCTCAACGGTGCCGGCAGATCGTTCGACGAAGCCGAACCGCTGTTTGGGCTCACTCTCACGGCAATCGCCGCCTTCGTTCTGCTGAGCGTGTTCATGGACTACCCGCTCGCCGCCCGCGAGTACGCAGAACGCCCGGCGACCCCGCTGTGGGCACTGGTTCTCCCGTACGGGACCGCAGCCGTCATGGTCGGGGTTCTCGTCGCCAGGATTCGCTGGTCGGGCATCACCAGCGCCGATGCCATCCTGATGGGGGCAACCGTTGTCGTGGCAACGCTGGTGTTGGTCAGGCAGGCCGTGGCGATCCGGGAGAACCGACGGTTGATGGAGTCGCAGCGGGCAATCCTGGCCACGTCGATCTCACACGAGCTGCGGACACCGCTCACTGCCATGGTCGGGTTTCTCGAGCTCCTCGACGCAGACAGTTTCGCCGACGACACAGAGCGCGCCGAAGTCACCGCCATCGTGAATGACCAGGCGGCGTATCTGGCCAGGATCGTGTCCGACCTCCTCATGCTCTCCTCGGACAGTGACGGGATGGAGCTGACCATCGCACCCGTTCCTCTGGATCGAGTTGCCTGGACTGCGGTCCACAACGCATCGATCGACCAAACGATGGTTCGGGTCGACATCGCGGACAACATCGTCGCCTACCTGGATGCGGGCCGGATCAGCCAGGCGTTGGCCAACCTGCTGTCCAACGCCGCCCGCTACGGGGGAGAGCACGTTGCCCTGTGTGCAATCGTCGATGGCGGCGACCTCGTTCTCGAAGTCCACGATGACGGGCCGGGTGTGCCCCGCAAGTACGAACTGGTCATCTGGGAGAGATTCGAGCGGGGACCCAACCACCTCAACGCAGTCGCCCCCGGCTCCGGCATCGGCCTGTCCGTAACTGCCGCCATCGCCAAGGCACATGGGGGCAGCGCCGGCTACCGCCCCTCCGATCGGCTCGGTGGCGCCTGCTTCTGGATGCGGCTCCCCGGCCGGGCGCAGGTCGAGCCGACATCGCGGTCTGCCGCCGACGTCATCAACATCGGCAATCACGCCCAATCGGCGTAGACGCCTACTCGGCGGTAGCGAGGCTCTCGGCTGCGTCGTGAGCGATCAAGGCGGTGTGAAAATCGTCGAGACTGCCGTCGAGGATCTCGGGCAGAGAGTGCAGAGTCAACCCGACGCGATGATCGGTTACCCGATTCTCCTTGAAGTTGTAGGTGCGGATCTTCTCCGCCCGTTCCCCGGAGCCGACCTGGGAGCGCCGCGCCGATGCCTGCTCCCCCTGCTGCTCGGCGAGCTGCGCCTGATAAAGCCGAGCCCGCAGCACCCGCATGGCCTTGAGCTTGTTTTGCAGCTGTGACTTCTCGTCCTGGCAGGTGACGACGACCCCTGTGGGCAGGTGGGTGATGCGCACCGCCGAGTCCGTGGTGTTGACCGATTGGCCCCCGGGCCCGGTCGACCGGAAGGTGTCGATTTGCAGATCGTTCTCGTGGATTGCGATTTCGACGTCTTCTGCCTCGGGCAGCACCGCCACCGTTGCGATCGAAGTGTGCACCCGGCCCTGAGACTCGGTCTTCGGCACTCGCTGCACACGATGCGGCCCGGCTTCGTACTTGAGACGTGAGTAAGCGCCCCTTCCCTTCACGGAGAAGGTTGCATCCTTGAGACCGCCGCCCCCGGTCACGGAAGTGTTGATGGGCTCGCTCTTCCAACCGTGTCGTTCCGCAAAACGCTCGTACATGCGGTACAGATCGGCACCCCAGAGGGCGGCCTCCTCACCACCGGCCGCAGCGCGGATCTCGACGATGACATCCTTCTCATCGTTGGGATCCTTGGGGACGAGCATCACGCGCAGCTCAGTCTCCAGCGGCTCGAGACGGCTGCGCTGTTCCTCGGCAACACCCTCCAGGTATTCCTTCATCTCGGGATCGGATTCGGCAGCGGCCATCTCCGTTGCTTCCTCCATCTCCTGCGCGGCCTGCCGGTAGTCGCGGAAGGCGGTTATCACGGGCTTGAGGTCGGCGTGCAGAATCGACACCTCGCGATAGCGCTCCTGATCGGACAGCACGTCCGGATCTGCCATCTCCTCGAGGGTCTCGGCATACTTGCCCTCGAGTTCCTGCAACCTGTTGAGGAGATTGTCATCCATCGTTCGGCGCCTCTCGCTCCGCGGCGAGTGCAGCAGCGACGATGGGCCCACGCGCCGCCACCGCCTCGGCCTCTTCCTCCGACAGGGCGGCGAGGAGACTGGCTACTGCGACTTCGACCATGTCGTCCGATGGCTCTTTGGTGGTGATCCGCTGTAGCCATATTCCGGGTCGATTCGCCCACGACATCCACCGCTGGTTGGCGCCCAACTTCAGCACTTCGTAGGAAAGACCGGCGATGACAGGGAGCAATACGACTCGGGCCAGCACCTGCCAGACGAAGGCGAGCGGGGCCAAAGCGAGAAAGACGACGAAGGCCACCATGCCGACGATCAGTATGAAAGACGTGCCGCAGCGCGGATGACGCGGGCTGTACGCCTGGATGGCATCGACCGTGAACGGATCACCGTTCTCGTACGCATAGATGGTCTTGTGCTCCGCACCGTGATACTGGAACACCCGGGCAATCTCCTTGGAGCGCGAAATCGCCCAGATGTACAACACGATCAGAGCAAGTCGCAACACCCCGTCGAGAATCACGAACCCGATGGACGAGTCTGCGACAAAGGTCTTGAGATAGTTGGCCGCAAACGCAGGAAGCAGGATGAAGAGCGCCAGCGCGACGACCACCGCCAAGGCCATGGTCCAGAAGACCTGCCCCTTGGTGAGTTCATCTTCTTCTTCCGCTCCAGATTGAATCGCGGACCAGGAGAGGGCCTTGAAGCCGAGCGAGAGCGACTCGGCGAGCACCAGAACGCCGCGCACAAACGGGACCTTGCGCCATCGTGACTTGCCGCTCAGGCTGGGCAACTCGTTGCGTTGCGTGATTATCGAGCCGTCGGGGCGGCGGCAGGCGACGGCCCACTGGGTCGGGGCGCGCATCATCACGCCCTCCATGACGGCTTGGCCGCCGACGCTGGCTCCGGGTGGGCGGCTCAAGAGGTGCTACTTGTCGCTGTCAGCCGCGTCCTTGGCCTTGCGCTCGGTATCGACGCCGACCTTGGCGTAACGGCGGCGGAAGCGCTCCACGCGACCACCGGAGTCGACGAGGATCTGCTTGCCCGTGTAGAACGGGTGGCTGGCGCTGGAGATCTCGAGCTTGGCCAGCGGGTAAGTCTCCCCGTCGGTCCACTCGATGGTCTCGGTCGTCTCGATCGTCGACCTGGTCAGGAAGGCGAAGTCCGACGACGTGTCTTGGTACACGACCGGCCGGTAGTTGGGGTGAAGATCGGGTTTCAAAGCTCTAGCTCCTGGTTCTCTGCGCCAAGGGACTCTACTACTGACCGCTCTTGGCAACTTCGGCGAGGAAGGCAGCGTTCGACTTGGTGTTCTTGAGGCGGTCGATGAGCAGCTCCAGCGCCGCCCCGGACTCGAGCGCCATCAGCACCCGACGCAGCTTCCAGACCTCGGTCAGCTCATCGGGATGGAACAGAAGCTCCTCACGGCGGGTGCCGGAGGCCTCGATGTCGATGGCCGGGTAGATGCGCTTGTCGGCAAGCTTCCGATCGAGCCGGAGCTCCATGTTGCCGGTGCCCTTGAACTCCTCGAAGATGACCTCGTCCATGCGCGACCCGGTCTCGACGAGAGCGGTACCGAGGATGGTGAGGCTGCCGCCCTCCTCGATATTGCGCGCCGCACCGAAGAACCGCTTTGGCGGGTACAGCGCCGTCGAATCCACACCACCGGAGAGAATCCGACCGGAGGCGGGCGTCGCCAGGTTGTGCGCTCGGGCCAGCCGCGTGATCGAGTCGAGCAGGACGACGACGTCCGTACCCATCTCGACAAGGCGCTTTGCCCGCTCGATCGCAAGCTCGGACACCTGAGTGTGCTCCTCGGCAGGGCGATCGAACGTGGAGAAGATGACCTCGCCGCGCACCGAGCGCTGCATGTCGGTGACCTCTTCCGGTCGCTCGTCGACGAGCACCACCATGAGGTGACACTCGGGGTTGTTGATCGCAATCGAGTTGGCGAGCTCCTTGAGCACCGTGGTCTTCCCGGCCTTGGGCGGGGAAACGATCAGGCCGCGCTGGCCCTTACCGATCGGCGCAATGATGTCGACGATCCTCGCCAGGATGTTCTTGTGGTCACCTTCGACCTCGAGGCGGAGCCGCACATCGGGGAAGAGCGGAGTGAGGCCGGCGAACTTCGTCCGCTCCTGAGCCTGGTCCGGCTCCATTTCGTTGACTTTGATCGGTCGCACCAGCGCCGGGAACTTCTCCTGGGCACGGGCGGGGCGGATCGGACCCTCGCAGATATCGCCTTTGCGGAGCTTGTTCTTCCGAATCTGGTTGGCGGGTACGTACACGTCCTGGTCGCTGGGCAGATAGCCACCGCAGCGCAAGAACCCGTAGCCCTCCGGCAGGATGTCGAGAATGCCCGTGCGAACCTCGAGCTCGGACTCATCGATCGGTTCCTGCTGACGACGCTTGTTCCGCCGGCGGCGATTGCGGTTGCCGCCTTCGCGCTGACCCTGCTGACGGCCGTCGCCGTTCTTGCTTGCTTCTTCAGAGGCCTCTTCGCCCTCGGTTGCCGGGGCTTCGTCGCCGGCGGTCTTGACGGCGGCGACCTCTTCTTCCGGCTTGGGCTCCGGGAGCATCTTCTCATCGAACTTGTCGGAGCCGATGATCGCGGTGATCAGTTTGGTTTTCTGCAGCCCGTCGTGCTCCACGTCAATGGAGCCGGCCATCTCGCGTAGTGCATCGAGGCCTAGCTCCTGGAGTCTGGCTCGGGTGGTCGTCATGGGCAGTCGCTTCCCTTCAACGAGGTTCTGGCATGGTGATGCCTGTGATGTCTCCGTCCCGAATGAGCGTTTGTCCCCTCAAGAGAATCAGAACACGCTTTCGGCGCAGTAGGCCGCACACGGGAGAAAGGTGGAAACGGATATCGATCCGGGGGGTAGTTTACCTTCGCCTGGCGCATCCGCAAGCGGCGGGCCCGCCGGGAGACTGGTGGGCTACCAACCCAGCTGTTCTAGGACGGCGTCGAGATGCGGTGGCACCGCTCTCAAGTCACTGAATCCTTCGGCTGCAGTGTCCGGATCCTTGAGCCCGTGGCCGGTGAGAGTGCATACCACGGGCCCTTTGGGCAGTTCGTCACGGAACTTGAGGATCCCGGCCACGGATGCGGCGGAGGCGGGCTCACAGAAAACGCCTTCCTGTGCGGCCAGGATGCGATAGGCGTCGAGGATCTCCTCGTCGGTGACGGCCTCGATCCTCCCCTCGGATTCGTCGCGGGCGCTGATGGCCCCGTCCCAGGACGCCGGGTTGCCGATTCGGATAGCAGTGGCGATCGTCTCGGGCTTCTCGAACATCTCACCCGTTACCAGCGGAGCGGCGCCCGCGGCCTGGAACCCCCACATCCGCGGGGCGCGATGTTCCCACTTGTACCCGGCCCAATAGGCCGTGATGTTGCCGGCGTTGCCCACAGGAAGCGCATGCACGGTCGGTGCATCGCCAAGAGCGGCAGTTATCTCCCAAGCCGCCGACTGCTGGCCTTCGATCCGAAACGGGTTGATCGAGTTGACCAATGCCACGTCGTGCGTGGAGGTGAGTTCCAGGACGAGTGACAGCGCATCATCGAAGTTGCCGTCCACGGCGACGATCTCCGCACCGTGACTGACGGCCTGGGCCAGCTTGCCGCGGGCGATCTTGCCGGCGGGGAGGATGACGATCGCCCGCAACCCCGCCCGGGCCGCATACGCCGCCGCCGAAGCCGATGTGTTGCCGGTCGAAGCGCAAGCGACGGCTTTGGCGCCGGACTCCAGAGCCTTGGAGACGGCCATGGTCATCCCACGATCCTTGAAGGAGCCGGTGGGGTTGGCGCCGTCGTACTTGAGGTAGACCTCCCGGTCCACCATCGCCGAGATGCGCTGGGCCTCGATAAGAGGGGTGTTGCCCTCGAGCAGGGTGATGACGGGAGTCGCCTCGGTTACCGAAAGCCGGTCACGATACGAGGCGATGATCCCCGGCCAGGTCACGCCTCCTCGCTCTCCACCCGAATCGCTGCGGCAACGGCGTTGACGCAATCCAGGTTCCCCACGGTTCTGAGCGCGTTCTCCTGGTCGGCTTCCGGAGCCCGGTGGGTGACGATCAGCAGAGTGGCCTCGTCGTCGGTCCCTTCCTGCCACACCGACTTGATGCTGACGCTGGCCTCGCCGAAGGCGGCCGCGATCTGGGCGAGCACGCCGGGCCGGTCCTCCACCTCGAGACGGACGTACCACTTGGTCGGAATCGCCCCGAAGTCGGCGAGTGAAGACGGCGCAAAGCGGATACGCGGCGCTACCTGGGCGCCGGCGAGGATCTCGCGGGCAGCGTCGATCACGTCGCCGAGCACTGCCGTCGCCGTCGGGTCACCTCCGGCGCCCGGCCCGGCGAACAGCAGCGTGTCGATGGCCGGGCCCTCGATGAAGATTGCGTTCGTTGCGCCCCTGATCGAGGACAGCGGATGGTCGTGCGGGAGCAGGACCGGATGAACTCGTGCGGAGACCCCTTGCGGCGTGTCCTCGGCGATGCCGAGGAGCTTGATCGTGTAGCCGAGATCGCGGGCGTACCGGATGTCGGTTGCGGTCACCTGCGATATCCCGCTGTGGGGAACATGGTCGAGCCCCACCCAGGTGCCGAACGCGAGGCTGGCGAGAATCGCTGCTTTGGCGGCGGCATCGGCGCCTTCGACATCGGCCGTCGGATCCGGTTCTGCGTAGCCGAGGTCCTGTGCCTGGCCGAGGGCGTCGGCGTAGGCGGTCCCCTCCTCTGCCATCCGGGTGAGGATGTAGTTGGTGGTCCCGTTCACGATCCCCATCACCCTGGTGATCCGCTCTCCGGCCAGGGTCTCCGACAGGGGCCGAATGATCGGGATGCCACCGCCCACCGCTGCCTCGAACAGCAACGCAACGCCGGATTTCTCTGCGGCGGCGATCAACTCGTCACCACGCGCCGCAATCAGCTCTTTGTTGGCCGTCACCACGGGCTTGCCCGTCTCCAGCGCCCGCAGCACCAGGTCGCCTGCGGGCTCCTGGCCGCCCATCACCTCGACGACCAGATCGACGTCGGGATCTTCGATCATCGACATCGGGTCCGTCGTGAACATCCCCTCGGGGATCTCGAAGCTCCGCGGCTTGGCGGGGTCGCGGACCGCAACCCGGCGCACCTGCAGGTCGAGGCCTGTCTTTGCGGCAATCGCCGCATGTTCCGTGACGAGACGGTGGATGAGCGTTCCGCCCACCGTCCCGGCTCCGAGGAGCCCTATGCCGATCGTATTCATGGGGCGACGATAGCCCCTCACCCACGAGATGCACGCTGGCGGCGCCGGGGCCTTTCACTAAGGTCGTTTCCAAGGCAACCGATATCGCTTCATGGCCGCAATGAAGACAGACACAACGGCCGCTACCGCCACCTCGACAGACTTGTTGGATCGTCTCCCGGGCATCACCATCCCGCTGGCGATCCTGTTGCTGCCTGCGACCTGCCGGGTCATAGCCATCAACCTGTCGGAGACGCTTTCGTTCGTTCCGTACCTCCTTCTGATCATCGCCACGGTCGTCTTGCTGCGGACGGCCCGGATCCACAGAAACCCGGCCTACCTGGCCGGGGTGCTGCTCGCTCCTCTGCTCGGAATCACAATGCTGGCTTCCGGAAGCAACGACGGGCTCCTGTTGACCATCAGCGCCTTCTGCGGCGGGGGAATCGTCATCGCCGGCGCCCGTTGGGACGACGATCAGGTTGCTCGGCGCATTGCTCTTCCGCTGCTGCTGACGGCTTCGTTCCAGGCCGTCCTGGTCATCGCTCAGACCGTTACCGACCGCGCCGTCGGTCTCACCTGGTTCGCACCGCAGGCGGAGCTCGAGGTCATCGACGGTCTGCTGCGCCCGCAGGGAACCATGAGCCACGTGTACGAGCCGGCCGCGCTCGGCTTGCTCGCCGCCGGTGTCGCCATCGCCGTTCGCCCCGGCAACCGCAGGCTCCAGCCGGTCTGGCTGGGCGGTGCGGCTCTGGCCGGGAGCACCGTCGGGCTCACCCACTCGCGTGCTGCGCTCTTCGGCCTGATCCTGATGGTGCCCTTCGTCATCATCGCCGGCCGCCGCGGGGACAGGCACACGTGGCAAGTCGGCGCCGCCCTGCTGGCCGGTTTTGCGATCGCGGCGTTGCTCACGTCGGGAGCATGGGCACACCGCGGCGACCACTCGACGGCAGGCGGGCTCGACGACGCCTCGCTGGGCCGGATCACGCTCGCCAAGCAGGCGATCGAGATGACCGTCGACCATCCCATCGTCGGTGTCGGGCCGGGCCGGTACTTGGTCGTCCTCGAGAACGACTACGGGCTCGACGACCGCTACCCGTTCATCGTGCACAGCGTCCCGATGGCTGTTGCGGCCGAGAACGGCATACCCGCCGCACTCGTCCTATCCCTGCTGGTCGGTTGGGCGGTCATACGGGCGGTCCGGGCCAGCCCGGCCGGAGCAGCGCTGGCCGTCTCGATTCTCGGCTTCGTTCTCTTCGACGCGATTCACTACGACCGGGGGCTCGGCATCCTCATGTTTGGGATCTGGCTGGCGGTGCTCCAGCGGTATCAGACCCCGACATCGCGTCTGGTCAAGTCCGAGTAGTCCTCGCGACGGACTACCAGGCGGGCATCCCCGTCGCCGACGAAGACGACTGCGGGACGCAGCACCATGTTGTAGTTCGAGCCCATCGAATGCCCGTAGGCGCCGGTGACCGGAGTACAGAGAATGTCGCCGACTGCGGTGTCGGCCGGCACGGCCGCATCGCCGACGATCACGTCACCGGATTCGCAGTGCTTGCCGACGATCCGCACGGTCTTGCTGCGATCGGCGCCCACGTCCCGCGGCAGGAATGCCTCGTAACCGCTTCCGTAGAGGACCGGGCGCGGGTTGTCACTCATCCCACCGTCGACCGCCACATAGGTGCGGATCGAGTCGATCTCCTTGATCGTCCCGACGGTGTAGAGCGTGACGGCAGCACGGGCGACGATGGCGCGCCCCGGCTCTGCAGTGACCCTGGCAACGATGCCGTGCTCGGCACATGCCGCCTGCACCGACTCTGCCCACTCGGTGATGGTCGGAGCGGACTCGCCGGTCACATATGCGACTCCGAGACCACCGCCGATAGACACCTCGTCCAGCTCATGTGCGTTCAGGAACGGAGCAAGTGCACCAACCGCCTTGCTGAAGGAGTCGGCCAGGAAGATCTGGCTGCCGATGTGGGCGTGGACGCCGACGAGGTCCATCGCACTCGATGCCGTCGCCATTTCGATCGCCCGATGCGCATCCCCGCTGGCAACGCCGAAACCGAACTTCGAATCCGCAATCCCTGTCTGCAGGTATTCGTGGGTGTGGACGTCGATGCCGGGGTTGAGCCGCACCAGGACGTCAGGCCGGTCACGGCCTGCGGCCACCAAGGACTCGATCCGCGCCAGCTCGTCGAACGAGTCCAGCACGATCCTGCTGACACCGGCGTCCAGCGCCATCGCCAGCTCCGCAACCGACTTGTTGTTGCCGTGCATGACCAGACGATCGGCCGGCACACCCGCAGCCTGGGCGACGTGCAGCTCCCCACCGGTTGCGACGTCGAGGAGCATGCCCTCCTCCCATGCAAGCCGGGCCATGGCCTGGGACAGGAAGGCCTTGGTTGCATAGGCAACACCGTCGGGGAAAGCGGCTACCGCCTCCCGGCACCTCGCCCGCAGGTGCTGCTCGTCGTAGACGAACAACGGTGTGCCGTACTCAGCGGCAAGCTCGATGACATCGACACCACCGATGGCAAGCCGCCCCGCTTCGCTCGCCGCGTTGTCGGGCAGCAGGTACTCCGGGATCGGCCCGAGGCTCACATGCGCTCCGGTACGTCGATCCCGAGTAGGTCCAGCACCGTGGTCAGCTCCGCCAGGGTCCTCTCGACCAGGCCGATCCACGACGCCTGGCGCGCCGCATCCTCTTCTTTGAGGATGTGGCAGGCCTCGTAGAAGCGACTGAACTCGGCGACCAGCTCGTAGGCGTACTCGGCAATGTGGTTCGGAGCGCGGTGTTCGGCGGTTCGCTCCACGACTTCGGGGAACCGCGCCAGCTGCAACATGAGGTTGCGCTCTTGCTCTCGATCGGGCGCCAGGATCGGCCCGGCGGCCAGGCCCCGGCTACCGGTTTCGCGCAGGATCGACTTCATGCGCACGGCCCCGTACAGGAGGTAGGGGCCGGTCTTCCCGTCGAACGAGGTGAACCGGTCTACGTCGAATATGTAGTTGGAGGACCGGTGGTTCTGGAGATCTCCGTACTTGAGGGCCGCCAGCCCGACGATCTCGGCAATCTGCGCCTTCTCTTCGGCGCCGAACTCGGTGGCCAAGGCGTTCTCCTCGATGCGCTCCCCGGCTCTGGCCACAACCATGTCGATGAGTTCCCGCAGCGTGAGCAGACCCCCATCCCGGGTCCGGAACGGCTTTGCGTCGGGGCCGTTGACGGTCCCGTTGCCTGCGTGCTCGAGCACGACTTCCTCCGGAGCGATGCCCGTCTTGTATGCGGCCCGGTAGACCTGCTCGAAGTGGAGTCCTTGCCGCACGTCGACGAAGTACAGGATCACCTCGGCGCCGAGATCCTCGACACGGTCCTCGATGGTGGCGAGATCCCACGTCGTATACAAAGAGGCCCCATCAGACTTCAGCAACAGGAACGGCGGTATCTCCTTCGTGTCCTCATCGGTCATCACCTCGATCACGAGAGCCCCATCGCTCTCGTAGGCGTAGCCGTCGTCGACCAACCGTTTCACCATTGGTTGCAGGCGGTGATTGATCGTGCTCTCTCCGTACCAGAGGTCGAAGTGCACATTGAGCCGGTCGTACACTTTCTTCATCGCGGCAATCGACACATCCCGCATGTGCTGCCAGAGAGCCCGGTAGCCCGGCCTTCCGGCTTGCAGCTCGACAACGGCGGCCCGTGCCCGCGCTGCGAACTCTTCGTCGTTCTTGGCCCGCAGCGCAGCTTCCGGGTACATGACCTGGAGGTCCTCGATGGCCACCGGCGAGGTCTCGGGATAGCCGTCGGTCTGCTCTTCGTCGAAGTAGGGCAAATCGGGGAACCGGTCCTCCAACTCGGCGATGAGCTGCCCGTACGGCATGCCCCAATCACCGAGATGTACGTCCCCAACCACATCGTGGCCGAGAAAGCGCAGGACCCGCTTGACGCTCTCCCCGATGATCGCCGTGCGCAGGTGCCCGACGTGAAGCTCCTTGGCGACGTTCGGCCCGCCGTAGTCGACGATCGTCTTCTTCGCCTCCTGGAGCCCGGCGCCGTACCTGGAATCGAGGCCGTCGATGTACGACGCCAGGTACTCCTCGGTGAGAGTGATGTTGATGAATCCCGGCCCGGCAAGGCTCAGCTCAGCGAACGGAGACTCGTCCGTGATCGCATCGAGCACACCCTCGGCGACGTCCCGCGGGTTCCTCCCCGCCCGCTTCGCCGCCGGCATCGCCCCATTGCACTGAAACTGAGCCAGATCCGGCCGCGCCGAGACGACGACAAGGCCAAACGACCGGTCGAGCCCCTGGGTCGCAAAAGCATCCCCGAAGATCGCAGAGAGGTTGGCGGCTAAGGACATGGTTTCCTCGAATCGACGCGGCGCAAGCATAGGCCCATGTCTCACCCGGTCTACTCCTTGGTACACTCCCGACGTTGCGGCCACACCGCAACACCCCGCCCCAGTAGCTCAGGGGATAGAGCATCGGCCTCCGGAGCCGGGAGCGCAGGTTCGAATCCTGCCTGGGGCACG
>JASJBC010000105.1 GCA_030066715.1 Acidimicrobiia bacterium
CCTAGCGCCGCACCCGGAACGAGTTGTAGGTCAGAACGTTGAAGTAGTCCTCACCAAACCCAAGGAACACCTGAGTCTGCTCGCCGCGGGCCATCCGGTAGCTACCGGTGCCCCCGCTGATAGCACGAGTGACCTCGACGTCCTCGGGAGACTCGAAGCCGTCGGTGACGATCGTCTCGTCGCCGTAAGGCGAGCCGAAGTTGAAGTTCTGAGTGGTGATCACCCAGGCTCCAGTCTCGGTTGCCGCCCCTTCGCCGACGTGTACTCCGTAGCAGGTCCACTCACCAATCACCAGATCGGGGAACTCCGGCTCACAGGAAACCAGGCTCCCGTCGGCGGCGGTGTCGCAGACGATTCCGTCCCCGTCACCAAGTGTCCCGGCCGGGTAGATCCAGCCCTGGGTTACGAAGCTGTCTCCGTAGGCCGGGAAGCCGGCCAATGGCCCGTCGGGGATGACGTGGTCGCCGGCAGGGACAAACGCCATCGGATTCTCCGCTACCTCGACTTCGAAGTCCCTCCACCGGTTGTTGTTTGCCCAAGCTGTCGTGACGACGACTGCAGATGCGAGCAGCGCCACAACCAGGATCACGGTCATCCGCCGTGCCGTTCTCTTCTCGGTCACTTCTCTCTCCTCTCCTCAATCGATTGCAGCTCGGTGGCTGCGATGACCAATGTGGACGGAGAGAGCCGCGTTCCGGTTGGAGCGAGGAGCCATTGAATACGGGGCTCCTGAGCGGTTTCACGTCCCGGCGGCTGGGCTCTCCAACCGTTTCCCAACCGTGGAGAGGCACCTACCGGACTTGCGCGCAGAAACGGGCGGGTGGTGATTGATCCCTTGCGAGGTCAGCCGAGGATGTCGACCAGCTCATCTCGGCTGAGGTTGTAGGAGGGCGGCGGCATGTCCTCGGTCAGCTCGTGGGCCCGGGACATCAACTCGGGGTCATCGAGGCAGCTCGACGGGAGGTCAAACGCCTGATTGACACCGTTCCAGCGCCGCCAGCAATCCATGTCCATCATGGACGCGCGCGCCAGCCGCGTGCGGTCGGATATGTCGCCGTTTGTCGGGTTGCCCAGGGCCTCGTTGAGAGCACGGCGCATTCCCTGATCTGAGGCAACCGCATCCCACAACCAGGGTGTCAGCCGTTCCTCCTTCACCCGATCAAACTCGACCGCAATCTCTCTCGGTTGATCCGTCTGACGTAGAACCGAACGGAGTTCGAGGGCCCCAACCGCAGCAAGAGCAATTCCCCGCCCCAGGCTCGGATTCGTAGACAGCACGGAGTCTCCAACGTTGACAAACCCGAACGCAGAGGGCCCTTCGCCGTTCCAGAAGCGGAGCCGACGATTCTGTATTGCCCCCATGGGGATAACGTCTGTGATCGGCGCGGCGACGGCGGGGTCGACCCAGTGGGCTATCGGAGAGAGACGACGGGCGACGGCGGTGTAGATCTCAGGGTCGCGGAGACGACGAAGGATCTTGTCGCTGCCCAGCCCGACCATGGCGAGGCCGAACACTCCCGCATCGCCGGGAAAGATCAGAGTGAGAAGGCCGGGGGCCATCCCGCCGAAGAAGGCCGCCACGTTCTCCGGGTACCGCCCGTCGTGGGTGCGAAACCACAGCGAGTGATAGGTGAAGCCGTCGCTCTCGCTCCACTGCTCAACGGGTGCTCCCAGAGCATCGAGCCATCGCGGTGCCGCCGAGCGACGTCCGCCGGAGTCGATCACGAGATCCGCTTCGATCTCGCCCGCGTCGGTGGTCACCCCCCGAACGGTGCGGACGCCCGTTGCGTCGGCATCAGCGGCGGTCAAACCAGAAACGGCCACTCCGCGTCTGACCTCGAGGTTGGGCTCGGCGTCGGCGGCACGGGCCATCAGACGATCGAAGGTGGTCCGCCGCATAACCTCGACCCGGAGCCGGCGCCGGTCCTCTTCGGTTGCAGCATCTTGATCCGGGGCGAACCGAGTCAGATCAACCGTGTATGTGTCGGACTCCTGGATACGGGCCCATACGTCGGGCAGTTCCTCGACCAGAACGGCCCTCGTTTTACCGATGAAGCCGTGGGGTTGGCGCATCTGCGACACGCCGGCGCGGGTCCAGGAGTCCCAAGCATCGTCGTTGGTTGCGGGTGGGGGCTGCTCATCCCGCTCGAGCACCGTCACGTCGTGGCCGTCCCGAGCGAGAAGCAAGCTGGTCAGTAGACCACCGGCCCCGCCTCCAATCACCACAATCTCCACGGTCACCATCCCCTCGTGTCGGACGCCAGAGGCTAGCGACCTCGTCCCGGCGTCCTCAACGGAGGCGGGTGTGTATTCGGATCGGGGAAGGCCCATCCACGGATCGGGCCCTGGGCGAAACTGGAACACCTCTCTCGAGTCGGAAGTCTTGCGGACCTACGCCGCAGCTTCGTTGTCCACCGCTTCTGGGCTGCGCCGCAGCACACCGTTTCCACCGTCCTCACGACGCCACTTGGGCACGTCGGCAAAGAGGCGAGCGATGTCATCCGCATCCAGAGTCTCCCTTTCCAGGAGTTCGGCAGCCATTGCCTCGAGGGCGTCGCGATGCGCAGCAACGATGGTGTCAGCCTCTTGCTGCGAGTTGTCCAGCAGACGCCGTATCTCTGCGTCGATCGCCGCTGCGGTGCCGTCGGAGTAGGACTGTTGACCCCCAACTGACTGGCCGAGGAAACCCTGTTCGACATCTTTGAGGCGCATGAAGCCCATTGCGTCGGTCATCCCAAATCGGGTCACCATCTGTCGTGCGATTTCGGTGGCTTTCTCCAGGTCGTTGGAGGCTCCGGTAGTTGGGTCGCCGTACACGAGATCCTCCGCCGCCCGACCTCCGGCGAGCATGGCCATCTGATTCCACAGCTGGCTGCGGTGTATCAGCCGCCGCTCCTCCGCCGGAAGGGCCTGGGTGTAGCCGAGCGCTTGGCCGCGCGGGATGATTGTCACTTTGTGCAGCGGGTCGGCGCCGGGCAGAGCCCACCCGACGACCGCATGACCGGCCTCGTGGTAGGCAACGACCTCGCGCTCCATTGGGGTCAGAACGGAGCCACGCCGCTCGGGACCGGCCATCACCTTGTCGACGGCATCCTCGAGCTCGACATTGCCGACGAGCTTCTTGTCGCGACGGGTTGCCAGCAGAGTGGCTTCGTTGAGGACGTTGGCGAGGTCGGCGCCCGTGAAGCCGGGCGTGCGCTTCGCCACCGTTTCGAGATCGATCTCATCGGACAGCGGCTTGCCCTTGGCATGGACACCAAGAATGGCAACTCGGCCGGCGAGGTCCGGACGGTCGATCAAAATCTGGCGGTCGAACCTACCCGGCCGCAGCAGCGCGGCGTCGAGCACGTCGGGACGGTTCGTCGCAGCCATCACAATGACGCCCGTCTGGTTGTCGAATCCGTCCATCTCCACCAACAGCTGGTTCAGCGTCTGCTCCCGCTCGTCGTTGCCGCCACCGAGTCCCACACCACGGCTCCGTCCTACTGCATCGATCTCATCGATGAAGACGATTGCAGGAGCCGATTCCTTCGCCTTCTTGAACAGGTCGCGGACGCGGCTGGCGCCGACACCGACGAACATCTCAACGAAGTCTGAGCCCGAGATCGAGAAGAATGGGACTCCGGCTTCGCCGGCAACGGCACGGGCGAGCAGCGTCTTGCCCGTCCCCGGCGGACCCGTGAGAAGCACACCTTTGAGCACGCGGGCGCCCATTGACTTGAAGTGCGCCGGCGACTCGAGGAAGTCGCGAATTTCGGAGATGTCTTCGAGAGCTTCGTCGAGTCCGGCAACGTCGGAGAACTTGACCTTGGGCTGGTCCGATGCAACTTGATTGGCCTGTGCTTTGCGGATGTTCATCAAGCCACCCTGGGCACGACCGACACTGCGGAAGATCAGAATGGCAAGACCGACGATGAGGAGGATGGGCAACAATCCGACGATGGTTGCCAAGACCCCGGGACCGGAGCGCTCAACGGTCGTCTCGGCGCTGGAGGCCAGAAGCAGCGCGGTGATGTCTCCCTCGAATCCGTCTGGGTATGACGTCGAGAAGGCAGTCGCTCCGTCGATCGGGGTACGAAGCTCACCCACTATCTCGTCGGCGTCGACCCTGATGGCAGCCGTGGCGATCCCGTTGTCTGCGATCAGTGATTCGAGTTGGTCCAGGGTGACTTCGGCCGTGTTCCCGTCACCGGGGGGCGGGGCAAGGAAGACGCTGATGAGCAGCATTGCGCCAATGATCAACAGGATCGGTCGTATGCGGGACTGGGGAGTGCGGGGATTCATCAATCTTCCATTCGGAGCTGACACCTATTAATCGGTGCCGAACACCGTTTCGGATGGTCTGCTGCAGGCACATCCGCGATCATCCGCCGGGTTAGTGTCGCGGCATATTCCGAGGGGAGTCATGGACGAAACGGCGGCAGTGAGGATCGCCGATCTGTGTAGTCGCATCCTGCACCAGAACTGGCGAGAGGGTGAGCAAGAAGGGCGCAGCTACGGGTTCACCGCACCGAGCCCCGGTCACTACGACTGGCAGTGGTACTGGGATTCCTGTTTTCACGCAATCGTGTGGCGTCGTATCGACCCCGGTCGTGCCCGATTCGAACTCGAAACCCTGCTGGACTCATCCCGAGACGGCTTTATCGGCCACACCTCCTTCCTCGGCCGCCCCCTCGACCTCGAACGTGCGATCCGCTACAACGTGGCCACCCGGCGGGCCCCGACCACCAGCACAATCCAACCGCCGCTGCTCGCTTGGGCCTGGTCGATCGCCGTCGGCGATCCTGCCCGGGAGTCCCGCATCCACCAGCACCACGAGTGGCTGCGCGCCAATCGCGACCTAGAGGGAGACAATCTCCTCTGGCTCATCCAACCGGACGAATCGGGAATGGACGCCTCACCGAAGTTCGACCACGTGTGGGGCCGACGCGCCCACGGGCGGTGGCCATTTCCCCTGGTGATCCACGCCAATCGCCGGCGCGGCTTCGACGCACGAAGGATCGCCGCAGATGGTCGTCCGGTCGTCTGTGAGGTTGTCACCAACGTGTTGTGGTCGCTATCGGAGCAAGCGCTGGGAAATCCGTCACCGACACCCGCTCTCGTTGCGCGGCTTTGGGATGAGGATGAAGGACGATTCGTTGATCAGGTGCACTCCCCAGCTCGCGCGATCGCAACAGCCGATGTCCCGTATACCTGGGATACGCTCGCTCCGCTGGCTCTTCCTGATCTACCCGAGGAGATCGGCCACCGGCTGGTCCAGCAAGTGCTCTTGCGGCCCGGCCGGTTCTGGGGTGCGGTGCCACTGCCGTCTGTAGCGCTGGACGACCCGAGCCACACTTCTCAGGAGGATTTCTGGGGTCTGCGCCGTTTGTGGCGCGGACCGAGTTGGGTCAATTCGGCGTGGTTTGTGTGGCTGGGACTGCACCGGCTCGGCTACGTCGAAGCCGCCGATGACATGCGCGACCGACTCGCCACCGTGGTGCTGCGCGAGGGTCTGCGGGAGTACTACGACGCTCGATCGGGAGCAGGAATGGGCGCCCGCGACTTCGGGTGGTCGTCGCTGGTATGGGAAATGGTGGATCCGCTGTAACTGCGGATCTGCCGGTCGGGGCCGCCCGAGTAGGCGTTTGGCGGTCGGCGGTATCGGTAGAGTGATCGCATGCATTACTTGATCGTCACCGAGTGCCGGGTTCCGATGCCGAAGCGACAGGAGTTCGTTGGAGCCGTGCAGCGTTGGGAGGAGAAAGCCGGCGCTATGGCCGGGGCACCCGATGTTCACGCCGTGTATCTCGATTCCGATGATCCCGACAAGGTCTTGATTTTCACCCAGTTCAGTTCGAAGGCGGACGCAGACCGATTCAACGAGTCCGGCCTCATGAGGGACTTCCATGCCGAGCTTCTCAGGTGCACCGCATCGTCTCCACGCCTCAGCACCTACGATCTGTTCTACGCGACCGGGCCCGGAGAACGACGAGTGATCTTTGGTCAAGAGGCCTGAAGCCGCACGAGACACGAGCTGAATTCCCCTTTCGGAAGCTGATTCGACTCGCTCCCCTCACCTAGGAGACCACCTGCACGGGCCGGGGTCCTCCTCTGCACGCCCCGTGGGCGCAGTCGGGCTTCGCCTGTTCCGCTCGGGGCAACTGCCGGTTGCACGGGCCGCCGCTTCGGAACGGAACGGCAGCTCCGCGGTTGTGCCGACTACCGTTCGAGTGTGGGAGGATCGTTGAGAACGACGAGAAAGGTCAGCGCCGACCTGATCCCAGGGATCCGGATGCTGCGCGACTACGAGCGCAGCTTCTTCCGCTACGACCTAGTTGCGGGCCTGGTCCTCGCCACGATGCTCATTCCCCAAGGCATGGCCTACGCCGAGCTGACCGGGCTGCCGGCGATCACCGGGATCTACACCACGATCGCCGCGCTGCTTGCCTACTCGCTCCTCGGCCCCAACCGGCAGCTCATCCTCGGCCCCGATTCCTCGCTGGCTCCGATCATCGCCGCAGTGATCCTGCCGCTCGCCGCCGGCGATACAGCAAGTGCGGTGGTCCTGGCCTCCGCACTGAGCGTCATCACCGGAGTGGTCTGCATCCTCGCCGGGTACCTACGGGCAGGCATCATCACCGAGCTGCTGTCCAAGCCGATCCGGATCGGCTACCTCAACGGCATCGCGGTCGTCGTTCTCATCTCGCAGCTCCCGAAGGCGCTCGGCTTCTCTGTCGACGAGGAGCGGACAGTCGATGTACTGATCGCCACTATCGGAGAAGTGCTCGACGGCGAAACCGTGTTGGCGGCGCTGGCATTGTCCGCAGGTACCGTCCTCATCGTCGTCGGCCTGCGCAGGGTGAGCCCAACCATTCCTGGGATCGTCGTCGCTGCGCTGTTGTCGATTGCGACGGTTTCGCTCTTCGATCTGGTCGAGCGGGGTGTGCGCATCGTCGGCGACATCCCAGCCGGGTTGCCGCCGCTGACGATTCCCGAGTTCTCCCTGGACGATTTTCCGACCCTGCTCGGTGGCGCGGTCGCCGTAGCGTTGGTGTCCTTTGCGGATACCGGTGCGCTGTCGACGGCAACGGCGCTCAAATCGGGCGTCCGGGTCGATCCGAACAGCGAGATCAAGGCCCTCGGAGCCGCCAACATCCTGTCGGGCGTCTTCCAGGGCTTCCCGACCAGCGCCAGCTCCTCCCGGACCGCCGTTGCCATGGCAGTTGGGTCGAAGACACAGCTGACCGGCTTGATAGCGGCAGTTGGTGTGATCACTGTGATGCTGGCAGCCCCGGGCTTGGTGGCCGAGATGCCCTCGCCGACACTGGCTGCCATCGTGATCACTGCGTCGTTCAGCCTGTTCGATTGGCCGGAGACAAAGTGGCTGTTCAAGGCCCGGCGCTCCGAGTTCGTGATGCTTCTCGGGTCATTCCTCGGAGTCGTTGTCGTGGGCATCCTCGAAGGCATCGCAATTGCGGTCGTGCTCTCACTGGCCAACTTCATCCGCAAAGCCCTGCGACCGCACAGCACCGAGCTGGGCAAGATCAAGGGGGTCCCGGGGTATCACGACCGGGATCGGCATCCTGAGGCTACCGTCGTCCCTGGCCTGCTGATCGTCAGGTTCGACGCCCCTCTGTTCTTTGCCAACGCACCGAGGTTCGGCCGAAGGTTGCAAGAGATGATGCGCTCTGCCGAGCGTCCCATCGACACGATCCTCGTCGTCGGCAACGCCATCACCGACATAGATACGACCGGAGCCGAGATCCTGGGCGATGTCCTCGACAACCTCGACGCCATGGGCGTCACCTTTGCATTTGCCGGGCTGAAAGGCCACGTGAAGGATCACCTCCGGTCGTACGGGATCTACGATCGGATCGGTGACGAGCATTTCCATCCCAACACGATCAGCGCGGTCAAGCAGTACGTGAAGGAGCACCCCACCGCGACTGAGGACTGACTGCCAGGGGAAGTCGGGATCGGTTCACTACGCTCAGCGCCGTGAAGACGCTCCGCACCGCCATCACCGAGTACACGATTCGCGACGACGGGATAGTCATCGGCCGGGATATCAACCCGGAAACGGAGCGTACAACGCAGCTTGTCTCCGATTCGTTCGATCGAGTGCGGGAGCTCACGCAGGGCAGGCGAGCTCCCGGACTGTGGGACGCACGGTCAATCCCAAACTTCCCGTTGAGCGTGTGGACCGTCTTCGTAGACCGGATCGACAAAGTCGTAGTTGCGTTGGCGATACTCGTCGGTGAATCCGGGGAGCGAGCCATGGGTGCGTTCTCTGAAGTCTTGAGCTCGCTGTTGATACCGGTCCGGCTCTTCGACGATGAAGCTGCGGCGATCGAATGGCTCCAGCAGTTCCTTGACCAGGAAGACGACCCGCAGCGGTGACGATCGTTGCGACCAAGTCCATCGACTACGGTTGCCATTCAGCGCAAGGACGGGGCTGAAGATGAGCTTGGGAAGCGCAATCACACTCATGGTTGAGCGTCTCGTCGACCCGGTCGAGGGGATGCATCGCGCCATCGCAAGTCGTTGGTTTGGCGCGGTTGGCTCCCCGGGGAAGCCGGTGCAGACCGTACACGACACGACATCCGGCATCGTCTACGAGTCGATCCGATTGGCGGGCACAGCCGTGGGACTGGGCCTCGATGCTGCCGTCACGGTCCGGCCTGCGACCGTTGACAAGGTCCAGGCGATCACAAACGGTTTGTGGGGAGATCGTCTCGGCCGGCACGCTCATCAGCTGGATCTCGAGATGAGTCTGCGAGATGGCAACGGCGAAGTCATCGACGCAGCCCGCGTCGCGGCAACTGCGCCGACCGGGCACCTGGTTGTGCTGGTACACGGGCTCGTCAACACCGAGCGTTGCTGGGATGGAGCAGCGTCGGAACCCGGCTTGCTCGCAGCGCTCAACGGCAATGACGACTTGACGCCGCTCACCCTTCGCTACAACACAGGCCGCTCGATCGCCGACAACGGCAGGTTGCTTGCGTCCCTGCTGGAGGATTTGCACCGCCACTGGCCGGAGCCGGTCGAATCGATCTCATTCGTCGGCCATTCGATGGGCGGCCTGGTTGCGAGCACTGCCTGCTCCACTGCGTTCGCAGAGGACCACATCTGGGTCAACGACGTCACCAACGTCGTCACGCTCGGTTCGCCCTACCTCGGAGCACCACTGGAGAGGCTGACCAACGCAGTCGCACAGGGCCTCAACGTCGCACAGGAGACCCGTCCTCTCTCCGAGTTCCTCGACCGCCGCAGCCGCGGCATCAAGGATCTCGACTCGCCAACCGAGCTATCCAATGCCGAACTGCCGCCGTCGATCCAGCACCACCTCGTGGCCGGCGTGTTCACTTCGGACCCGGAGCATCCTGTTGGTGCCGCTCTCGGTGACCTGATGGTCCGTGTCCGGAGTGCCGTTGCCGGGCGCTCCCTGGAGTCCGACGACGTGGTCGTGTTTGGCGGGGTCACGCACTCGGAACTGACTCGTAGCCCAGCCGTCATCGATCATGTCGTGAGCCGACTGGGTCCGTCTGCATAGACGAATCCGGCGCGACTCTGTGCCGGCGAAGGCGGGTCTGATCCTGCCTCCTCTCGGGTGGCGGGGTTTGCCGACTACCCCCGGACCCGAATCTCGAGACAATGAGTTGGACTCGTTGTGAGGTTCTCTGCCGGAGGGTTGGGGACGACACCTCGATCTTCGAGGCAGACATCGAGTGGCTTGCGAGCGCCGGAGTCACCCTGGGCTGCAACCCACCCGCCAACGACAACTACTGCCCGAACGAGCCCGTGACGCGCGGGCAGATGGCTGCGTTCATGCATCGGCTGGCGGTGAACCAAGTCGTCGATGCTTGGCATGCATCGGATGCCGACAACGCTGCATTGTTCGACGGCTCACCGATCTCGCACTACAACAACCCGATCTACGCCAACGAGCTGACCGGGCTTCAAGCAACACCGCTCGACAGTACGGCTCGAACGTGGGCCGAGTACACGATTCTCACCGAGACGGGTGGGCTTCTGATCAACGCAACGGCCGGGGTCATGGACGAGAACAGCACTGCTCTCGCCCTGTTCTGGGTCCAGATCGACGACACTACTTGCGCGGCTACAACCGCAAACGTCGAGGGGATCGGCAACGGGTTTGCGGCGATCGATCTGCCCGGCGGCGTGCAAAGCATGGCTCTCACCGGTGTGGCGAGCGTCGAGGCGGGAACTCACACGTTGACGCTGTGCGGGACCGAGTATGCCGGCGGAGGCGGCGACACAAAGGTGTTGTCGCCCAGCATGACGGCCGTGTTCTCGATTGCCCACTACATAGACACCGCGGCTGCGGCCGACCTCGGCCCCCTGCCCGGCACCGTCGAGTAGCGGAGACGGCAATGGCGGCTCCGTGAGGCGCTGCGAAGTGCGCGAGGACAGAAAGCCCATTGCCTTACCTCCGGACGGGTGTA
>JASJBC010000106.1 GCA_030066715.1 Acidimicrobiia bacterium
GCACCGTGGGTGCGCAACCCTTGGACGGCGAGGACGGCGGACTGGGGGAGGGTTGCCGCCTGCTCGAAGCTCACGTCGGGGGGCTTGATCACGATGGGTGCGCTCTCCTCCACCGACACGTACTCGGCAAAGGTCCCCATGCCGTGATACATGACATCCCCGAACACCTCATCGCCGGGGCGAAACTCGGTGACCGCAGCGCCGACCTCAGCGACGACACCTGCCACGTCGGATCCGAGCACTTTGGTGCGGGGAGCACGCAAGCCGTTGATCCGCACGTAGAAGGGTGAGCCGACGAGGGTCTCCCAGTCCGACCGGTTGAGCGACGTGGCGGCAACCTGGATGAGCACGCTGTTGTCGCCAACCACCGGCCGGTCGACGGTGGTCATCTCCATGACGTCGGGCGACCCGTAGCGTGCGTAGGAGACGGCTCTCATGTGCGGAGGTCTTCGCGCGGGGCGAGCAACACGTGCTCCGCAGAGACCGCGATGGCGTCGCGCAAGAGATGCCGGACGGCGGTTGCATCGACGAAATACTTGGCCATCTCACTCCCTGCAGGTGGACTCTGCCGAGGCTACCTCCTGGTACGAGCCTGCGTCACGCGCAGTCACCGTGGCGGGCGGCTCTCGTGCTGGCGATACTGGTTGCGGCATTGGCGCTGGAGAGCAGAGCGGAACGAATGCCAGTTCCCGCCGAGTAGGCCGGCGCCGGGCTGCTTGTTAGGGTCATATCGACCGGTGTCGATGGTTGGGTGAGGAGATGGGCTCGATAGAGGACAGGGTGACCGAACGTGCTCTGGCGACGGACCCCGATCGGTTGGAGACCCTGTTCGGGCGCAGCGATCTCCACCCGCTGTGGATAGCCGAGCCGTACGTCGACCTGGCACCGCCGATAAAGGCAGCGCTCATGGAGCGTGCCGAAAGCGGCTGGTATGGATACGAGTCGAGGCCCGATGCGATCCACGATGCCTTCTGGGGCTGGATGCAGCGGCGGCATGCCTGGGACGGCTCAGATCTGCACACTTCGGTGAGTCCCAGTGTCGGCACGTCGATCGGCGTGCTGCTCGAGCACTTCTCTGCGCCGGGAGAGGCCGTGATCCTCCAGCCACCCGTGTTTACCGACTTCAAGCCCCTGGTGAGGGCGGCGGAACGCCGTATCGCTCGCAACTCACTGCAACTGACCGACGCCGGCTACCGGATGGATTTCGACGACCTGAGGAAGCAAGCCGCCGACCCGGCCACGACGGGGATGATTCTGTGCAACCCGCACAACCCCGTTGGCCGGCTGTGGACCGAGGAGGAGTTGGCTGAGGTCGCCGCGATCGGCGCCGCCAATGACGTGTTCATCATCGCCGACGAGATCCACGCCGATCTGGTTCTCTCGGGGGGTCGCTTCACGCCGTTCGCCACGGTTGCCGCAGGGAGCGGAGTGCGGTGGGCAGCGATTCACGGTCCGATCAAGACGTTTGGTCTCGCCGGGGTCTGCGACACGCTGCTCATCGCCGAGAGCGACGAGGTGACGGACGTGTTCCGCAAGCAGAGCTCGCGTCTCCACCTCACGCGCAACAACGTGTTCAGCATGGCGGCATTTCAGGCCGCCTACAGCCGCGGCGATGAATGGCTCGATGAGCTACTCGACCAGGTGGCCGCCAACACATCGCTGCTCGCATCCACGTTGCCCGACCCGCTTGCGATCGTGCCTCCGGAGGCAACGTATCTGGCATGGCTGGACTTGCGTGGGCTCGGTTTGGCCGTCCCTGAACTGGCGAAGTGGCTGGCGGCCGCCGGTGTTGCGTTCAGTCCCGGCCATTGGTTCGGGAGGGAAGGCGCCGGTTTTGCCAGGATGTCAATCGCAGTCGATGCAGAAGCGGTTGCCGAGACCGTAGAGCGGCTAAGGGCGGCGCTCTAGCTCCGAATAGGCGCGCCTGGCGCCGCGTCGTACACTCGGATGGAGATGAGTCAGGCACAAGCGGCCGGACGCGCAAGCGGCGTTGCGTCGGGGACCCTGAGTCCGGGGATTCAGCGATTCCTGAGTTGGATGCCGACCTGGGCAGTCTTCCTGGTTGCCGGCTTGTGGAGCATCCCTACCGGTGGCTTCATCGTCTCCTCGCTTCGCCGCTGGCCGGAGCAGCAATCCGGTTGGTGGACGGACCTCGCCAACATCGACACCTGGACACTCGACAACTATCGGGCTGCGCTATCGGTGTCTGTGAACAACTCGTTTCTGGAGTCGATGTTCAACTCCTTCGTGATTGCGGTCGCCGCAACGGTCATTCCGCTGCTCTTCGGGGCCTGGGCGGCGTATGCGATCGGGTGGATGCCGATGCGGCACCGGACGGCTGTCTTCTTCAGCCTGGTGGCCCTGATGGTGCTCCCGGTACAAGCGGTCCTGGTTCCGCTCCTCCAGTTCTTCTCCGGTGGTGCACATCTGACACTGCCCCTGCTGGGAAGGACCGTGACCTTGTTCCCGGACTTGGATCTGGCAGGCTCGCTTCCTGCGGTATGGCTCACGCTCATCGGGTTTGCCCTCCCGATAACGATCTTCCTGCTTTCGGTGACGATGATGCGGCTTCCCCGATCTCTGATCGACGCGGCGCGCCTCGACGGCGCCTCCCATGTCCAGATCTTCTGGCGGGTCGCAGTGCCGCTGTCGATGCCGATGGTCGCCGGAGTGGCGGTGCTGCTGTTCCTGTGGGGTTGGAACGAGTACCTCGTGCCATTCACGATGATCGGAGGGACCAACCCGACCGCCTATCCCGCCACTATTCGGCTTGTCTCTTATTCGGCGGTTACGGGGGGCGGGAATATCGCCGCAGCGGCCACTCTCCATTCGGCGGTGGCGGTCGTCGTGTTCGCCGCCCTGCAGCGGCAATTCTCCCGTGCGCTGCTGATGAGCGTCGAGTACTAGCCGGCGAGATCCATGTGCAGGAACTCGTCGATCTCGACGTATCCCGGGATCTTCAGCTCTTTCTGGAGCAACTCCGCAGCTGCGGCCTTGTCGATGACTCGCGGGTTGACGAGGTCATAGGTCTCGCCTTCCTTGCGGAGCGTGGCGCTGCCCGACGCAAGGATGTTGCGCACCCAGTCGGACTTGGGGCCGTAGACCAGCATGAACAGGTAGCCGCCGTCGGCTTCATAGGCGTCGAGCGGAGTGACGAACTCCTTGCCCGACTTCCTGCCGACATGGGTGAGGGTGGGGGATTTGCCCCGTCGCAGCACGATCGGGTTGAACACCCGCTTGTTGACCTTGCCCCACCAGAGTGGCATCCGCATAGTGTCTCCCACACACGACAAACTTATAGTGTAAGTATGCGCTGGATATGTGGCCGGGTCAAGCTGAGTCCGGTGCGGCCTGGCTGCCGCTCAGCAGTTGTCCAGAGCCTCCATCGGATCGACGTACTCGTAGCCGAGGTCACGGGCAACGGCCTTGTCGGTGACCAGACCACCACACACATTGAGACCATTGCGGAGGTGCGGGTCATCGGTCAGCGCTTGGCGGACACCCTTGGTGGCGAGGGCCAATGCCCTCGGCAGAGTCACCGTGTTGAGCGCAGCGGTCGCGGTCTTCGGCACGGCCCCCGGCATGTTGGCGACGCAGTAGTGAACGGTCTCGTCGACGACATAGGTGGGCTCGGTATGGGTCGTCGGGCGCGAGGTCTCGAAGCAGCCGCCCTGGTCGATGGCGACATCGACCAAGACTGATCCCGGCCGCATCCGGGACACCATGTCCGCAGTAACGAGCTTGGGAGCGAGCGCGCCCTTCACCAGTACCGCACCGATGACGAGGTCGGCGTCGATGACCGCCTCGTCGAGAGCGACCGCAGTGGAGTAGATGGTCCGGAGCGCAGGTCCGAAGTGACGACCCAGCCGGTCCAGCACGTCAACGTTGTTGTCGAGCACTGTGACGTCGCCGCCCATCCCGAGGGCGACGTCGATTGCGTTCTCGCCGACCACGCCACCGCCGATGACGACGACCTTGGCCGGAGCAACTCCCGGAATCCCTCCCAGGAGGATCCCGGAACCGCCGTACACGCTCTCGAGTGCCGTAGCGCCCGCCTGCACGGAGAGCCGGCCGGCGACGCGTGACATGGGGGCGAGCAGTGGCAAGCCACCGTTGTGATCGGTAACCGTCTCATAGGCGATGCAGATGGCGCCGCTGTCGACCAGGTCGGCTGCCTGCTCCGGATCCGGAGCAAGATGGAGATAGGTGAAGAGGATCTGGCCCTTGCGCAGCATGGCACGCTCTGCCGCCTGCGGCTCCTTGACCTTCACGATCATGTCGGCGGCGGCGAACACATCGGCGGCGGACGAGACGATCCTGGCTCCGACCGCCTCGTAGTCGGCATCGGAGGCCCCCACGCCGAGGCCGGCTCCGGTCTCGACGATCACCTCTTGGTCGTGGCTGACGAGTTCCCGCACCCACGGTGGCTTGAGACCTACCCGCCTCTCCGCGACTTTGATTTCACGAGGCACACCAACGATCACAGCATCAGCTCCCTGTGAGGCGACCTCCTAAACATATCGCGAGGTGTCTCGAATATGGTTGCGATCTGTAGCGCCTGCCCACCCAACGGCGCAATAATGTTGTTGCAGGACTGCAATGAGGAAAGGATTGTTGTGTCATATCGCCTCGACCGAACCGACCGCGCCATCCTGGCCGCTCTCAGCAACGACGGCCGAATCAGCAATGTGGCCTTGGCCGAGGCGGTTCATCTGTCACCGTCGGCGTGCCTGCGCCGGGTCCGCCGACTCGAGGAGCACGGTGTCATCGACCGCTATGCGGCCGTCATCGACCCGGCCAAGATCGGCAAGGCGACGTCGGTGTTCGTCGACATCTCTCTTTCCAGCCAACGCGAGGACCTGCTCGACTCCTTCGAGGCGGCCGTCAAGGAGGTGCCCGGCGTGATGAGCTGTCATCTCATGGCCGGCGACGCCGACTATGTCGTGCAGATCCTCTGTGCAGACGTCGAGGACTACGAGCGAATTCACCGCACCTACCTGTCGCGCCTGCCCGGGGTCACCCGGCTGCGCTCGAGCTTCGCCTTGCGGACCGTGTGCTCGAAGCCCGCATACGACATGGAGTGAGCGTGCGGCGATCTGCATAATCGGATAGGACGTCGCACCGGTTCTCCCGCTAGCCTTTGCTGTGTTGTCGCCCGACAACAGGGGCGTCGGTCAATCCCACTTCCCCATCGGTGCCCCCCTTCGGAGGAGAGAAGGGTGTGACGATGGCGGGTCCTTTCATGTCCGGACGACGGGTACGACTGGCGGTGGCAGCCGCCTTGGTTGCCTCGGTGATGACTGCGCTGGGCGCTACGGGGGTGCATGCGGCCGAGCCGGTTGCGGCCGAGCCGGCTGCGGATCATTTGTTGTTGTCGGAGTTTGTGGTTTCTCCGACTGAGGGGGAGTTTGTTGAGATTCACAATCCGACTGGGTCGACGATTGATCTGACGGATGTGTATTTGACTGATGCGACGTTTGCTGGGGGCCCGACGTACTACTACCAGATTGTTACTGGTGGTGGCGGTGGTGGCGGGTTTGGTGATTTCCATGCTCGTTTCCCCGGTGGGGCGTCGATTGCGGCTGGTGAGTATCAGACGGTTGCGTTGAATGGGTCGGATGACTTTTTGACGGCTTATGGCGTGACGGCGACTTACGAGTTGTATGACGACTCTGGTGCTGCTGATGGTGTTCCGGCGATGTTGGAGGCGACGGCCGGTTCGATCAATGGTCAGGGTGGTTTGTCGGATGGTGAGGTTCTGGTGCTGTATTCGTGGGATGGGGCCACGGATTTGGTGCAGGATCTGGACTATGTGGTGTTTGGGGACAAGAACGAGGCGGTTGACAAGACCGGGGTGTCGATTGATGGCCCGGATGGGGATACCGATACGTCGACGTATCTTGATGACACGGCGATTGCGTCGCAGGATGCGGTTGCTCCGGATCAGGTTCATACCGATGGGTTGTCGTGGCAGCGTGCCGATCTGACCGAGGGTGTGGAAACCCGCACCGGTGGTAACGGCCTCACCGGCAACAACGAAACCAGCGAGAAGAGCTCGGTCACCTGGGGAGAGACCGACCCGACACCCAATGCGGCGACGACGCTGCCACCACCTCCTCCCGGTGGTGGCCTCGAACCGCTGCCGCCGCTGGGCGCATGCGGCGACCCGTTCACTGCGATCTACGAGCTCCAGGGGTCGAGCGCCGACGGTGCCTTTGACGACGGCACGCCGGCACTCACCGAGGGTGTTGTCACAGGTGTGTTCCCCGGCTACGGCGGATACAACATCCAGGACGCCACCGGTGACAGTGATGCGGCGACGTCGGACGGCATCTTCGTTTCCGCCGACACAACCGGAGTGACGGTCGGCAACACAGTGCGTGTAGTCGGCCGGACGATGGAACTGTTCGGTCTGACGGAGATCACAGGTGTCGAGGGCTTCCTCGACTGCGGAGCCGGACCGGCGATCGCTCCGGTAGCGCTCGATCTGCCGCTCGCCGACCGTGAGCCGTTCGAGGGCATGCTGGTGACGCTGACCGACACGATGGTTGCCACCGACACGTTCAACCTGCCGAGCTTCGGCGAGGTGTGGATTGCGGCGGACACAGTCGTGTCGCAGCCGACCAACGTGTTCCCCGTCGGCGACCCCGACCTGCAGGCGCTTGCCGATGAGAACATGGCACGAGCCATCATCCTCGACGACGGCTCCACATCGGCTCCGGCTGAGGTGCCCTACCTGCCGGACGGTGGGACTCTCCGTTTGGGTGACACGGCTTCGACCGTGACCGGCGTGATGCACTACAGCTTCGGGCTGTTCCGCATCAATCCGACTGTCGAGGTGACGTTCACCGCCAGCAATCCACGGCCGATGTCGGCACCGGACGTCGGCGGTGACGTCGTGATCGCCAGCTTCAACGTACTGAACTACTGGACGACGCTGGGTGGCCGCGGCGCCTCTACGGCGGAGCAGCTTGCCGAGCAGACCGAGGGTCTTGTTGCCGCCATCATGGGCTTCAACGCCGATGTGGTTGGTCTCCAGGAGATGGAGAACGATCCGACGCATACCCCGATCACGACCCTCGTGGCAGACCTCAACGCTGCAGAGGGGAGTGAGGTCTGGGCGTGGGTCGGTGCGGTGAGCGACTACAACGACTACCCGATCCGGAATGAGATCATCTACCGAATCGGTGCGGTCGATCCGATCGGTGATCCGGTGACCATCGTCGATCCGGCGTTCGACGACATAGCCCCGGGCGGGACGAGCCAGTTGGGTCGGCCCCCAGTGGCGCAGATGTTCACGGCAAACGGTGAGACGTTCACGGTGATGGTCAACCACTTCAAGTCGAAGAGTTGCACCGCAGCCAGCGGTGACGACGCCGACATGAGCGATGGTCAGGCTTGCTACAACGCCCGCCGCGTCTTGCAGGCGGAGCGGGTTCTCGAGTTCGTCGACGAGCTACAGGCTGAGAGCGGCGATCCGGACGTGATCGTCCTCGGCGATCTCAACGCCTACATGGCGGAGGATCCGATCCTCGAGCTGGAGACGGAGCTGAGCAACGTCTTTGCCGACCTGTCCGCAGATGCCTACACCTACAACTTCTTCGCCGCTTCGTCGGCGCCGTGGATCGGTCGGGGCAATCTCGACCACATCCTGGTGACGCCGGAGATGGCGCACAAGGTGTCTGGTGTCGAGGCGTGGCACATCAACGGCGACGAGCCGAACATGCTCGGATGGAACACGCCGGCGCTGTCGGCTCCCGGTCCGTATCGCTCGTCCGATCACGACCCGATCCTGCTGGGGTTGCGGACACCGGCACCGTTCGTCGACACGGAGGGGAGCATCTTTGCTGCCGACATTCAGTGGGTAGCCGAGGCAGGTATCACGTTTGGCTGCAACCCGCCGCTGAATGACGAGTACTGCCCGGATGACGACGTGACCCGTGGTCAGATGGCGGCGATGTTCGTCCGAGCGCTGCGCCTGCCGGCGACGACGACGGACTACTTCACCGACGACGACACGTCGATCTTCGAGGACAACATCAACCGGTTGGCCGAGGCGGGGATCACGTTCGGTTGTAATCCGCCTGACAACGACGAGTACTGCCCCAACGACTTCATCACCAGAGGTCAGGTGGCGGCGATGTTCGTTCGTGCGTTGGATCTGCCGGCGTCGGCGACGGACTACTTCACCGACGATGAAACGTCGATCTTCGAGGACAACATCAACCGACTGGCGGAGGCCGGGATCACCCGTGGCTGCAACCCGCCGGCAAACGACAACTACTGCCCCGACGACACGCTGACACGCGGAGAGTTGGCCGCCTTCTGGCATAGGGCGCTTGGCTAGTAGACGCAACCGAGAAGGGGCCGTCACCCAATGGTGGCGGCCCCTTTCTCTTTGCCCACAGCATCTCTCGAAAGAAATCCCTTGACACTGACTAACGGCATTAGTTATAGTGACTAAGACAGTTAGTCACAATGGGAAGGGAGAAAGCAATGAAGAAGCTGCACACCGAGATCCAGATCGCAGCCAGCCCCGAGATCGTATGGGAGACCCTGCTCGATTTCGCCGCCTACGAAGAGTGGAATCCGTTCATCGTCTCGCTCGAGGGCAAGGCGGAGACTGGCTCGAAGCTGCGGGCCAGGATCGAGCCACCGGTCGGCATGGGCATGACCTTTCGGCCGACCGTCACTGCGGTTGAGCCCGGTCGGTACTTCGAATGGCTCGGCACCTTGGGTATCAAGGGCCTGATGGACGGCCGCCATCAGTTCAGGATCGAGGCCGTCGACGGCGGTACTAGGTTCACACAGAGCGAGGAGTTCACCGGGCTGCTGGTCCCGCTCCTCGCCCGCACGTTGGACAAGGGGACTCCTGCCGGGTTCGAGCTCATGAACCAGGCGATCAAGGAACGCGCCGAGAGGATCGCTGCCAAGAGGGGCTGATGGGCAAGAAGGTCGGGCTCACGCTCGATAACGTCATCGATGTCGCCGCCACCATCGCAGATCGCGACGGGCTGGAGGCGGCATCGCTGCGCGCCGTTGCCGACGAGTTGGGGATCAAGACTCCGTCGTTGTACAACCATGTGGCCGGACTGGCCGGGTTGCGGCGGGAACTGGCCCTCCACGCCGCAAGGCAGATGAGCGAGGTCGTCGCCGAGGCAGCGGGCTCCGATACTCCCGAGGAGATATTGCGTCGCACCGCCCGGTCCTATCGCCGCTTCGCTCTCGATCACCCGGGCCTGTACTCGGCGCTGTTGCCGGCGCCGAAGCCGGGGGAGGACGACGACCTCTATGCAGCGATGGCTGCGCCGGTGACAACGCTGGCGGACACACTCGTGGCAGCCGGCGTCGACGAGCAACAGACGACCCATCTCATCAGGACCCTCAGAGCCGTTGTGCACGGGTTCATCGATCTCGAGATGAAGGACGGCTTTGGTATGCCCGAGGAGGTCGATGTCAGCTTCGAGCGATCGGTCGACCTGGTCATCGAAGGGGTACTGTCCGGTGCGAAGTGATGTTTGGCGCTCGGTTGAACTGATCTAGCCGCACCCCACTTTCTGTGAGACGATGCTGGGGCGAGAGGGAAGGCTCCGGTGGAGTTTCGTGTCCTAGGCCCGCTGCAGGTGATGGACGAGGGGCGGCCGGTAGCGATCACCGCACCGCGGCAGCGGGCGCTGCTGGCAGTGTTGTTGGTTCATGCCAACGAGGTGGTCTCCACCGACCGATTGCTCGATCTCGTCTGGGGTGACGACCAACCGGACCTGAGCTCTCTTCGCTATCAAGTCTCCAAGCTTCGCCAGACGCTTCCGGCAGATGCGGTTGAGACCGTCTCCCCCGGCTACGTGGTTCGAGTCGGTGCGGAGGAACTCGATTCGCTTCGCTTCGAGCAGCTTCTGCAGGAGGCCCGCAACGTCGTCCCAACCGACCCCGGCGGAGCGGTCGCATCGCTCGACACGGCTCTCAGTCTCTGGCGCGGGGACCCGTACGCGGACTTCGCATACGAGGAGTTTGCCCTCCCCGAGATTCGTCGGCTTTCGGAGCTACGGCTCAGCGCAATCGAGTTGCGGTTCGAGGCCTTGCTAGCCCAAGGGCGAGACAGCGACCTGGTTGGCGAGTTGCAGGCCTTGGTCGATGAGTACCCGAGGCGGGAGCGACTAACGGGATCATTGATGCTTGCTCTCTATCGCTCGGGACGTCAGGCCGAGGCGCTGGAGGCCTACCAGAGACTACGACACGAACTCGGCGAGGGATTGGGTCTGGAACCGTCTCCCGAGCTCGTGGATCTCGAAGGCCGCATGCTCCTTCAGGACGAGTCACTCTCCGTCGAGCCGGCACCGCCTGCTGCCGACTTCCTGCGTGGCTACGTTCTGCGAGGCCGGATCGGCGAGGGCGCCCACGGTGTGGTGTGGCGGGCGGCCCAGCCGGGCG
>JASJBC010000102.1 GCA_030066715.1 Acidimicrobiia bacterium
CGGCGCGAGCTAGCCCCACCCGATTGGTCGGACCTGCTGGCTCCTCGCTTCGCCGACTGACTACCGGTTGACCGGCCCTTCGTCGACCTACCCCCGGTCGACCGACCCCGGGACTGTTGCCCCTTGGTTCCGCCTGCCGAGGGACCGCCACGGCGTGAGCCGCCGCGGTTGGCCTGAGATTTGCCACGCGATCCACCCTTGCCTGCACCGGGCTTGCGCCTTCGGTCACGCGACTCGCTCACGATCAATCCTTTGCATTGCAGAAAACAAGTAGGGCCGCCCCATTGGGGCGGCCCTACTTGTTTGAGAGGATCTTTGTGAGCCAGAAACCGAGGAAGTCCGGGTCGGGCAACCGCAGCAGAGGTGGCAAGGGTGACAATCGCCGTGGCGGTGGTCGGAGCTCGTCGCAGTCGCGGGGGAAGGGCGGGAGCTACAGCAAGGGAAGCCAAGGCAAGCGAAGCCAGAGCAGGTCGAACCAGAGCGGTGGCCGGGATTCGCAGACGTCGCGGCGCAACAAGGGCACATCGGATCGTGCCGACGGCGCAACCGCCAAGAAGAAGCTGCCGGCAGCGGCCGAGGGTCTTCCCAGGCACGTGGTGGAAGCTCTGGTTCGGGTCACGCCACCCGCACGCCAGAACGCCGCTCTTGCCGCGCTCGCAGCCGCAGCTGAAGCGTTCAGCGACGGTCAATACCATGTGGCAGTGCGCAGGGCGGATCACGCCAAGGACCTCGCCTCCCGGGACGCAACCATTCGCGAGATCCTCGGGCTGGCCTCGTACCGGATCGGCGACTGGGCCACAGCGCTGCGGGAGTTGCGCACCTACCGGCGGTTGAGCGGCGAGACCACACACATGCCGGTCGAGATGGATGTGCTCCGCGCTATGGGCCGGGACAAGGACGTAACCGCCGTGTGGGAGGAGTTCCGCAAACTCGGCGGCGGGCCGGCCGTCAAGAAGGAAGCCCGGGTTGTTTATGCATCGTTCCTAATCGACCAGGGGGATCTCGAGGGCGCCGCTCGTATCGCCGGCACCCCCAAGATGGGTGGCGACCCCTGGCCCGAGGACCTGAGACTCTGGTACGTGGCCGCCCGCATCAATGCCCTCACCGGGTCGAAGGATCGAGCACGGAGCATCGCCGATTCGATACTGCTCGAGGACCCATCCTTCCCCGGCTTGGACGATCTCGACAGGCTCATTGACGCCACCTGACATCGTGTCACACACGTTCGGTACCTTCGTCTGAGCCCGCACTTCCCAGATTGGAGAAGTGCAATGGACATGAATCTGGCGGTTCTCGGCGGAAAGCTGGCCGCACCACCCGAGCTGCGTGAGTTCGAATCCGGGTCCCGGCTGCTGCGCGTCCTGGTGACGGTTCGCTCCAGTTCCCCCCGGCGACGAGTCGACGTCATCCCCGTCACGGCATGGGACCCAGCGGACGACCATCCCGCCTTGCTCGCCGAGGTGGGAGAGCGGCTCTGGGTGACCGGCACGGTGCAACGCCGGTTCTGGAGTGCAGGCGAGCATCGACACAGTCGCCTCGAGGTTGTGTCGTTTCACGTCCAGCGGAACGAGGACGCAGCTGCCGCAAGCACAGAAGCAGCGGACACCGGATCGAACGGGAGTGCCGTCGATTAGGGTTCGCCGATGCGCAGAGTCTCAATAGCTTCCGCCTCGCAACTCGCAGCCGACGCCGGGTCGATCGTTGCCGATGCAGGAGGCAATGCGGTCGATGCTGCCATTGGAGCGGTGATCTGCTCGATGGTCACGGAGCCTGGGATCATCGCACCGGGCTCCGGTGGGTTCATCACCATTTGGCCGGAAGGAGCCGACCCGGTCGTGATCGATGCGTATGCAGAGATGCCGGGGCGCGGCTTGGCCGCAGAGCGCTTCGGGCGCGGCGGACGCGACGTCGTTCTCACCTACGGCGGCAAGACGTCGACGATCGTCGGCTACGGCTCGGTGGCAACTCCAGGCGCCTTTGCGGGGTTGCGCCTGGCGTGGGAGAGGTACGGCGAGTTGCCGTGGGCCGAGCTCTTTGTTCCGGCGATCGGCGCCGTCGAGAAGGGTTTCCCGCTGTCGACCGCTGCTGCGGAGTACCTGGGGCACTCACACGAGCTCGTCTTCGGCTGGGACCCGCCCAGCTACGACGTGATCCATCACGACACCGGTCGCCACCTCTCCGCGGGTGACACCGTTCTGATCCCGGATCTCGCGGACAGCCTTCGCCTACTGGCGGAGCAGGGGGTTGACCCGCTCTACGGAGGTGAGTTGGGGAGACTCATCGCGGCGCGGGTGGAAGAACACGAAGGAATACTGACGCTTCGGGATCTGGCCGAGTACCGGGCGGTAGAGCGGAAACCGGTCACGGTGGAAGTGGACGACTGGACGATTGCGACCAACGCACTGCCGGCAGTGGGTGGAGCGACCATGGCGGCAATGTTGCTCCTCATGGGTATCCAAGGCTTCGATACCTGGGCGGCGCCGGATGTGGCCAGGCTGGTAGAGGTCCAGGATGCTGTGCGCGAGTTCCGCCGTAGCCACCTGGACGAGCTTCACGACAGAGGAGCAGAGGCCAAAAGGTTGCTGGAGTTGGCTGCGCTCGGGGACATGAAGGGCATGCTGGCGTCGCCATCGACATCGCATACCTCGACGGTCGACTCGGAAGGCTTGGGTTGCTCCGTCACGGTTTCTGCCGGTTATGGATCGGGGGCAATGGTGCCGGGCACCGGGATGTGGTTGAACAACTCGCTCGGCGAGATCGAGCTGCACACGGGAGGGTTCCACGGTGTGGAGCCCGGCGTGCGCCTGGTCTCCAACATGGCTCCGACGATCGCTCGATCCCGACACGGGGCAGTCCTATCCATCGGGTCTCCTGGGGCATCACGGATCACGACCGCAGTCAGCAGTGTGCTCGTCAACTTCATCCACCTGGGAATGTCGTTGAGCGACTCGATCGAGCATGCCCGCGTCCACACGGAGATCTTCAACGACGTGACAACGGTCTCCTACGAGCCCGGCATCGACGTGTCGGCTGTCACAGGATTCGACCTGCGTCGCTTCCCCGACATCTCGATGTACTTCGGTGGCGTCCAGGCAGCCCTCTGGGATCCGCTTGCCGGGTTCTTCGAGAAGGCCGACCCGCGCCGCGACGGCGGTGTCGCGCATGGAGGTTGAGCATGGCGAAGCTGACTGATCCGGCGGATCTGATCCGTGTGGTTGCAGATCCGCTCCGCCTGGCCCTGCTCGGTCGTGCGGCAGAGGGACGCGTCGCCATCGACGAAGTTGCCGAGGCCTTCGACGTGCCGAAACGCAGGGTCGCCGAGGCGGTCGGGAAGCTGCGAGCTACAGGCCTCATCGATGACGAGCTGCGCCTGGCCGACGACCAGCTTCAGCAGATCGTAAAGAGCCTGCCAACGGCGGCGGGCGCAGCAGCAGCCATCACCAACGGGCCGTGGACGAGCGACGAGAAACAGGTTCTGGCTCGATTCTTCTCCGGGTCACGGCTGGTTGAGATCCCCGCCAGCCGCTCCAAGCGCCGGCTGGTGCTGGAACGCCTGGCCCAAGAGTTCGAACCCGGGTTCCGGTACCAGGAACGCGACGTCAATTTCACACTGCAGCTCTTCCACAGCGACTACGCCTCGCTCCGTCGCTACATGGTCGAGGAGGGCATCATGACCCGTGCGGAGGGTGTCTACTGGAGAACCGGTGGGCGCTATCCGACGTCCACCGACCAGGCATGATCCGTCTCCCGCTGACTGCAGGCCCTGTGACGCTGCGCACCTGGCGCGAGTCGGATCACGAAGCTCTGGTGGCAGAGGCGAACAGTCATGCCGTGTGGCGCAACCTGACACACATGTTCCCCCACCCCTACACCGCAGACGACGCTGCCGAATGGATCGGCCGTTGTCTCGAGGAGGAGCCGCCTCGCAATCTCGTTGTGGCTCGCAACGATCGGCTGATCGGCGTTTGCGGCATTGACCTGGGCGAAGGAGTGAGCCGGTTCACCGGAAACGTCGGGTACTGGCTCGGAGAAGACCACTGGGGCCGCGGCATCATGACGGTGGCCTTCGCCGCCTTTCTGGACTACGTGTGGGAGACATTCGCCGTCGAGCGGCTCCAGGCCGAGGTGTTCGCCTGGAACCCGGCGAGTGCCGGTGTCCTGGAGAAGAATGGCTTCACGCGGGAAGGCACGAGACGAAAGGCCATCTACAAGGACGGCGAGCTCATCGACGAATGGTTCTACTCGCTGCTGCGACACGAGGTGCGATGAGCGACTACACCTTCGCCAGGCGACCCAAGTGGATCGTCGGTCACGTGCTTGCTGCAATTGCGGTCGTCGTCTTCATCAGCATGGGTTTCTGGCAGCTCCGCAGGCTTGCCGAGCGCCAGGATTTCAACGATCTACTTACCAGCCGTGCCACGGCCGCCGCTCTTCCGCTTGCTGAGGTCACGGCTGCGTACTCTCCCGATGAGCTCGAGCTCCGACGGGTGGTGACGACGGGGGAGTATGCCGCGGCCGAGGAGATCATCCTGTTGGCCCGGTCCTACAACGGCGTGAGCGGTCACCATGTACTCACACCGCTCTACCTGGTTGACGGAACCGCGATCGTGGTCGACCGCGGCTGGGTGATCATCGATCTGGACACACCGGGGGACTCCGAGTTTGCGCCGCCGGCGGGTCAGGTGACCGTGATCGGCACTCTGCGCAATACCCAGACCCGGGGCTCGTTCGGCCCGGTCGATCCTCCCACCGGGACACTGGAGAGGATCTCGCGAGTCGATCTCGACAGAATCGATCAGCAGGTAGCCGCCGATTTGCTGCCCGTATACATGCAGCTGCTCGAGCAGGATCCCGCACAGCCTGACGGCATTCCGGCGCTCGTACCGCTCCCAACGCCGTCGGAAGGGCCGCATCGGGGATATGCGGCCCAATGGTTCTTGTTCAGCGCAGTGGTCGTTGTCGGCTATCCGATCCTGCTGCGAAGAACCGCCGCTACGAAGGCTGGGACTCCTTCCACGCCTTCTTCCGCGCCTTGAGATCGGCGAGATCATCGAGGCTCTCGACGTCGGCTATCGAGGGCCACGTCGGAAGGTAATCGGTGTATCCCTCCGGCTGGACGCCAAAGCGGTTGGCGAGGACGCCGAGGTAGATCCGGGCTTTGTATTCGCCGAATCCGGGGATGGCGAGCAGCCTTTCCATGAGAGTGTCGGCGTCCTCGACCCCTTCCCAGATGGCCGAGACCGAACCGTCGTACTCTTGGACGATGTGATCACACACCTTTTGCACTCGTTTTGCCATCGCTCCGGGGAAGCGGTGGAGAGCCGGACGTTCCTTGAACACCGCCTCCAACTCCTCGGGATCCATGCCGGCGATTGCCGCTGCATCGAGATCGTCGCCGAGCCGATCCCGGAGCACGTAGGGACTGTGGAACGCTTTTTCGGTCGGTATCTGCTGGTGTAGCACGAGACCGATGAGCAGACCCAAGGGCTCGGCTGCGAGGAACCGGTTGGCGTCGGCGTTGTTTGTCAGGAACAGCTCTTTGGGTGTCGGCATGTTTCTCCCCGATCGGGTTGCGGCTCGTGGCCTAAGCTGCGTCACCGGGAGGAGCGTAGATGACTGACACGATCTATTCGACGGATGCATATGCGAGAACGATGGATGCCGTGGTCGTTGCCACCGACAGGGACGATGGCCGGGTTCTGCTCGACCGCACGGTGTTCTATCCGGGCGGCGGAGGGCAACCCAACGATGTCGGTGCGCTCTGGATCGGGGACGACAGGCTCGCTGTCGTCCGGGTCACTGCCGACAGCAATGGTGTTTGGCATTGGATCGACAGTGCCGTTCCCGGGACCGGGACGTCGCTGCGTGGTGAGTTGGATTGGGATCGGCGCTACGACCTCATGCGCACGCACACGGCGATGCATGCCATGTGCGGTGTGATCTGGAGGCGTTACCAGGTCCCAGTGACCGGGGGCAACATGGTGGCGGGTGAAGGTCGGCTCGATTTTGAGCTCCCCAACTGGAATCCCGACGACAAGCCGGATGTCGAGGCGGAGCTCAACAGCGAGCTCGCGGCTCGGCTGGACGTCGAGGTCTCGTTTATGCCCCGAGCGGAAGCCGACAAGGATCCGAGTCTGATTCGAACCAAGGTGAGCCTTCTTCCCCCGAGCCTGGAGACGGTTCGTGTCATCGACATCGTCGGGCTCGATCGCCAGGCAGACGGAGGTACCCACGTCGATTCGACGGGAGAGGTCGGCACGATCACGCTGGCGACGGTCAAGTCGAAGGGTCGCGGGTTTCGTCGCTTCCGATTCACCCTCGACGGCTGATTGTCGGCAACCCGTCGATTGGTCGAGACCGCGGTGGGGCCGGTGGGTTGATCAGGGAAACCCAATGATGAGGTGTTCCCATGAAACGACCAATCCGGCTCGCCGGTATGTCCCTCGCCATCCTGATTCTCGCCAGCGCCTGTGCGGCGACCGGCGGCGAAACATCCCGTGAGGGCGACCCGGCACCCGACACGACTTTCGCAACGTTCGCCGGAGAGACCGTCTCGCTTGCCGCGTATGAGGGGCGACCCCTTGTCGTGAACTTCTGGGCATCATGGTGCCCGTCGTGCGTTGCCGAGATGTCTGCCGCGTTTCTCCCGGCGCAGGAGCAACTCGGTGATCAGGTTGCCTTCCTGGGGATGAACATCCAGGACGAACGAGCCAAGGCGCTCGAGCTCGTCGCGGAGACAGGAGTGTTGTTCGATCTAGCCGAGGATCGTGAGGGTGCGCTGTACTCGGCCCTCGGTGGTCTCGGTATGCCGTTCACCGTGTTCATCTCGGCCGACGGGCAGGTCGTCGCAGAGCACAACGGTCCGCTCACCCGTGATCAGCTCATCGACGAGATCACGGAAGTGCTGCTGTCATGATCGAGGCACCATTCGCGCTGGCTTTCGCCGCCGGGATGGTGGCGATGATCAACCCCTGTGGCTTCGCCATGCTGCCGGCGTATCTGTCCTACTTCATGGGTCTGGACCAGGGACCGCCACGCGGCCGCACCCAGACCGTTGGGTCGGCGCTGCTGGTCGGTGGCACGGTAGCGGCAGGGTTTCTGCTCGTGTTCGGCACGGCTGGGTTCCTCATCACCGCCGGCTTCCGCTCGGTCATTGACTGGATCCCGTGGCTGGCGCTGGTCGTCGGTGTTGCCGTGTTGATCCTGGGCGTGGCCATGTTGCGGGGATTCGACCTCAACGTCGCGTTGCCCAAAGCCAAGCGTGGGCGCAGGGACCGCAACGTGCGCTCGGTCTTCCTGTTTGGTGTGTCGTACGCCGTGGCGTCGCTGTCATGCACGCTGCCGGTCTTCCTCACCGTCGTTGCCGGTCAGGTGACACAGAGCAGCTTGCTCTCAGGACTTGTCACATTCCTCGTGTACGGCCTGGGAATGGCGTTGGTTCTGCTCGCCATCACCGTGGCGCTGGCCGTCGGCAAGACGGCGATCGTGGGCCGATTCCGCACCGCAATGCGCCACGTGAACACCGTCTCAGGCGTGATCCTGGTGCTGGCCGGTAGCTACATAGTCTGGTTCTGGGGCACGACTCTGACGAGCGGCGCCACCAGCCTGGACAACGGTGTCTTCCGTGCCGTTGAGTCACTCTCGCAATCTGCCCTCAACGGCGTCAGCAACAACACCGCAACCGTGGGCTGGACGCTTGCGGCCGTCGTCACAGCGGCGGCGGTGACCCTGTTCGTCGGGCGGCTGCGTGGCAAATCCAAGAGCGCAGAGCCGGTCGATGACCTGACGTCGGTGTGAGTGACGTGCACCGCCGGCAGTGGGCACACTTTCTTGCGATCGCGCTCAGTCAGCAGGGTTTGACCATGCCACATGTCGGCAGAGGGACATTTTCCGGGAAGATGAAGGAGCCTGGGCGCGTTGCTTACGACGAGCTACCTAGGGAGCGCCGCATGGATACTGCCGACTATCAACACGTGGCTTGGCTGGCGCGCTCCTTCGGGCGGACCGATTATCTCCCGCTGACTCCGGCCGACCTCGACGCACTCTCCAGCGCCGGTTCGTACGTGGAGAAGTACCCCGGGACCCATCTGTTCAAGGAGGGCGAGAACTCAGTCGCCGCCTACGTCATCCAGCGCGGCGATGTCGAGCTCTACCGGACCCGCAAAACCGGCCGGCGTGTTGTGGGCAGAGTCCGCTCCGGGGCGGTGATCGGGGACATCGCCATGTTCCAGGGCCATCCCTACATCTCATCGGCTCGGGCGATCAACCGGGTCCGTGCCTTCAGGTTGGAGCGGGCCAAACTGCTCCCGCTCCTCATCGAGCACCCGATGATTGCGATGCGATGGCTTGTCGCCGGTCTTTCGCAGCTCGAAGCGACCCAACAACGAGTCATCCGCCTCATGCATCGCACCGTGCGCGAGCAGGTTGCCGAGGTGCTGCTGGATGAAGCCGACGACTACAACGAAGTCCATCTCAGCCAGAGCAGCCTCGCCGACTTGCTGGGGGCGAGCCGGCAGTCGGTAAACGAATCCCTTGCCGGGTTCCGCAGCGAGGGCTCCATCGAGACCGGTTACCGCGTGATTCGGATTCTGCGGCCTGCAGCGCTGGCCGAGATTGCCGGCAGAGACCTCACGTCACATCGAGCCTCCGCCTGAGCGGCGTGGCTGCAAGCACGACCAAGGCGAGGTGGAACGTCGTTTCGGGGTGCCATAGCGCAGCTGCGCATGCCGGGATTTGTCGCCAAACCGACTATTGGGAAACCGTCTTGGGACCGCAACGGTTGGTCGACGCAAGTGCAAATGAGGATTGAAGGATGAAACGAGTAATGCTTGTTGTCGCGGTGCTTGGCCTAATCGCTACCGCATGCGGGGGCGGGGACTCTTCACCGGCCACCACCGCCGCTGCGGCCTCCGATGAGGCCACGACAACTACATCTTCGGAAGCCCAACCCGCCCAGGGGGTTCTGCCCGACGGGCCGTCGGCGCTGGACACCTCCTCTGCGCCCGAGTTCCCGGATCCGCTGGTCGACCCCGGTGAGATCATCTCCGGGGGTCCACCGCCTGACGGGATCCCTCCGATCGAGGAGCCCGTATTCGTCCCGGTGACCGAGGCACTGGATCTGCTCGATGATCCTGAGGCCGTTGTGGCCATAGAGATCGACGGTGACGCACGTGCGTACCCGGTTCAGGTGATGATCTGGCACGAGATCGTGAACGACACCGTTGGCAGAGTTCCGGTGTCCGTCACCTACTGCCCGCTGTGCAACTCGGCGGTGAGCTACGTCCGCGAGATTCGCGGTGTGGAGACCACCTTCGGCACCTCGGGGCGCCTGTTCTCGTCGGCGTTGGTCATGTACGACCGGGCGACCGAATCGCTGTGGACGCACTTCGATGGCCGGGCCGTCGTTGGTCTGCTTGCCGGTGAGCAACTCGAGATCGTCGCCTCGCCCCTCCTGTCATGGGCGGATTTCCGCGAGGCATACCCAACCGGCCAGGTCCTGGATCCGACCCAGACAGGATTTGTTCGCGACTACGGGCGAAATCCCTACGTCGGCTATGACGATGTGAACACCGACCCATTCCTGTTCCGCGGTGATGTCGACAGTCGCGCCGCGGCGAAGCAACGCGTTGTCGGCGTGGACATCGATGCGACACCAACAGCGTTTGCCCTGGACGCCATTTCCGGCATCGACACCGCTGCAACCAACACCAAGGTAGGGGAGACCGATGTGGTCATCCTGTGGAAGGCCGGCCAGGCGACGGCTCTCGAGGATTCAAGTGTGGAGGAGGGACGCGACGTCGGGACGGTTGGTGTGTTCAAGTCCGAGGTCGATGGCGACGTGCTCACGTTTGCTGCGGCCGACGGCGAGGTCCGGGACGACCAGACGGGTTCGCTGTGGAGCGTGACCGGTGAGGCTCTCGATGGGCCTCTCGCCGGAACCAAATTGGAGCGCGTTCCACACCTGGACACATTCTGGTTCGCCTGGGCCACTTACAAGCCCGGGACCATCTTGGTGGAGGCGGCAGAATGAGACTGTGCGTCTTGCGCTGAGATAGCTGGGGAAGTCGCAACAGCCCAACGGTAAGTGCAATCCGGCGCAAACCCGTCCCGACCATCACACTCCACGGGCGCTCTCACGGCTAGGGTAATGTCACTGTGACGTTATCGACTCGATCCCGATGTGAATGGTGCGGTGCCGACTTTGCTGCGTCGAGTGGCCCGGGACGGCCCGCACGCTACTGTCGTCGCTCGCACCGCCAGCGGGCGTATGAGGCGCGCCGGCTTGCGGGGGAGCGGGGAATCCACCCCGAGGAGGTCCTGCTTTCTCGCCGTACATGGGAGGCGTTGCGCGACGCTCTGTACCGTCTCGAGGCGGCATCTGAGGATGTGGCGATGGACCTCATGGCAGGACGGCCGACGAAGGCGGAGTACGTCGACGCGCTTGCCCACTTGAGTGCGGCGGTTCGGGAGCTACAGGAGATCGCTGTTGAGCCGCTGGCCATCGGCGACGATTGATCGCCGGGCGGCAACAAAGTGGCGGATGCCCAGCACCCGCATGGCGACACGCACCGCCCAGGGGAGCAGTGGCCAGGCTTCCTCTCGGCTCACCAACCTGGCTTCCTCGTAGCTGAGTTTGGTACCTCGCCTATCGAGCACGAAGTGCCCAGATGCAATCACGTTGCGAACCCAGTCGGCGTTGGGGCCGTAGGTCGGGGTGAGCACGACGTCGCTACCTCTTGCGAAGGCGGCGAGCGGCACGTTGTAGCTGCGGCCGGAAGTGCGTCCCGTGTGATGGAGTATCACAAACGGCGACAGCCGACGGGGCAGGTTG